>QZJR01000037.1 GCA_003599365.1 Deltaproteobacteria bacterium | reverse complement strand
TAATTTAGAGGGCACAGAGGGGATGAAAACAGAAATCTCACAACTTATTGATGTTTGATAATTTCTCTGTGTTCTCTGTGGTTTCTTTTGACAATACCACAAACATTAAAAGGAGGGGTTATATGAAAGAAAGAAAATTCTGGAATGAAGAAATCGAGACTATGCCTTTGGAAAAGCTTCGCAAACTGCAAGAAAAAAGACTTCAACATGCTGTAGAATGGGCTTATACCAGGACAAATTTTTATCGGCGTTTATTTGATAAGGCAGGGGTAAAACCTCAGGATATATCGACTCTAGAGGATATTCGTAAGATACCCTTCACCATGGATATAGAAGTCGATACAGATGTGCCTCTAAAGGATAGACTGGCCATTCCTGAAGGAGAGATTAAGATGTTTCACTCCACATCGGGGACCGTTGGTGCAGTTGTTCCTATCCCTTTTAGCAAAAAAGAAACAGAATTTTTCTTCACTGAAGGCGAAGCACGTGCACGTTGGACAATGGGTGTAAGACCTTCGGATATGGTACAGGTTCTCACGCGATTCGATTGTTGCTTTCAAGGATATAGAGAATTAGGGGCATCCCTCATCCTGATGTCTGCCGGAAGATATAACACGGATCATCAGATACAATTGGTTAGGGATGGAAGAGTTACAGTTATCGAACATATGCCTTCACTGCTCCTTGGCTACTTTGAAAGGATGGAACAACTGGGAATAAAGGTAAAAGACACAAACCTGAGGCTGGTGAGCGGCGTGGGTGAAGGATGGGCTGAATCTTATAAGAAGAAGGTTGAGGAGAAATATGGGATCCCTTTCATGACCCTTTACGGCGCAGTAGAAACCTGCCCCTGTTTTGCTTCTGAGTGCGAAGCAAGGAGCGGAATGCACATTTCCTCTGACGCAGGCATTATAGAGGTTGTAGATCCAAAAACCGGGGAACCCCTTCCAGAGGGTGAGGAAGGTGAGTTGGTCTTTACTATTCTAACCAGAGAGGCTATGCCCCTTCTTAGGTACAAAGTAGGAGACGTGGGGAGTCTCCTTCCTTATGAGCCTTGCTCTTGTGGTCGTACATTACCGAGGATGTCTTACGTAAAAGGACGCGTTTCGCAACTCATGAAGATCGGTGAAAAGAATATACTGCCTATAGACGTGGAGGAAGTTATTGCCAGGATTGAAGGGCTTGAGGGTGAGTTCAGGATAATACTGGAAAAGCCTGAGATGGACAAGTTGAAGCTTAAATTAGAGCATAAACCTGAAGTGAAGGAGCTAAAAACTCTGAGGGAGAAAGTAGAAGAAGCGATCTTGGATGAAATAGGCGTAAAGTCGGAGATAGAGCTTGTGCCGCAGGGGAGTTTGCAGCGCGTTACATTCAAGGCACAAAGGGTGGAGAGAGTCGCCTAAAGATCGGTTTTCAGAACAGCTTACAGCTTAACGGGAGCTTAACGAGCTTAACGGGGACGGAATTCCGGGGACAGTATACGGAATTCCGGGGACAGGAATTCCGGGGACAGTATACGTAATTCAACTTTTCCTACCTAAATTGTGTATGCTTGTTGCCCAAATCCCTTTTCGCTTGGGCAGCAGTCCGTTAAAAACTAAGCTTCAATTGTTTTGTTATTTCCTTTGCCTTTTTTAGCAGCTCAGCCCGCTTCATTCGATACTCTTCAGAATCGACTCCACCTGATTCTGATAGATCATCTAATTCAGCTATAGCCTGCAATACTGCCTGCTTTTGTCCAGACAGGTTTATTTTGTTTGGTCTGGAAGCCTGTCCTTCTCCTTCGTCCTGATATTGCCCCCTCTTTATAAAGGAAAAGGCAAACCCTGCCCCAATCAACACTATCACCAGCCCTATAATGACCCACTTGAAAAGGTTTTTCATCCAGGGGAGACCATGAAATTCTATAACAATCTGAGATCCCTTAGGAAAGTTTTTCCCTGAGAGGCGAGAAAAACGCCCTGCCGAATCTCCAAGGGTTCCTTTGAATTCCAGCTGATTACTCTTCACTTTGATCCCTTTATCGGGAAAGAAGAAATCAATATTGTCTGTCTTAAGGGGGATGCCTTTTTTAAATTGATAACCTGGGCCCCTGTAATCAACTGTGTAAGAAAACAGGATTTTCTTCATGCCCGGCTTAATGTCTATGGTATCAGAGAATCCTTGTTCTGTTTTAACAACATAGTAGGGCATTAAGCCGTCTATATACTTAATATTGGCTGCCTCTTTTGGCAAAGAGATTCGAAGTGTTTCCTTCTTTCCCGGTTCAAGCATATTATGCCCCACATATACCATGTCACCCCGGTTTTCTACTATCATGAGTTCCTTTATCCAAAGCGAGTCCCCCTTAATTTCTAAAAATATGTGATGCATTTTGGCATATATGTCCGTGTCCTGACCTGTCGTTTCGTAGACGATCAGATCGAGGGTAAGCGTTTTTTTATCTTCAAAGCCAATGGGTTGGCTGAAATATTCTACTTCCTTGTACTTTGTTGTACTGTAGTATACTATTTTTTTGTCAACACTTATGCCCTGAAATGAAAAGGAACCGGCAGGGTCGGTTTTTGTGCGGCCAATCTCCGACTCTTTTCCATCAACAAACTCGTAAAGGATGATCTCAATGCCTCTCACGCCTTTTCCATCCAATGTATTATTGATGACCCGTCCTTTGATAATGCCTGATGACAAATCTTCAGCCATCGAAACAACAGGGAGTAGAAGAAACAAAAGTAGTATGACCGTTGTGTATATTGAGTTATATATTCGCTTCATTAGCTCATCCTGAAAATGAAAAATTCCCTATTTCTCTTTTCTTGTGGAGCGACTTATCCGTATCGCAGATATTTCTTCTTCAATTTCTTTCTCAATATCTGCTTCGGCAAGAATCGTTTCTCTTCTTTTTCTGCGATCCGGTAACATTGCAATAGCAGCCCCAAAAGCCATGACTCCTCCACCGATCCAGAGCCAGACTACAAGAGGATTTATCATAACTTTAAAAGTCGCTCCATCTTTGTCATATCCAGCCAAAATTACGTACAGGTCTTCCTTTAAGGTTGTATAAATTGCCACATCTGTGGTTAGTTGATCCTGGCCTGTGTATAAGCTCTTTTCAGGAGCTAAGACCCCCACTTTATGCCCCCCATTAAAAAGCGTTAGTATCGCAGCGACTGTGTGTTTATTGGCTGTAGGATAGCTGGTGAGGGCATCGTATCTCAATGTGTATCCCTTAAGGTCAAAAGACTCTCCCTTTTTTAATGTTATCTGTTTTTCCATGTTAAAGTCACCGCCACTAATTGCCACGAATATTAAAACAACTCCCAGATGAATAATATAGCCGCCGTATCGTCTTTTATTTCTCGCCACTAGATTCCATAGTGCCTTGGGGTAGCCTTCCCCTGACAATATGTGTCGCGTTCCCGTCCCGTTAAGGAACTTAAGAAAGAGGGTAGCCAGAGCAAAGATACACAAGGCAAATGACACCAGCGCATAAAAAGAGCGAATTCCCAAAACATAGAGAACAATTGCCCCTATGATTGAGAAGATAGAGGGGGAAAGCAACTTCTTTAGAAAATTCTTAAGTGAGGACTTTCTCCAGGCAATAAACGGACACACACCTGTGAGCAATAGCAATGCTAAGGCAATGGGTGTGACAACAGCATTAAAAAAGGGAGCTCCTACTGTAATCTTTACACCACTAATGGCCTCAGATATGACAGGAAAGAGCGTTCCCAAAAGTATTGCAAAGGCTATCCCGACAAGGAGCAGATTGTTGTACAGGAAGCTGCTTTCCTTCGAGAGCAAGGATTCCATCTGGTTTCTGCTTCTTAGTTCAGGCAGTCGATAAATTAGAAGATTAAAGGATATCACAAGTACAATGCCCAAAAATATTAGAAAGAGCCAGCCCAGTGATGATTGTCCGAAAGAATGAACAGAAGAAAGTACCCCGCTTCGCGTGATGAAGGTACCAAAAATGGTAAGAAGAAATGTGAAGATGATCAACAGGATATTCCAGACCTTTAGCATATCCCGTTTTTCCTGGATCATCACCGAGTGCAGGTAAGCCGTTCCAATAAGCCATGGCATTAACGAGGCGTTTTCTACCGGGTCCCATGCCCAGTAGCCGCCCCATCCCAGCTCTACATAAGCCCACTGAGCTCCCAACAGGTTGCCCACTGTCAAGAATAACCATGAAAAGATTGTCCATTTTCTGGCAGTTCTTATCCAAATGTTTCCCAGTTGTCCGGTAATGAGGGCTGCTATTGCAAATGCGAACGGCACGGAAAATCCGACATAGCCTATGAATAGAGCAGGGGGATGAAATATCATACCAGGGTTTTGTAGCATAGGATTTAAGCCCTGGCCGTCAAATGGCACGGGGCTTAGGGTCTTAAATGGACTGGTTACGAAGACCATAAGGAGTATGAAAAAAAACGTAATTGTCATCAACACTGAAAGAACATAGGGTAAAAGCTCCAGGTTCTTCTTTCTGTTCTGGAAAATCACTATTGCAGCAAATATAGAAAGAAGCCATGCCCAGAAGAGGAGAGAGCCTTCCTGTCCTGCATAAAAGGCAGTTAAGGTGTAAATCATTGGAAGACTGCGATTTGTGTATCTTGCTACGTATTCGACTTGAAAATCTCGTGTCACCAAAGCATATATCATAGACATAGAGGCTAAAGTCAGAAATCCAAATACGGCGGCGGCAGCATTTTTAGAACCCGCAAATGTCTTTTCTTTTAGACATCTAACCCCCCAAATAGAGGTTAATGCCGAATAACCGGCGAGTAAGAATGCAATAACCAGAGAGTAAAATCCTATTTCAGTCATGTTTTCCTTCTTCGGTCTTCTTTATCTGGATAGAAACTAACTAAAAGCAACCGGCAGATAAATGGTAAAAGTCGTCCCTTGCCCTACCTTACTCTTAACTACTGTTTCTCCCTTATAACTCTCTATTATCCTGTATGCAATAGCCAAACCCATTCCTGCGCCTTTTTCCTTTGTAGTAAAGAAGGGGTCGAATATCTTGTCAAGGTTCTCTTTAGGTATTCCACAGCCAGTATCAGTTATTAGAATCTCCAAGAAATTATCTTCTACTTTTTGGTTGTTACTCATATATTTGAGACTTCTGACTTCTGACTTCTGACTTCTGACTTCTACTTTTAACTTTCCGCCTTCCGGCATTGCCTGGACGGCATTGATAAATAAGTTCCAAAATACCTGCTTTAACTGTCTGGGGTTGGCTTCTACCTTGCCGTCTCCAGACAGGTTCTTATACACCTCGATGTCCTTATTCCACTCAGGACTGCTAGCAAATTCACCAAGCGTATCACTAATAACCTTTGTAATATCAACCATCTCTTTTCCTTCCAGGCCTGGTTTAGCAAACAGCAAGAAATCGGTGATCAGAGCATTCAGCCTCTCTGTCTCCCTTATAGCAATGTCCATTAAGCGTTCATTCCCGTCATCCAGTTGCAATTCGCTTTTTAAAACCTGAATGGAACCACTCATAGAGGCTAAGGGGTTTCTCATCTCATGGGCTATCCCCGCTGCCAAACGGCCTACAGCGGCTAATCTGTCAACCATTTTAATATGTTCTTCCATGGCCTTAAGCTTAGTTAAATCCTGGAATATCAGGATATCTCCCAACTCTTCTCCTCTGGAATCCCTTAAGGGAGAGGTTGAAAAACCAAGGTATAGGGTATCTCCATCCTCTCTTTTAAATTCACTTTCGAATCGAGAGGAAGGATGATCAGAATTTAAAGGTTTTTTTAAGAACGGAAACATCTTTTCAGCTTTTGAATTGTACACTTGAGAAAAACTATACCCGGTAATCTCCTCAGCCGCCTTATTGAAAAAGGTAACCTTACCCTCCAGATCGGTGGTTAATAATCCACTGTTAATACTCTGGACTATGTTTCTGTTCAGTACCTCCAGTTGATCAAAGTCAACCCGTTTCTTTTGTAACTCCCTTCCCGATCTTCGTGCCTGCTCCGAAAGCAAGCTGCTTAAAAAAGCAACCAGGTAAAAGGCAGTAATATTCATCAAGATAGAGTAAAATAGGTCAGTACTATGATAATCTCTTGGTTCAAGTACCTTACTCGAAACAGGGTGGATTACCCCATAAAACTCCAGGTCTAAAAGTCCACCGTATAGTATACTGCATAAAGAGGCAACAAGAACCCCTCCCTTTCTATACACAAGAATACTGGCTGTAATGATGGAAATGGTGTACATGAAAGTGAAGATACTTTCCCTTCCCCCGGTGGAATAAATTAGGAATGTAATAAGAAATATATCCGCTATAATCTGTAGGTAGGCAAAGAACGGGAGATTCTTAATCCTGTTTATTATAAAGGCATAAATGAAGGTCAAAAAGTAGACGATTACAATAACTGTATATAGATATATTAAAAAAGGGGCGAGATACGATGGGGTTTGTTTAAGCTGGATCAGTATAGTGACGCCAAGGAAAAAGGTGATAATCAATACCCTCAGGAGCATCAACCAATGAAGCTTCTTCAGCAATTCTTTTTGGACATCTTCTGCCTGGGGATTCTTGCTATCTAAACACTGCCTAATAGTCATCTTCGGTATCCCTGATTCCATGTTTTTCCAATTTATAACGGAGTGACCTCAAATTGATATTGAGCAATTCCGCTGCCTTCTTCTTAGCTCCATGGGTCTTCCTAAGGGTGTCCAGCAGCATGTTCTTCTCCAGATTTCCTAAGATTGCTTCCATATCCAGCCCTTCAGGGGGGATTTCTATCTTTATTTCCTTTTCGGCTTTTTCATAACCGTTTTTGAATTCAGCAAGGGCTAAACTCTCGGGCAAGACAATGCTCGGGGTCTCTAAAGCAACACTTCTTTCTATAATTGTCTCAAGTTCTCTAACATTTCCGGGGAAATTGTAGTTTAACAGGAATTCCATTGCATAAGAGGATATTCTTTTTATATCTTTGCCCAGTTCGTTCGAGTACCTTTCTAAAAAATAATGGGCCAAGATCGGGATGTCCTCTTTTCTATCTCTTAAAGGTGGTATTCTTATCTGGATTACATTTAAACGGTAAAACAGATCTTCTCTAAACTCACCTTGAATAACCCTGTTCTCCAAATCCTTGTTTGTTGCTGAAATTATCCTGACATCTACAGAGATCTCCTCAGTTTCGCCAATTGGCTTAAAGGTTTTATCCTGGACTACCCTCAGCAGCTTAATCTGTATTGGTAGAGGAAGATCACCCACCTCATCCAGGAAAATTGTCCCTCCATCAGCTGCCTCGAACAGTCCGGCTTTATTGTATAACGCCCCGGTAAAAGAGCCTTTTTTGTGACCGAACAGTTCACTTTCAAGTAAACTCTCAGGAACACCACCGCAGTTAATAGTTAAAAGGGGGAAGTTTTTTCGAGAACCGTTATAGTGAATAGCTTTGGCTACTAATTCTTTACCTGTCCCACTCTCTCCACAGATCAATACATTTGACTTGGTCTGAGAGACCTTTTGGATAAGGTTGTAAACCTTCATCATTTCTTTGCTTTTCCCAACCAGGTCAATACTGCCAAATTTGTAACTATTATCAAATTCACCCGGGAGTAAGGTGTTTTCCCTATACTGCCTTTTGCTTTCTAACGCATTTTTAATAATTGATTTTATCTCGTCAACCTTGAACGGCTTGGTGATATAATCATAGGCACCCTCCTTCATAGCCTCAATAGCAGTTTCCATGGCAGCATAGGCAGTAATCAAAATGATAACAGTTTCAGGGGCTATCTCCCTGATCCGATGCAGAACATCCATGCCGGTAATCTTTGGCATCTTTATGTCCGTTATCACTATATCATATGAGAGTTCCTTGCAAAACTCTATTGCCTCTTTGCCACTAGTGGTACAGTCAACATCATACCCCTCTTTTTTCAGCATAATCTTTAAAAACTCAAGCATACTTGGTTCATCATCAACTACCAGTATCTTCGCCATTATGGGTTCCTTCAAGTTATAGTGAACGACCTTAATAAGTAGTCATTGCGAGGAGCGATAGCGACGTGGCAATCCCATGAGATTGCTTCGCTTCGCTCGCAATGACAAAAATGGCAGTTTCAGACTTCCAAGTAACTTAGATTTGCAAATGCGTTGTAAGTAGCTTATATTACTTGACATTTACCAAAAAATAGCAATTTTACTGAAAGCCCAAGTTACTTTCCATTATAATGCCGACGTGTCGGCATAGCGGAGCTTTTTACGAGTCCATCAAGATTAAATAATGAAATTATAGTTCAACATCAAACCAATATAACCAATGAAACAACCGTGTTCACCTACGCCCCAAAAGGAAATTCCTATACGACTCCTGTGCTAATCCCTTACTCTCTTTATATCCGCCCCTAAATTCGAAAGTTTTTCAACTATACGTTCATATCCCCTATCTATATGGTATATCCTCGATATCTCTGTTTTCCCTTCTGACGCAAGACCGGCTAAAATGAGGGAGGCGCTTGCCCTCAGATCGGTTGCCATAACAGGGGCTCCATTTAAACCAGAAACACCCTTTACAATAGCACTGCGTCCCTCAATCCTAATATCTGCCCCCATCCTTCTAAGTTCACTAACATGCATGAATCTGTTTTCAAAGACTGTCTCAGAAATTATACTTGTTCCATTTGCAAAACACATAAGTACCATCATCTGAGCCTGCATGTCCGTTGGGAACCCGGGATAGGGCAATGTCTTTATATCAATACTTCGTATTGGTTTGGTTCCAATCACTCTGACCCCGTCATTCTCATAGGTTAACTTAATTCCTGCTTCTGTAAGCTTGCTGAATACGGCATCCATGTGAGCTATATTGCAGTTACGTACTTTAATATCACCGGCAGTTATTCCAGCAGCTACCATAAAGGTGCCTGCTTCTATTCGATCTGGAATAATTGTATGGTTGGTGGATTTTAATTCCTTTACACCCTCAATGGTTATAACCTCTGTCCCCTCTCCCCTTATATCTGCCCCCATCTTCTTCAGGACATTAGCCAGATCCACCACTTCAGGCTCACAGGCGGCATTCTCCAGGGTCGTTACCCCGTCAGCTAAGGTTGCCGCCATCATTAGATTTTCTGTGCCGGTAACGGTTGGGATGTCGAAAAAGATAGTAGCCCCTTTGAGACTTTTTGCTTCTGCTTCTACATAACCATGCTTAAGGTCTACCTTTGCCCCCAAGGCAGCCAATCCATTTAGATGAAGATTAATAGGCCTTGCTCCAATAGCACATCCCCCTGGCAGAGCTACCTTTGCCTTCTTTAATCTGGCAAGCAGAGGGCCCAATACTAAGACTGATGCCCGCATCGTCTTAACAAGATCGTACGGAGCCTCATAATTGTTCAACCCAGCGGCATTGATCCTTACATCCTTTTCTTCTTCAACCTTTACCCCAAGACCTATAAGCAATTTTTTTATGGTCTCTACATCCCTCAGATTTGGGACATTTGAGAAGGTATTCCAGCCCTCTGTCAGTATGGAAGCTGCAAGTATCGGCAGTGCAGCATTCTTGGCACCGCTAATCTCAACTTCA
Source organism: Deltaproteobacteria bacterium (assembly GCA_003599365.1). Classification (GTDB taxonomy): domain Bacteria; phylum Desulfobacterota; class UBA8473; order UBA8473; family UBA8473; genus UBA8473. Next base: position 2,974 of record QZJR01000037.1, on the reverse strand, counting down.
CCTATTAATCTCTTTCCGCCGTTTATTATTATCTTTTCCAACTTATTTACGGTCCTTTCTCTGGGCCTTTACTACCCTTTCAATCCCTGAAAAATCCTTTATAATAGATGTTGGATTGAATTCCCCTGTTAATTCTATAAGTCTGGTCACCTTTTCTGCTTGTCCTTTACCCAGCTCCAGTATTACCCAGCCATCTTTGGCCAGATACCTTCCTATTTGGGAGAATATCTGTCGATAGAATTTTAGACCTTCTTTCCCACCATTCAAGCTGATTCTCGGTTCAAAATTCCTCACCTCTGGTTGAATATCTCTAAAATCCTCTATGGGAATATACGGAGGGTTGGATATCACAAGATTAAATGTCCCGATTCTTTCCCTTACAGGCTCAAAGAGACTGCCCTTTAAAAAAGTTATCTGTTCCTCTAATCCATGTACCTTTGCATTTTCTCTGGCAGTTTTTATGGCTATGTCTGAAATGTCTGTTGCAACAATCGATCCTCTTTGGAGTTCTTTTGCCAGGGCAATGGCTACGGCTCCACTCCCGGTACCGAGTTCCAATATATTGATTGTTTTATCAAATGATTTATTCTGAGGAAATGTCTTGAGGGCTTCCTCTACTAAGATTTCAGTTTCTGGACGAGGGATCAATACCCCTCTGGCAACTTTGAGATTTAAAGACCAGAATTCTTGGTATCCTGTAATATACTGTAAAGGCTCTCTTTTTATCCTTCTTTTAATAAGCTTCTTATATTCTCTTAGTTCATCTTTGTGAATAGGCTTATCATAATTGAGGTACAACCTGAGTCGGTCGGTTTTTAAAGAGTGTGCCAACAGAGACTCAGCATCCAATCTGGGATTTTCAATCCCGTTTTCGTTAAAATATTGAGATGTCCAATTGAGCAGTTGTAGGATTGTCCAGGTCTTGTTATTCAAAAACTATATCCCTATCCTTGCGTTACAAAATACAAACCAGATTTAGTAATTACTCAGCCACTGATCTACGCCGATCCTCACTGATATTTTTCTTTTATTGCAACTACTCCTTTTGAATTCTGGTTTTCTGACAAAATTCAATATATTTAAACCTATCTGCGTTCATCTGTGTGAATCTGTGGCTGAATAGTAACCAGATTTATTATTAAGGGGGAGAATTGGTTCAGGAGGTCTTATTATCCGGACTTTATGGCTTCAGCTTGATAGTGGGTAGTTAAGGCATCAATAATCTCGTCAATATCCCCCTCCAGGACTTTATCTAATTTGTATAGGGTCAGTCCGATTCTGTGGTCAGTAATTCTTCCTTGAGGGAAATTATAGGTTCTAATCCTTTCGCTTCGTTCTCCAGTACCCACCTGGTTTTTTCGAGTCTCAGAGATTTCTGACTTTTGCTCTTCACTCAATTTGTCTAAAAGTCGGGCATTGAGTACCCTTAATGCCTTTGCTTTATTCTTATGCTGTGATTTTTCATCCTGACAGGTAACTACTAAACCAGTTGGAAGATGGGTTATTCGAACTGCAGAATCAGTAGTATTTACACTCTGCCCTCCTGGCCCCGAAGAACGAAAGACATCGATCTTTAAATCATTTGGGTCTATCTGGACTTCTACCTCGTCAGCTTCTGGCAGGATTGCTACTGTTACGGTAGAGGTGTGAATCCTTCCTTGTGCCTCGGTAGAAGGAACTCTCTGGACACGGTGAACACCGCTTTCATATTTTAACTTACGGTATACCCCTTTCCCCTCTATAAGCGCAATAATCTCCTTGAAGCCGCCCATTCCAGTAACGTTTCGATCCATAATATCAATCTTCCAGTTATTTACCTCCGCATATTTACAGTACATTTTAAATAAAACAGCGGCAAATAGACCGGCTTCATCACCTCCTGTACCGGCTCTAATCTCCAGGAATATGTTTTTGCCGTCATTAGGATCTTTAGGGATGAGCAGGATTCTTAGCCGTTTTTCAAATTCAGAAAACTTTTGCTGTAAGACATGTATTTCCGATTTTGCAAGTTCTCTAATTTCTTCGTCGTCCTCATCAAGCAATATCTTGTTTTCTTCTATTTCATCATTAATCCTTCTATAATTACGGTACAATTCAACTATTTCAGATAGATCTGAATGTTCTCTAGCGATCTGTTTATATCTCTTTTGATCTTTAAGTACTTCAGGATTACTTAAAAGCCTATCCAATTCTAGATATCTTATCTCAGATGTTTCGAGTTTTTGCAGCACAGTTCAGAACTTCCTATAGATTTCAGAATTATTTTATTTAATACCATATTTCCTTTTAAATTTCTCTACTCTTCCAGCAGGATCTATCAGTTTTTGCTTCCCTGTGAAAAAGGGATGGCATTTGGAGCAAATTTCTACCACTATGTCCTTTTTTGTTGACCTTGTCTCAATAGTATTCCCACAAGCACACCTGATGTTTGTTGGAGAATAATCGGGGTGAATTCCTTTTTTCATCTATCTTCCTCCAGATTATACGAAATTAAGCCCTTGCTTGAGCGTCTTCAAGGGGGTCTTTAACATATTTTCAGCTAATTTACAAGAAAAATTGGGGCATTACCTATTCATAGAATCTAAAAACTCCGTGTTGGTCTTGGTCCCCGAAATCTTCTCTATAAGAAACTCCATTGCATCGATAGAGTTCAAAGGTTGAAGCACCTTTCTAAGTATCCATATCCTATTCAAATCTTCTTTGGAAATAAGGAGTTCCTCTTTTCTCGTGCCGGAACGATTGATATCCATGGCAGGAAATATTCTTCTGTCACTCAACTTTCTATCCAAATGTATCTCCATATTGCCTGTACCCTTGAATTCTTCAAATATAACTTCGTCCATTCTGCTGCCGGTATCAATCAAAGCTGTAGCAATAATAGTAAGACTTCCTCCATCCTCGATGTTTCTTGCTGCCCCAAAGAACCTCTTTGGACGATGGAGGGCGCTGGAATCTACTCCTCCGGAAAGGACTT
>QZJR01000107.1 GCA_003599365.1 Deltaproteobacteria bacterium | reverse complement strand
GCGGAATGGAACAGAACACATTCGTTTCTTGGAAGAAAACGGCGTTCCCGTCTATGAAACAACCCATCAGGCAGCCTTTGTGTTATCAAAACTCGTAGAGTATAAAGAGTATTTAGGATCTCTAGGAAATTAAGCCAAAACTATACAGTGGAGGAGGTATTGAATATGGCCATAACCTTTGAAAAGTTCCAAGAAGAGTGTAAGTTTTACAATCCCATGAAGAACTTTGAACTCGACACCAACATTATCGAATACAGACTCGACCCTCTGACCAAGGAGAGCACCTACTTCAATATTACGGCTCTGGAATCAGGGTTGAAGTGGTCCATCAAGATGGATGAGGAGGAACTTCTGCAGACAGTGGAGAAGTCTCGTGAAGGCTGTTTCATGTGCGGAGACGCGGTGAGAAGTATGACTCCCAGGTATCTGGAGAATATTCTGCCTGAAGGAAGACTTACTGTGGGCCAGGCCATCCTCTTTCCCAATATCTTCGGACTGGCACGGTATTCTGCAGTACTGACTTATCCGAACAACCACTTCTTCAGTCTGGACGAATATACGCCAGAAGTCCTGATTGATACTTTTACATGTGCATTAGAATTCATAAAAAGGGTATACAGGGAAGATAAGGAGGCAAAGTATGCTGCTTTTGGCTGCAATTACCTCTTTCCCGCAGGGTCGTCCACCGTTCACTCCCATTTTCACCTATTTATGACGGCATTTCCCTTTGATCATATAAAGGGTTTGGCTTCTAAAAGTGAACAATATTTCCATGAGAATTCCAATAGTTACTGGTCTCATCTCCTTGAGACAGAAAAGAAAGAAGGCGAGCGATATTTGGGCACTGTGGGGAATACCCACTGGTTGGTGCCCTATGCCCCCAGTGGTGTCAAGGAGGTACAGGGTCTTGTTGAAGGGAAATCAAACTTCATCGAGTTTGAGGAAGAAGATATAAGAAACCTGTCCGAAGGGCTGTCAAGGGTCTTAAAATACTATCGCAGCCAGGGTGTTACCTCCTTCAACCTTATTGCCTACTCAGGGTCTCTGGGAGAGAAACAGGAATATTTATGGCCGGGCCTGAAGATCGTTACGAGAGGTTACCTGCCGCCATACTATACAAGTGATATTACATGGAGACAGAAACTGCTCTTTCGGAAAGAGGAGTGGTTCGACTTGCCTGAGACAGTCGCCTCCCAGGCAAGAGAATTTTTTGTTAGTACTTAAAAAAGCCTGAGATTCCAGGGGGGCGTGAGAATTCACGCCCCCTGTAAAAATAGTTAAACATTCTGAACCCTTGATCCGAAACTGACCTTTAAAATACAAATCACAGCATCTTCAAAGGCATCCCTCCTTACCTGTCCCGATACAATCGGGATACACATTAAGAATCGTACTTTTATCCCGCCTGCTTGTCTTCTTGTAAAGTAAACTCCCACTTACAACTGACATCCTCAGGAGATTTTCTGGGAGGGCCGTCCAGAAATTTTACCTTTACCCTGGGGTCAATACTCTCAGCGTATTTCTGGAAAACTGTAGTTCCCACCGGTTCACATGTGAATTCCGTTCTCCCTGCCTTTTCCATAGCCTCAAGGGAAGGACACTTGTAAAGGGCAAAGACCCCTCTTTTCTCCGATATTTCCTCTATCTTATGCTCCATACAGGGAACAAAGGCAGACTGTTTTAAGGTTTCAATGATGCCTGGAATACCTTCCTCCCTTATTCCCAGGGTCTTTCTCAATAACCTTGCTTCATAAGGAAAGTACCCCTCCCATGCCTTCGTATCAATATCGAGGGCCGCCTCATAACCAAACTTCTTTTCCGCTTCCAGAAACCAGAATCCGTCAAGGGCAAGAAATAATCTTGCATATACCTTTATCAGGTTTATCAGTTCCTCCTTAGACAGTCTCGAGAGATCCATTTCATTCATAACAATAACCTCCTTGTGTTAGTTATATATAGATTATGTAACTACTCAGGTAGGCACAGAGGTACAGAGCATCAAAGGCACAGAGTAGGAAAAAACAACGAAACGACCCCATCCTGCTTTGTGCCTATGTGCCTTTGCCACTTTGTGCCTGAGTAGTTACGCTTATATGATTATTGACCAGAATTACTCTCTTCCATGTTATCTTTTCCACTTTGATACTTCCAAACTGCCAGATTGTGTTCTCTTAGGTTAGTAGAAAAGCAGTGAGTACCATCATTCTTTGAAACAAAATAGAGGTAATTTACTTTAGCCGGATAAAGAACAGCTTTGATAGAGGCCTCCCCGGGGTTAGCAATTGGGCCAGGGGGTAGATTGGAATGGAGATAGGTGTTGTAAGGAGTCTTTCTTTTAAGATGACCGACAGTTACCCTGCCACTGAAGTTGGCAATGCCATAGATAGCAGTCGGATCACTTTGAAGTTTCATGCCCTTTTTGAATCTGTTCTGAAACACAGCCGAGATTAAAGGACGCTCCCACGATTTTCCAGTCTCCTTCTCAATAATAGATGCCAGGGTGACAACTTCTTTAATTGTAAAACCCAAATCTTCTGCCCTTCCAGCGTATCTACTGGCGTAAACCCTTTTAAACCGAGTCACCATCATTTTCAATATATTGCTTTCGCCTATATGTCGGGGCATGCTGTAGGTATCCGGGAATAAATAACCCTCCAGGCTACCCCCCTCGACTCCCAAAGAGGATATGAAAGATGGGTCAGAACACTTTTCGAGAAAACTTTCAGTATTGGCAAGTTCGAGACTGTCCAGTAAATCAGCTATCTGATATATATTATACCCTTCCGGTATTGTAACAAAGTGCTCAACTACCTTTCCTTTAACCAGTATATCCAATATCTCTAAAGGCACCATGGCTGTATTCAGGGCATACTCTCCCGGTTTAATCTTCTTGGTTGCTTGGCGGCATCTAACCAATAAGGAAAACCCCCTTATGTCTTTAATAATCCCTTCCTGTTTTAGAAGCTCAGCTACCCTAGTGGCAGTAGCTCCCGGATGAATATAGACTATTCTGTAGATTTTTGTAGAGCTGGTGGGAGTGGTAAGATACAGAAAAATACTCAGGGCTGTTAATAATCCCAGGACAATCAACAACATTAGGATATAAGAAATAGCTCTCTTCATTTTAGGTTAGCCTGCTCTGCTGTCTAAGTATCCCTGCAAAATGAATACCGCTGCCATTTTATTGATAACCTTCTTCCTCTTCTTGCGACTTATATCCGCCTCTAACAAAGTCCTGTTCGCAGCCACTGTAGAGAGTCGCTCATCCCATGTGATTACAGGGATATTTAGACTCTTTTTCATGGTCTCTACCAGGGCCAGCACCCCTTCTGCCTGTTTACCTATGGTACCATCCATGTTCTTAGGCAGCCCAACTGCGATCTCTAAAGGATTATATTGGTCTATCAGTTTCCTGAGTTCTTCAAGGTCGCTATCCAGACTCTTACGGATTATAGTCGTAACCCCTTGAGCGGTCCATCCCATTTCATCGCTCACTGCCACACCAATGGTCTTGCTCCCAACATCCAGACCTATTATCCTCATAGGCATCCTTCTCCTAGACTTTAGAATCGGACAGGTAAAAACTGGGCAAATTAAGGAGTTATGATATAATATATGCAACCTGGAAGTCAAGGAATTTGGATGTTTTTATCCTTGACTAACTCACACATCTCAAGTAAATTAGCCAAGTCAACTGCCATCGGCTAAAACCGACGGTTTAAGGGTTCGAGGAGAATAAAGGATTATTCCATGTTTAACGCGATAACGGATGTAGAAGGGATTAAGACAGGTCATGCCAGCGACTTTGAGGGTCTTACAGGCTGTACCGTGATCCTTTGTGAAGATGGAGCAACCGGTGGAATTGACATCAGAGGATCAGCGGCAGGGACACGCCAGACGGATTCCCTCCAATCACAGCATCTCCTTGAGGAGGTCTACGCTGTTCTCCTATCCGGCGGGAGCGCCTTTGGTCTCGATGCTGCCGGAGGGGTGATGGAGTATTTGGAAGAGAAGGGAAAAGGCTTTCCTACCTCTGTTACAAAGGTTCCTATCGTACCCACCGCAATAATCTATGACCTTTCCTTCGGAAGCCACAAGACACGCCCCAATAAGGAGATGGGCTACAAAGCCTGCAAGGCTGCAACATATGGAAAAGTCGAGGAGGGAAGTATTGGGGTAGGCACAGGGGCCACTGTCGGTAAGCTCTTTGGTATCGAGAGGGCAATGAAGGGAGGGTTTGGCACAGCCTCCAAAAAACTCTCAAATGGCCTGATTGTAGGAGCTGCTGTTGCAGTAAACGCCTTCGGTGATGTAGTAAATAACGAGAATGCTGAAATAATCGCTGGCGCCAGGGATTCCGAGGATGGACATGCGCTTATAAACTCTTTTGAATATATGAAAAAGGGGATAACAGGTAAAGAGGAATTCTTTCAAAATACAACCCTTGGAGTTGTGGCTACCAACGCCGTTTTAACTAAAATGCAGGCAATAAAGGTTGCCCAGATGGCACAAACAGGGTTTGCCAAAACAATATCTCCTATACACCTATCCTCTGATGGAGATTTGGTCATCGCCCTTTCAACACGTAAATTAAAGGCAGATATTAATGTCGTCGGTCTTCTTGCTGAAGAGGCAATAATCGAAGCAGTCAAAAGAGCAGTCATGGCCGCAGATGGTTTCGGGATTGTGCCGGCTTATAAGGATATTCCTAAGAATCGGATCCCTTGAGATGGTGTCTTTTACAAACAACACTAAAGAAGTACTACAATTACTCAAGGATGCCAAGGGATACATATCCGGTGAGAGGGTTGCCCAGGGATTAAACATCTCAAGGGCAGCAGTCTGGAAACAGATATGTAAGCTCAGAAAAGAGGGGTTTTGTATTGATGCCGAACCCAGATTGGGTTATCGCATGGTTATTCCCCCTGATAAGCTGATCCCCCTGGAAATAAAAGATGGGCTTAAGACGTCCTTCGTAGGACAGGAGATATTCTATTATCCAAAGACCGAATCAACAAACCTGATAGCCAAAAACATGGCAATAGATGGAGCGAAAGAGGGAACGGTTGTCACAGCGGAGGAGCAGACTGAGGGAAGGGGCAGACTTGATAGAAATTGGTTATCCCCTGCCTATAAAAATATTCTGATGTCTATAATCTTTCGTCCGGATGTTCAGCCTTCGCAGGTATTCTCACTAACAATGCTTACCTCTCTGGCTGTAGTCAAGGCAATTAAAACCATTACCACCCTAAACGCTCTCATAAAATGGCCCAATGATATATATATAGGCAGTAAGAAAATAGGTGGGATTCTGACGGAGTTTAGCGCTGAGCAGGATCGGGTAAACTTTGTAATTGTAGGAGTAGGGTTAAACGTGAATTTTGATCCTTCCATTTATCCTGAGATTAAGGATACTGCTACAAGCCTTTCAAGGGCATCAGGTAAAGAAATCTCCAGGGTAGAACTGCTCCGATCTATACTGGAAGAGATAGAGGAAGGCTATAATTTATTTAAGAAAGGCAGGGTCACTCAAATCCGCAATGAATGGAACACCCACTCTTTAATAGCCGGAAAACCTGTGAGGGTAGCCTGTTTTGGTATTACAGAAGAGGGGGTTGCTGAGTCCGTGGATGAAGATGGTTGTCTTATTCTTCTGGATTATAAAGGCAAAAGAAAGCGGATATTCAGTGGCGATGTATCCTTAAAGATGACGGCTTCGTAAAAAGTCCATCTGCGGTGTTCCGCTGCATCCTCAGTCATTGCAGCGTACAGGTAAGTACGCTTCATTCCTTCGGATTTGCGCGCCTTGCATATGGAGCTTTTTACTGTGCCATCTGAACTTTGACTTTTTACGAGTCTATCAAAGATTGACCGATAATTTTTTTTAGCCTATTTGTAAACCATATAATTAGCAACGGTTGACATTAATCCGCAAGGTCTGTATATTGAGTCAACTAAAATGCTTAAAGTTACAGAAAGATCAGAAACTTTAGTCACTTCGCACTTTAGTTCACTTTAGTCACTTTCCAGGTTTATCCGGGTCAGGAGGTTTCAACGTGTTAAAATTTATTTGTGGATTAACCGACAGGGTATTGGAAGGCGGAGAGGTTACCTTTGAGGAGGCATCTCAACTGTCAGAAATTACAAAACAGAGAGACATCGTTTTCCTAATCAGCTTTGCCAATAGCATCCGAGAAGAATTCAAGGGCTCTGTTATTGATCTTTGCGCTATTATAAATGCAAAATCGGGCAGGTGCAGCGAAGACTGTGCCTTCTGTTCCCAATCGGCTCATTACCCCACTGATATCGAAAGATACCCTCTGGTAAGTAAGGAAAAAATTGCAGAAAGTGCAAAAGAGGCCTCTAATATGGGGGCAAACAGGTTTAGCATAGTTGTGAGCGGGGAAAACATCAAAGACCATGGAGAATTGAAATCTATATGCACCGCAATTGAAGATATGCCCTCCAGTGTAGTCATAGGAAGATGTGCATCATTGGGAACATTGACAAGAGAATCTGCCCGTGACTTGAAGAAAGCAGGTTTGGAGCGCTATCACCACAATCTGGAAACATCAGAGAGCTTCTTCCCAAAGATATGCACAACCCATTCTTATCAGGAAAGAGTAAACACAATCAAGATAGCAAAGGAAGAGGGATTCAGGGTTTGCTGTGGTGGGATATTTGGTCTTGGGGAGACCCCGGAGCAAAGGCTGGAATTCGCCTTTACCCTAAAGGAATTGGAGGTGGATTCCATACCACTCAATTTCTTAAATCCCATACCTGGAACCCCTTTAGAAAATGCTCCTCCTATCCCTCCAATGGAGATATTAAAGATTATAGCAATATTCCGATTTATTCATCCTACAAAGGATATAAGGGTATGTGGTGGAAGACAAAGGAACCTGAGAGGTATTCAGCCCCTGATGTATCTGGCCGGTGCAAACGCAGCCATGATAGGCAATTATCTGACTACCTCCGGCAGTAATCCCAGGGAGGATTTACAGTTGATAGAGGATCTGATGCTGGTGCCCAAATATAGGGCAGACTAATCAGTTTAAAGAACTTACAGGAGACATAAATGGCTATCGAGAGTAAGCACCTGGAACTTGAGCTGGATGATAAGAGACATATATGGCATCCATTTACCCAGATGAAGGATTACATTCAAGAAAAACCGCTCATTATAGAAAGAGGAAAGGGTTCGTTCCTATGGGACATATACGGGAATAAATACCTGGACGGCATATCATCTCTATGGGTCACTGTACACGGACATTGTCGGGAAGAGATAACTTATGCAATAACAGAGCAGGTAAAAAAGGTCTCCCATACTACCCTTCTCGGCTTATCCCATCCCCCTGCAATAGAGCTTGCAAAAAGGCTGGCACAGATAACCCCAAAGGGCCTCAATAAGGTATTTTACTCTGACAGTGGTGCTACTGCAGTAGAGATAGCCTTAAAGATGGCATTTCAATATTGGCTGCAAAAGTCCAACGGCTACTCTGATAGAAAAAAGTTTGTCTCGTTGAAGAATGCTTACCACGGTGATACCATAGGTGCCGTGAGTGTGGGAGGAATCGACTTGTTCCACAAAACCTATCAACCCCTGCTCTTTGATTCCCTAAAGGGTGAATCTCCGTATTGCTATCGTTGCAATCTTGGAAAGACCTATCCATCCTGTGACCTTGGGTGTCTGACTCAGATAGAAGATGTTATAAAAAAGCACCACCATGAGACATCGGCCCTGATCATCGAACCTCTGGTTCAGGGTGCTTCAGGGATGCTGGTTTCTCCACCGGGCTATCTCAAAGGGATAAGAGAACTCTGTACCAGATACAACATCCTGATGATTGCCGATGAAGTTGCCGTGGGATTTGGCAGGACCGGCAAGATGTTCGCATGTGAGCACGAGGACGTAGCACCAGACATTTTAACATTGGGCAAAGGGATTACCGGCGGTTACCTTCCCCTGGCGGTAACTATTGCTACCGATGAAATCTATAACGCATTTTTAGGAGAATACGATGAGTTTAAGACCTTCTTCCATGGTCACACCTATACGGGAAATCCTGTGGCATGTGCTGCTGCATTGGCAAGTCTGGACGTCTTTGAGAAGGATAGAACAATTATAGAGCTCCAGAAAAAGATTGGGTTCCTGGAGAAGGGGCTTAAGAGGTTTTGGGATTTGAAACATGTGGGAGATGTTAGGCAAAAGGGATTTATGGTTGGGATAGAACTGGTTTCAAACAGGGATTCAAAAGAGCCCTTTCCCCTGCACAATAAAACAGGCATAAAGGTCATCATGGAGGCTAGAAGAAGGGGCGTGATTCTGAGACCCCTTGGTGACGTGATAGTCCTTATGCCCTCTTTGAGTGTTACGCTGCAAGAGTTGGATGAGTTGCTTAAGGTCACTTTCGACTCCATTAGAAATGTCACAGAGGGGTAAGGATTCGGCCATCAGCGGTCAGCTTTCAGTATCAGAACTTAGCTATGGATCAATTCTTCGAACAAGAGATAGAGAGGTTGAAAACATCAGGCCTCTATAGAGGTCTGAAAAGGATTGCAGGTCATATAGATACGACTGTTTCAATAGATGGCAAAGAGGTTATCCTCCTGTCATCCAATAACTACTTGGGCCTGGCATCCCATCCTAAATTGAAAGAGGCCGCAGCTTCTGCCCTGAAGGAGTATGGCACAGGGGCATGTGCATCCCGACTGATTTCCGGAAACATGGAAATTCATGAAGAGTTGGAGAAGATGATAGCAAGGTTTAAAGGATGTCAGTCGGCTATCGTGTTTCCTACCGGATATATGGCCAATATTGGAGTAATAACCTCCTTAGCAGGCAAGGGTGATCTTATTCTAAGTGACGAACTGAATCATGCCAGCATAATAGATGGTTGCAAGTTAAGCGGAGCTAAAGTAAAGGTTTATCCTCACAAGAATATTGAAAAACTCAAAAAGATTCTCCCACAAAGCAACGCATCTTCCTCAAAGGGTAGCTATAAGAGAATGCTTATAGTTACCGATGGGGTGTTCAGTATGGACGGAGACATAACCCCTTTATCTGAGATATTAGACGTTGCCAGGAAAGAAGATGCCATGGTAATAGTCGATGATGCCCATGCTACAGGGGTGCTTGGTGAAAACGGAAAAGGCACGGCAGAATACTTTGGTTTAACAGATAAAAATTTAATTCATATGGGAACTTTCAGCAAGGCATTGGGGAGTATGGGTGGATATATAGCAGGATCAAAGGTTATAATCGAGTATCTGAGGAACAAGGCAAGGCCTTTTATCTTTTCCACAGCCCTGCCCCCAAGTGTTTGTGCTTCTTCTATCGCAGCTATTGAGATACTGGAAAAGGAACCTTCGATTCGAACCCGTTTATGGAGGAACATTGCCCGATTCAGAAAGGGATTGATAAACCTGGGTTACAATATGATGGAAAGTCAAACTCAGATTATACCAATACTCATTGGGGACACCTCCTTGACTATGGAATTCGCAAGGGCAATATTCGAAAAGGGAGTCTATGCCCCTGGAATACGGCCACCCACCGTTCCCGAAGGAAAGAGTAGGATAAGAACCGGTTTAATGGCTTCCCACACAGATGAACAGATAGACAAGGTATTGGCAGTATTTGAGAGCGAGGGGCGAAGGTTGGGTATTTGTTAAATGGTAAAGGGTATTTTTATTACCGGAACAGATACGGAAGTGGGTAAAACAGTAGTGGCTGCCGGATTGGCAGGTGCAATAAAGGCCAAAGGCATAAACGTAGGGGTCATGAAGCCGGTTGCCACCGGGGCTGTCAGAACCCTAGAGAGGCTTATATCCACCGATGTCCAGTTTCTCCTGAAATCCATCGAATGCCATGATGAACTGAATGTGGTAAACCCTATAACCATAGAACTACCCCTTGCTCCTCTGGTTGCTTCCAGGTTGGAGGAACGTGAAATAGAACTGGATAAGATTCGCAATGCCTATTTCAAGCTGAGCCAGAGGCACGATTTTATTGTAGTAGAAGGGATAGGTGGCATTTTAGTTCCAATAAAAGAGGATTACTTTGTCTCGGATATGATAAAAGAGCTGGGCTTGCCTGTTATCATAGTTGCAAGACCCGGGATTGGCACAATCAATCATACCCTCCTCACTGTAAGAGAAGCACAGCAAAGGGGGATAGAAGTCAGAGGCTTTATTATCAACGGGATGGATGAACAAAAAGCAGGGATAGCCGAAAGAACGAATCCGGAAATAATAAAGGAGATGTCCCGCCTCCCACTGTTGGGGGTCTTACCTTTTGATCACAAGGTAGATATTTTTTCACTTGAAATGGGAGACATAATAGAGTTAACATCGAAGAATATAGAGATAGATAAGATACTATATTAGGGGTTATCTAATTCCCTCCCAGGGAATACCATGAATGAATACAGGTTAAATACCCTAGAATCAGAGGCAAAGAAGCCCTTTAAGATTAAGTACGAAGACGAGCTTAACGAATCACAGCTTAAGGCTGTAGAGGTAGTTGAGGGACCAATTCTGGTTATTGCAGGCGCAGGCAGTGGAAAAACCAGAACTCTAGTGTACAGAGTAGCCAGATTGGTGGAAGAGGGTGTAAACCCGGAGCATATATTACTGCTTACCTTTACCAGAAAAGCTTCCCATGAGATGCTTAGAAGAGCCTCTGCAATTCTGGACGAAAGATGCGGAAAGGTATCAGGGGGGACTTTCCATTCTTTTGCGAATACCATCCTCAGAAGATATGCCAACCTTATTGGATTTAACAACAATTTTACTATCCTGGATCGCGGAGACTCCGAAGATGTTATTAACCTGATAAGGGCACAATTCGGATTTCACAAGAAGGAATTAAGATTTCCCAGGAAACAAGCTGTTACAAATGTTATTAGCAAATCCATCAACAAAGGCTGTTCTATTGAAGACGTCCTGACAGAAGATTATCCTCAATTCGCAGAAAATTCAAATGATCTGCAAAAAATACACGAAGAATACAAAAGATATAAAAAAGCCAAATCTATCATGGATTATGATGACCTGCTTATTTATCTGAAAATCCTCCTGCAGGACAATGATGACATAAGAGCCAAGCTATCCAATTTTTACAGGTTTATAATGATAGATGAATACCAGGACACGAATAGACTACAGGCAAATATAGTACGACTACTTGCCTCAGAGCATCAAAATATTATGGCCGTCGGGGACGATTCTCAAAGTATTTATTCGTTCCGAGGAGCTAATTTTAGAAACATTATGGACTTCCCCAAAATATTTCCAGGCACAAAGATCATAACCATAGAGCAAAACTATAGAAGCACCCAATCAGTCCTTGACTTGACTAACGAAATTATTGAACGTGCAAAGGAAAAATATTCTAAAACCTTATTCACCAGGAAAGAAGGCCGACGAAAACCTGCCTTCATTGAGACACAAAATGAAAATTACCAGTCAAAATTTATAATCCAGAGAATCTCGGAGCTAAGAGAAGAGGGAGTACCTTTAAACAACATTGCTGTTCTGTTTCGTGCTGCCTGGCATTCAAACGATTTAGAAATAGAACTGGCAAGCCACAGTATCCCTTATGTAAAGTATGGCGGCTTTAAATTCATTGAAACAGCTCATGCTAAAGATGTAATCGCTCATTTAAGGATTGTTTTCAATCCCCTGGATTCTATCAGCTGGCATAGGGCATTACTCTTGATTGAAGGGATAGGGCCCAAGATAGCAAATGATATAACTTCTGAGATCGTTGATAATAAGAGGGGGTTACACTTCCTGAGAGAAAATAGATTCATGGAGAAAAAATATCATAAAGATTTAAGTAGGTTATCTTCAACCATTGAGTGGATTTCAGACAACGAGACTGTTCCCGCAGAACAGATAAGGATACTTCTTGAATACTACAAACCTCTTTTAGAAAATAAATATGATGATTTCAACAAAAGACTCAATGACCTTTACTCATTGGTAAAAATCTGTGAAAGATACAATAATTTAGAACAATTTTTGGTAGACGTAACCCTGGAACCACTGGAAATGAGTCAAACCGATGCAGGCATTACTGATAAAGAAAATTTAACCTTATCCACAATCCATTCGGCTAAAGGACTCGAATGGCATACTGTCTTCATAATCTTTCTCGTTGACGGTTACTTGCCATCCTCATATTCTTTGGATGATGAGGAAAGTATCGAAGAAGAAAGAAGGCTTTTTTATGTAGCAACAACCAGGGCTAAGGAGAATCTGTATCTGATAAAACCAGAGATTGAGTATAGTCCACGGAACTATTTTAGCCAATCGTATTCAGGGTTTTCCAGAGTCTCAAGGTTCCTGAGCGAAGGTGATATTCTAAAGAAGTATGTAGAGAGATGGGCGTTAGAATCATAATTATTTTTGCTTACAGGCAAATTTGACGGCTTCGTAAAAAGTCCATGCCAGTCATTGCGAGGAGCAAAGCGACGAAGCAATCTCAAATAATATCAATAAGTTATAGATTGCTTCGCTTCG
>QZJR01000002.1 GCA_003599365.1 Deltaproteobacteria bacterium | reverse complement strand
TGGGTGTGGACGATGAAATATTCTTACTTCATTAAATAAAAAAACCGCTACTCTGGAGCCTTCGCGTTCGCTCACCTCAGCACCAAGAGCAACAAATAGCGACTCAATATCATTCCATTTGATATTGGCGCTGACAGGTCGGCTGAAAATAAGTTCCAGCGTCTTGTGATGCTTACGGTTCATTCGTTATATAGTACCATATTATGGTACCTTGTCAAGGATGATTTATTGCCCACAAAAACCCATCATGAAACCTTTGGGAGCATTCAACGCTGCGGATCAGCTGCCACTGGGGCAGGTGAGTGTTGAATCCAGCTAGGACGAGCGGCCCCAGGGGGGACTTGGGGACGGGGACTTGGGGACGACCTCGGGGACTTGGGGACGACCTTAAATTCGTAAATAACTTTATTGAGCAGTGTAGATATTTAATTATTTAAGGTCGTCCCCCTTTCTTCCTCTTTCTTCCTTTACCTGCCCGAACAGATTCGACCCTTCTGCCGCTCCCATCAGGAGGCGGCCTATAGCGCCATGTTTACAGCATCTGCCGGCGCCATCAAAAAACTGGCTAAAGATCCGCGCTTCATCGGCACTGATCTGGCGGGTTTTAGCGGCGTGCTCCACACCTGGGGGCGTCAGATGCAGTATCATCCCCATCTGCACTTCATCGTCCCCGCCGGTGGATTGTCCCCCGACCGAAAAAAGTGGCTGTCAACCCGAAACAACTTCTACTTGCCGGTCAGAGCACTTTCCGAAATCTTCAGGGCCAAATTCAAAGACGAAATGGCAAGGCAGGGACTGCTTCACAAAATCGATCCATGCGTCTGGCAAATCGCCTGGAACGTCAACTGTCAACCCATAGGCGACAGCGAGGCAACCCTGAAATACCTCGCACCTTATATCTTCCGGGTAGCCATCTCCGATTCCAGAATCATGGCCGTCAAAGATCGAACTGTTACCTTCTCCTATCAGAAAAAAGGCAGCAATCGCGCCCGCCATGTCACCCTCGATGCCCTGGAATTCATCAGGCGCTTTCTCCAACATGTGCTGCCCTCAGGCTTCATGAAAGTGCGACACTACGGCTTCATGAACAGCAACTGCGCCATCTCTCTTGCCCGACTCCGCATCCTTATTCTTGTCGGCCTGCAAAATATGAAACTCTTTCTCACCGACCTGTCACCTAAAAAACAGAAACCAGCAATGCCAAAACCCCTCTGCCCGACCTGCGGCGGCTTCCTGGTCTATCTTTTCAGTCTTATCCCGGAAAGGCCATGCAGAGGGCCAACCTGACAAAACTTATTCACCCCTCTTGCTTTTTCTGCCTGTAACCCACCTCAAAAGTGGCAATGGAGTAGTGCACCCAAACCGGGGAAAAACATCTTTAAGACCAATACAATACAGGCAATTTCGCATGAAAGGAGGCATTAATTTCATGGACGGATTTGAAAATTCCCTCCCCAATCCCCTATAGCTTTCCGATTTTCTCCCCCTCCCGAACACCCCCTTCGAAGCAATACCCTATTATATAGGCGTAGGCGAATAGCCTGCGGCTTACTTGAACAAAGGATTGAATGCGACCTTTCAGGTCGCATCAATCCTTATTGGTTAGGCAAGTCATTGATTTGTCAGATCTCTTGCCGTTCGTAATCCTTCGCACTACGTCCTCTATTCAAGATTCAAGGGTGACCCCGCCTCCCCTCAACACTCAAGGCCCAAGTCCTCCCTCGCCTTGCGCAATTCCTCAAGGTAATGCAATAGACCTCGCTTTCCGTCTTGTTGGTGCCGACCCGAGAAGAAAATGAGTTCGCCTTTCGCGGCTTCGAACACGTTGCCGCCCGGCTTTAGCTCCCTTTTTATGTTCTGCATTTTGTCCTCAATACGCCCTAGCTTCTCGTTGTCGGGTACAGCCATAGTCTCAAGCTCTTTTTTGAGTGCGTCCAATTCGCGCCGGCTCGGCTCGATCAATGTATCAATGATTATGGCCACCACTTGCTTTTCGAGAGCCTCTATCTCTCCTTGTGTTAAAAAGTCGTCTCGTCTACCGGAGGGATCGTTAGCGATGGCTTCCTCCAACTCGCTGAGCGTCATTTGTCTTTCAGGGAATTCGTATGCCACTGTCTGCCAGCTTCCTAGACCACGAAGCCCTATCGTATGCCTAACATATTATTGAACAGTTTTCTGGATAATATCAGGAAGATTGAGCATGGTCAATAAATTAAAAAATACATCTTTGACGTAACTACTTAAGTTCATTATACTAAACAAGTTGGATAATATACCTTTCGTCATGTTATCTAGTTTCTGTTTAATGTACTGAGACCTTTGAATTTATAATTAAGTCACCTTTCTGTCATTCCGTGCTTGACCCCGTATCGGGTACGGGGCAGGCACGGAATCCAGTGTTTTCAAGCGGTTCTGGATTCCGCCCCGATTTTCATCGGGGTGACGCGCC
Source organism: Deltaproteobacteria bacterium (assembly GCA_003599365.1). Lineage (GTDB taxonomy): Bacteria > Desulfobacterota > UBA8473 > UBA8473 > UBA8473 > UBA8473. The sequence continues at coordinate 10,111 of QZJR01000002.1, read as the reverse complement.
GGAATGAGACGAGGGAAGCGTTTTTTAAAGGTCTCGATCTATAGGAACTGTTATTGCGAGGAGTCCGCTTTGCGGACGACATGGCAATCTTATTATCTATCAATGAGTTATAAGATTTCTCCCGGAGCCTGCCCCGAGCAAAACAACAAGATTCCTCACTTTGTTCGGAATGACAAGCGGGGAGCGGGATGACAAAGTGCGTATTTTTCAAAGCTCTCATTCCTATCGCTCTGACAGTATTACTACTCTCATCATGTGTGACCAAAAACAAGAAAATTCTTCAAAAGGTCTTTTCCCACCCTGGTCAGTATAGACTCCGGGTGGAATTGAATCCCCTCTATATAGTATTTATTATGCCTGACTCCCATGATCTCACCATCTTCACTCTCTGCACTTACCTTGAGACAGGCAGGAAGAGTGGCTTTCTCGATGACCAATGAGTGGTATCTGGTAGCCTCGAAAGGATTTGGCAGGTCTTTATAGACCCCTTCATTGTCATGATGTATAAGGGAAGTCTTACCATGCATTATCTTCTTGGCGCTGATGATCCTTCCACCGAAAGCCTCCCCAATCGACTGATGCCCTAAGCAGACGCCCAGGATTGGTATCTTACCGGCGAAGTGTCTGATTGCAGCCAATGAGATGCCGGCTTCCCTCGGTCTGCCAGGCCCGGGTGAAATAGTCAGTCCCCTGGGTTTCAGGCTGTCAATATCTTCCAGACTTATCTTATCGTTTCTAAATACCCTGACTTCCTCACCCAGTTCTCCAAAGTACTGAACCAGGTTATAAGTAAAAGAATCGTAATTATCAATCATCAAAAGCATCTTTTATCCCAATCCGTCTTTAGCCATCTCAAGGGCTTTCATCATAGCCTTAGCCTTATTTAACGTTTCAGACCACTCTTTATCGGGTTCTGAATCAGCAACAATACCGGCGCCTACCTGAATATATATAGTGTGATCCTTTATTATCACTGTCCTAATTGTAATACAGAAATCCATATTGCCAGAAAAGCTAAAGTACCCTACAGCACCGGCATAAGGGCCTCTCCTGGCAGGTTCTAAATCCTCGATTATCTCCATTGCCCTCACTTTAGGGGCCCCGGAGACCGTTCCTGCGGGGAAACATGCCTTAAGAACGTCAAAGCTATCCTTATCGTCATCAAGAACCCCCTGGACATTGGAGACTATATGCATCACATGGGAGTATTTTTCTATTATCATAAGTTCGTTGACATTGACTGTAGCTGTTTTTGCCACTCTGCCCACGTCATTTCGTCCAAGGTCCACCAGCATTATATGTTCTGCAATCTCCTTAGGATCTTTAAGCAAATCCTTCTCTAATTCCTGGTCTTCTTCAGGGCTTTTGCCCCTGGGGCGTGTTCCTGCAATAGGTCTAAGGGCGATACGGCTGTCTTCAACCCTGACCATAACCTCCGGGGATGATCCTACTACCATCAAGTCATCGAACTTCAAATAGAACATATACGGTGAGGGATTTATAATCCTTAAACTCCGATAAATATTCATGGGGTCTATATCAGCCTGTGTTTGGAATCGCTGTGAAAGGACCACCTGTATAATATCCCCTGCTACGATATGCTCTTTTGCCGTTACTACTTTATTTTCAAACTCCTCTTTTGAAAGATTCGATGTAATATTTAGACTTGATTGATCAGTAATCGGCATCGATTTTCTCATCAGGGGCTCTTTTAATCTTGAGACTATGGAATCTATCTTTCTTGTGGCCTCTCTGTATACGCTCTCCAGGTCACACCCATCGTTTAAATAAACATTGGACACAACTTTTATGTTTTGTTTCAGGTTGTCAAATATCAGGATGGTGTCTGTAATCACAAAGAAACTGTCGTATATGTTGAGATCATCGGTGGTATTGTCGGGTAATTCTTCAAAGAACCTAACCATGTCATAACTCAAATAGCCCACCGCTCCGCCACAAAACCTTGGGAGTCCATCCATCTTTACAGGTTTATACTCTCCCATTAAATCCCTTAATTTATCTATAGGAGATTTAACATTTTTCCACTCTTCTGTCTTTTGACCTCTGATAATTTCTACCGTGTTCCCTTTGCTTCTGAAGACTATAGAGGGATTGAAGCCAAGGAAGCTGTATCTGGCCCATTTTTCACCCCCCTCCACACTTTCCAGCAGGAATGAATGCTTGCCGCTGTTTATCTTCTGAAATGCAGAGACCGGGGTTTCCATATCTGCCAGGATATCGCTGTATACGGGGATAAGGTTACCTTCTTCTGCTTTCCTGGAAAACTCTTCAAAAGACGGGAAGTACATCTAATATTTCCGTTCCTTTCAGGCAAAGGGGTGGCAACCCTTTACGGGCTGCCCCAATTCTTGTCAGTTTGCACACAGCGGGCTTAAGCCCGCTGTTGTTTAAATATTCGGCAGCTTGTCCAATGCCTCTCTTATCATCGCCTCAGGATACTCATAGTCCTCCAATTGGCCTGCAAGATAAGCATCATAAGCCGCCAGATCAAAGTGCCCATGACCACTTAAGGCAATAACAATGCACTTTTCTTCCTTTGTTTCCTTGCATCTCATTGCTTCGTCAATGGCACCCTTAATGGCATGGGCTGTTTCAGGGGCAGGAATGATTCCTTCGGTTTGGACAAACCGCATTGCTGCCTCAAAGACAGGATTTTGATGATAGGCTCTTGCTTCAATAACCCCTTGATTTACCAAAAGACAGAGAAGAGGGGCATCCCCATGATACCTCAATCCTCCGGCATGGATGCCTGGTGGGACAAAGGTATGACCCAGGGTGTACATCATCAAAAGTGGGGTCATCTGGGCGGTGTCGCCAAAATCATAGCGATAGGGTCCCTTGGTCAATGTAGGACATGAGGTGGGTTCCACAGCGATTATCCTCATGTCTTTACCAGCCAACTTATCCTTGACAAAGGGGAAACAGAACCCGGCAAAGTTGCTCCCTCCGCCAACACAGCCAATCAGAACATCCGGGGATTCTCCTGCTAATTTCAATTGTTCTTTTACCTCTAAACCGATAATGGTTTGATGCAATAAGACATGGTTTAGCACACTCCCCAGAGCGTATTTTGTGTCTTCGTGGGTAGCCGCATCCTCTATCGCTTCTGAGATGGCTATGCCAAGGCTTCCCATTGTATTTGGGTCTTTCTCTAAAATAGTTCTTCCTGCATTTGTTAATTTAGTTGGAGAGGGATGTACCTCTGCTCCCCATGCATGCATCAAAGACCTCCGGTAAGGTTTTTGCTCATAGCTCACCTTTACCATGTAGACAGTACATTCCATATCAAACAGTTTGCAGCCAAAAGCCAGAGCGCTTCCCCATTGCCCTGCCCCTGTCTCTGTAGCAATCCTTTTCACCCCTTCTTTTTTGTTGTAATATGCCTGAGCAACGGCAGTGTTTGGTTTGTGACTTCCGGCAGGGCTTACGCTCTCGTTCTTATAGTATATCCTGGCAGGGGTTCCCAATGCCTTTTCCAGTCTCTTTGCCCTATGCAAAGGGGTTGGCCTCCACAGTCGGTAAATATCCAGAATTTCATTCGGTATCTCTATCCAGCGCTCCTGACTTACCTCTTGTTCTATAAGCCCCATGGGAAATATCGGGGCCAGATCTTCAGGGCCTATCGGTTGGCCTGTTCCTGGATTTAATGGAGGCATGAGCGGTTTGGGCAGATCTGCCTGTACGTTATACCACTTCTGAGGCAACTCTTTTTCACTCAATAAAATCTTTGTATCTTCCATATTCTTCTCCTTTTATACAAAAGAATTTACTCCTGGAATATCCTTCCAGTTATCCCTAAAATCCTATAATAAAAAATTACGCCACCCCCTTTCCTAGTTTAGATATGGAGGTTTTAAAAGTCTCTCTTTAAAGATTAAGAGGACTGTCTGTTGCTTCTGCAGAGAGGGGAAAAACAAAAAGCCATGAGCGAAAAGGAAGAGCCCATGGCTTTTGATATAAAAAAGGCCGCAGGCTACAGGATTTGCCCACGGTCTTCCATTGATTTTATTTATTGATTTATTTATTATCGAGTGAGAGGGGTGGACAAATCCTTAGTATGTAATTGTTCCACCAACGCCAATTGCTATCGTGATTATAGGGAATCTCTTTGCCACTCATACTCTTAAAGCCCTTCTAATAAAGTGTACAATTCATTAGCATAATAGATTCCGATTGTCAAGCATTTTCTGATTTATGTCAAGCCAATTTAGAAATCTCCTGTAGATGCAGCTAAAACTTTACATTCCCAAAGACGGAATCTGGAATCGGCTTATATAGAGCCAGTTCAAAGGCCCTTGCCAGAACATCCCTGGACTCTTTTAGGGCAATTACACCATCGTGAAATAGACGCGCCCCAGTGAAGAAGGGATGAGCCTCGCGCTCGTACTTTTCCCTCATCATAGCATCAAATCTTGTCACCTCTTCTTCATCCATCTCCTTGCCTGCTGCTTCTGCCTTCTTTCTTTCAAGGCTGGTGAGGATAAAGGCTGCTGTCCTTCCGGACATGACAGAAGTCCTGGCACGCATCGTCTGGAAGCAAAACCTTGGTTTATATGCCCTGCCACACATGCCATAATTGGCGGCTCCGTGGTCAGGCCCTATAACCCACTGGATCTTCGGTACCTGAACAGTACTGCACGTACGAACCATATCCGCCCCATACTTGCCGATCCCTCCCCATTCTTCCTGTTTGCCCACCATATATCCAGGGGCGTTCTGGATAAAGAGCAGAGGGGTCTTATCATTTCCACAGCGGATCATCCATTCCGCTGCCTTTCTGGCTGCTTCGATAAAGATTACCCCTACCCCATTGGAGGCTATAACCCCCACCGGAATGCCCTTCAACCACATTTTGCCACAGACGATTGTATCACCCCGGCCTGGTTTATACTCCTTTTTATATTCTGAGAAATAACTGTCATCTGCAATGCACTTGATCACCTCTCTTACATTAATAGCCCTGTAGGTGTCTCTTGGCAGTATCTCATAGAGTTTTTCCACAGGAACTTTAGGCTCTTTAATCTCCCGGCGGTCGATATGCGTCTTCCGGAGTGGATCAAATTTGATCAGTTCTTTTAACTTATCAATGCCTTCCTCCTGGCTTTTTACAAAGTGGTCGCAGCCTCCCGAGTGTCTTGCATGAACATAAGCTCCACCTAAATCTTCCATGCTTACGTCTTCGCCTATGGCCGATTTGACCATGGGTGGACCTGCCAGAAAGGCAAATGCCATCTTTTCAATCATAATGGACTCACATGCAAGATAGACTATATAGGCACCTCCTGCGGTGTTGCCGCCGGTGCTCAGGGTATATTGTTTGATCCCCTTGGCGGACATATTGCACATATTGTAAAACATGGAGCCAAACATTCCCTCATCTGCAAAGCACCCCTCTTGCATGGGCAAAAAGATACCGCCTGAATCAGCGATATATACACAGGTCAGACCGCATTCCTCAGCGATCCTCTGGGCACGCATATGTTTCTTCAAGGTTATAGGATAGTATGTCCCTGCTGTCATCCTGCTCTCGTTTCCGAAGATCATGCAGTCCTTACCGTGAATCCTGCCCACTCCCGTAACCAGACCACCCCCTGGTATGTGGGGCTGTTCCGGATATCCAATCTCGAACCCGGCATCTATGCCTACCTCAAAGAATTCTGTGCCGGGATCAATCAACCGGTCAATTAAGTGTCTAACAGGCTCTTTCCCCTGTTTGGCCAATCTATCAAGCTGCTTTTGTCCGCCAACATTGTATGCCTCCTGCCTGTGGGCATAGAGCTTTTCCTCTTCCCTCAACCAGTGATCCCTATTTTCCATTGCTGTTTTATCCATCTCTGACCTATCTGACATTATAATAGCCCTCCCTCTGTTTTATACTTCGAGACCTTTGCACAACCTGCTAAGAGCTTTGAAGAAGTCCCCTGAGAGCGAACATCGTCAAAACCGTGAATCGTAAACCGTAAATCGTGAATGGATGTTATGCTTTTTATTTATTTTATTTACGACTCGCGACTTACGATTTACGATCATAAATGGGTCAAAAAATGTATGCTGAAGCGAAAAGGGGTACTTTTTCAAAGTCTCATTTAATCCTTTTTTGTTTTGATAAATAACTGGTTAACGGTTTTTGCACCAATCCCTCAGTCAATTTACCGCATTCCAAAAGGCTATTTAGCTCTATACCTGTTTCAATGCCCATTGTTTCCATCATGTATACAATGTCCTCGGTAGCTATGTTCCCCGATGCTTCAGGTATATAGGGACATCCTCCCAATCCCCCTATGGAGCCGTCAAAAACACTTACACCACACTGTAGCGAAGCAAAGACATTGGCCATGCCAAAACCATAAGTATTATGAAAATGCCCTGCCAGACAGATTCCGGACAATTCATGGGTAACCATTGAGAAAACCTCAAACACCCGTGCAGGGTCGGCTAACCCGGCGGTATCGGCTAAGGCTATTTCGTAAGCTCCGATTCTCTTAAGCTCTTTGCCGATATCTATAACTCGGTCAACGGAGATTTTACCCTCAAAAGGGCATTCAAACGCCATGGCAATAACTCCGCGTATTCTTACCATATCTTTTGGAATATTTAAAGATGTTTCCTTCAGTTCACTTAAGGATTCAGAAACAGTCCGATTGACGTTTCTCAGATTGTGTGTCTCGCTGGCAGATAACAGAAACACCACCTCATCCACCTGACATGCCATGGCCCGCTCATATCCCTTTTTGTTGGGGACCAATGCACTGTAAACAACACCTTCTTTCCTTTGAATCTGATTCATCACCTGTTCAGCATCCTTTAATTGGGGGATCCATGATGGATGGGTAAAGGAAGTAACCTCTATCCGGGTCAGACCGGTTTGGGACAGACAGTTTACAAGGTTTACTTTTTGAGCGGTAGAGATTTCTATACCTTCATTTTGCAGGCCATCCCTGGGGCCTACCTCTGCAATTGTTACTGATTTAGGAAGCTTAAGGTGCATCACGGTATCCGGATATACCCGAACATAAGACTAGGTTTTCAGTCTGGGGTCTATGGCGTCTCTTATGCCCTCTCCCAGAAGATTATAACCTAAAACAGTGATCAGGATGGCAAGCCCAGGGTAGAGGGATAGCCACCAGGCAATTTCTATATTGTCTTTTCCTGCGGTCAGGATGTTACCCCAACTGGGTGTGGGGGGCTGAACCCCTATGCCGAGAAAGCTCAATGCAGATTCTGTGAGGATTGCCGCGGCAACCCCAAGCGTAGCAGATACCCATATTGGAGATAAGGCATTGGGTAATATATGGAGAAAGATTATCCTGGGATTTTTTGCACCCGTTGCCCTTGCAGCCTTTACAAAATCCCTCTCTTTAAGGCTCAAAAATTCAGCCCTCACAAGACGCGTTACTCCCATCCAGGAAGTAACTCCAATTACAATCATAATATTCCATATACTGGGCTCAAGGATAGCAATTACTGCAAGGATGAGAAAAAAAGTGGGGAAACAGAGCATTATATCAACAAACCGCATTATTACGTTATCAACCCATTTACCATAAAAACCTGCCAGGGCGCCAAGAAAGGTTCCGATAACAATGGCAATTCCAACAGCAACAAATCCGACCAAAAGGGATATCCGTGACCCCCAGATCATCCGGCTCAGGACATCCCTTCCCAGTTGATCAGTGCCCAGCAAATGGTCTCTGCTTGGTGGTTGCAGGGCATTTTTGGTATTTATATCGCCAATATCATAAGGGGATATATATGGAGCTAAGGCAGCAACAAGGAAGAGAAGAAGGACTATCAATGTTCCGCTTGCAGCAAGCCTGTTCTTTCTGAATCTGCGCCAAAAAAGGCGTCCCGGAGTCTCTCTTTCCATTTCTCTTAAACCCTTTTAGGGCAAACACACAGGTTTGCCCCTACTTAACTATCTTTATCCTTGGGTCAGCCAGTGCGTAGGATATATCGGCAATAAGGTTGCCCATCAGGGTAAGCACAGCTCCGATAACCAGAATGCCCATTATCACAGGATAATCCCTTGCCATAACGCTCATATAGAATAACTGTCCCATCCCCGGTATGGCAAAGATGGTCTCAAAGATTACGCTTCCGCCGATTAATCCCGGAACCGATAGACCCAGAATTGTTATAACAGGCAACAGGGCGTTCCTCAGGGCATGTTTAAATATTACCACCCTTTCTGCCAAACCCTTTGATCGGGCTGTTATTATGTAATCCTGCCTGATTACCTCCAGCATATTGGACCTTGTGTACCTGGAAAGTCCTGCCAATCCTCCAAAAGCAGAGACAAAGATAGGGAGTATCAAGTGTTTTGCCCTGTCCATAAGCATCCCAAATGCCGGCAGATACTCGTAATTCAGCGATTTCAAACCGGATATAGGCAGCCAGCCCAGGTTTACCCCGAATAGGATCATCAAGAGCAAGGCCAGCCAGAAGGTTGGAACTGCGAATCCTATAAAAACGAAAACCGTTGTAAACTTGTCAAAAAAGGAGTCCTGGTAACAGGCAGAAATAACGCCTATGGGGATAGCTATCAAGATGATCAAAAACATAGAAAGGGCATTTATAAGGATGGTGATGGGTATCCTTTCGATGATTTTATCTGTGACAGGTCTTCCGTCCATTGAAAAAGAATTGCCGAGATCCAGGACAATTAAACGCTTAAGCCACAAAAGATACTGGGTATGCAGGGGTTTATCCAGCGCGTAAATCTTCTCCAGCCGAACCCTGGCTTCGGCTGTAATCTTGGGGTTCAGATCGGTCTGGAGACCCGTTGGCGCCCCTGGGGCTAAGTGGATAACCAAAAAGGAGATTACGGTAATTCCCAAAAGCAGAGGAATCATTGAAGCGAAGCGTTTAATAAGATAGTAAAACAAGAGACCTCCAGTAGGGGCGAACCTGTGGGTTCGCCCTTTATATTGGGCAGACACATAGGTCTGCCCCTACGTTTATCATGAATATCCTCTTTTTTAACGGGGTCTGAACGTAATGAATTCGTCTTCAATGATTCTTTGAACTTTTCCTTCCCATCGCATACATTCGAGATGGGCGATTATCTCCATAACTGCAATGCGCTTATGCAGGGGAGGCAAATTATTCCAGTTGAAATCAGGAACATTCCAGGTTATTTGGGAAGAGATCTCGTAAGCGCTCCGATGTCCTTCAAGAATAGCTTTCTGGATTTCCGCCTCGCGATTATTATGATGCTCTGTCAACTCCGTTATTCTGCCCCGAAGATCCGTAAATATATCTTCATGTGCCGGAAGGATTTTCTCAACAGGCAAATTCTCAAGCTTATGCAAGGAGTACAAGTAATCTCCAAGGGGGTTGTCCCCTGACTGCACATGGTAACTTACATTGGTAGTTATTTGGGGGAGAATGTGATCTCCTGAAAAGAGAAGTTGATTTCTCGGTTCATAGAGGCAGATATGTCCTATAGAATGCCCCGGCGTCCAGATAACCTCCAGGTTATATCTGCCGGTTGGAATAATCTCTCCTCCATACAGAGTTCTGTCGGGAAAAGTGACCCTGACAAATTCAAGAGCAGGCATAGAGGAAGAGTCCAAAGATGAAAGTTCCAGAGAAGGCACCCCATAACGTCTCAACATAGTCCCCACCTTATCTCGAAGGGCGGAAAACTTTATATATCGTGTCTCAATCAAGTCTGCTTCGAACTGATGCGTGAGTAGTTTTGTGTTTGGAGAAACCTGTTTGATTCTTCCTGCAAGGCCGAAGTGGTCCGGGTGGACATGGGTAACGACTATGGTAGCAATGTCAGTTAAAGCGATCCCCATATCCTTAAGCCCGTTTTTCAAGGAATCGAATGCCTCGGGTGTAAACCACCCTGTGTCCACCATGAGCCATCCCTCTTTGCCTTCAACCAGATAACAGTTCAGGTTTCCTAAGGGATTGTCCGGGATTGCTACTTTTAGTTGATATATGCCTGGCGCTACTTTCATTTTATCCTCCTGTGAAGTCTGTACGTATTGTCAAAAGAAACCACAGAGAACACAGAGAAATTATCAAACATCAATAAGTTGTGAGATTTCTGTTTTCCTCCCCTCTGTGCCCTCTAAATTAT
>QZJR01000096.1 GCA_003599365.1 Deltaproteobacteria bacterium | reverse complement strand
CCTGTCTTGGCCTGAAAATCCAATGGCTTTTGCCATTATATTCGAAGCGGCAGGACTTAACTGGACACTCTCCAGTGATCTGTTAGGGTATGATGCCGTGAATTACGGCTTATGGTATGATGATGTCCAGTTTGCCAGAGTAGCGGTAAGGCATGCCCAGATCGCCAAGAAGCTGGGTGTAAAAAAGATTGTCATCGGAGAATGCGGTCATGCCCATAAGGCTATCTCTGTTATTGCCGACCGTATTATAAACGGGGAAATCAATATACCGAGGGAGAGCTCTTACACGCTGCTGGAAGATATTGTCTGCAATGGAAAACTGAACCTCGACCCAAAGAAAAACGATTTCCCAGTCACATTGCATGACCCATGCAATGTGACCCGCCTTATGGGTGTGGTGGAGCCTCAGAGAAGAGTTATCCGTAAAATCTGTCCACAGTTCAGGGAGATGGAGCCCCATGGCGTCAAGAATTACTGCTGCGGAGGGGGGAGTGGGTTTGCCATTATGCCTTCAATGAATTTTCCCGACTGGAGGACAAGAATATCGGGAAGAATGAAATTTAAACAGATTCTTGACGCCTTTCAGGATGTCATAGACCCGAGTATCAAAAAGATGGTCTGCGCTCCATGTTCCAACTGCAAGGGCGCTATCAGAGAGATATTAAATCATTATGATGCATGGGAAAAATGCGGCATATCATATACGGGGTTAGTTGAATTTATAGTCAATGCCATGGTTGACATAAAAGAACCTTACATCGAATGGCCTGAGATGTAAAGATGGTTGTTACCTTTGGGGGTGACAGGGAGATTAACTAAAGGAAAGTAGTCGTTAAGAAAGGGTTAATATAAAGGGGCGATTCGTGAATCGCCCCTAATTATTTAACCTATTTTATTTTGTCTCGAATCATCTCTAGAAATTTCTGTTTGTCGATAGGTTTTTCCATGTATCCCTCGGGCCCCGGCACAGAGCGCTTGTTAAGAAACTCCTTGAAGTCCATAAGGGGATGCTCATCTCCTCTGAAACCCGTTACAATGACCACAGGGATTCCTTTCAACTCCGCATCCTTCTTTAGCTCTCTGTATAGACCTATACCGGATTTTTCAGGCATCAATATATCTAAACAGATAAGATCCGGTTTATTCTCTTTAATCTTTTTCAGCCCTTCTACCCCGTCTTTAGCAGAGTCAGTCTGGTAACCATTTTCTTCCAATAGAGTTGTTAAATAGGTAATCACATCAGACTCATCATCAATGACCATTATTTTCTTGCCCATTGCGTCCTCCTTTTAATTATTTATCCTGGCTCACGTTCCACTTTACACACTTTTATACAAAGATGTCAAGCCTCTTTTCAGGACTTGTCTGCAAAAATCATTATCTGGGTGATTATAAAAGCATCGTGAAAATTCCTCATAGGTTATGGCAGTAATGAAGACGGTTTAATAGGGATGTGTTCCTACCACTACATCTTTTCCAAAGTTATCCTTCACAAGCGTGGTAAGCTGTTCAAAATCAATTGGACAATGAGCCGTTTTAACTGCTTTCACTATACAGGTTCCCAGATGAATAACATCAAAATCTCGCTCTAAGGTATCGCCGATTTCTTTCATCAATTTTATTTTCGGGATAATAAGCCCTGGACAATCCCCGCAGTTTCCAAGGGCTACCAGCTCGATACCATCCGCATACCTGGAAAACTCCCCTTCCCTCTTGCTGATAGCCTTGAGGCATTTCTCACATGCTACACATAATTGATCCTGAATCCGCTTGCACCCAATAATGGCGATCTTTATCATCTTCTTTTTCCTCCATTCCCCAAATTTCAGGAAACAAACCTTTGAAAGGTTGCCTTATAATCCATTTTTATATTGCTTTCTCAATACGGGTTGAAGCATTGCTGTTTGAAACTGCCTCTCTTTCAGGGGCAGGTATGACTGGAAGGATGGAGACAAATACCCTATAGACAAGCATAAGTGTCGCAATGAGTCCTATAGTGAGGGCAAACTCGCCTATAGCAGGGAAGTAAGCCTTTTCTGCAAAAGGGGATTGATACGCTACGAAGAACACCGCACATCGATTTAACAAGACTCCCAAAATATACATAGAAGCAGCGGAAAACAACCAGCCGGCAGAACTTCGAACTCGCGAGGACAGTAGCATGAGGAAAGGAACCACCGTTAGAAGGCCAAATTCAAGCCAGAACATCCGGGATTGAGTTGACCCTTCGAAAAGGTATACATATGTACCTCTGTAAATCATGTCTCCAATTTTCAACACTATATAAATACCCAATAAATAGGGTATAAATTTAGCCAGTGGGGTCAAGATATCCATTTCTGTTTTATGACCAAACGACTTCGATGCAATCATGGACTCAAATATCACCATGGGATATCCGACAGCAATGGCTGAGGAAAGAAAAAACAATGGAGATAGAAGAGACCAATACAATGGATGCATCTTGTAAGGACTAATTAACATCAATGTTCCCAAAGACGACTGATGTAGGCAGGAGAGAACCACACCCGCAATCACAAAAACAAACATGACTTTCCCCAGAATGTTATCTAAGAAGCTGAGAAGCCTGTCTATAGGCTCATTAAAGAAAGAGAACATCCCGGGAAGGTTTACTTGTCCGATAAAGCGCTCGGTAACCACCGGTAGAAATTCGATATATAACACCGTCAGGTATACCATTACACACATACCGACTTCGAATAAGACCGAATTACCCTGCCACATCATTGGAAGGGCAGGATGCCATATATTATACCACCTTCCAAGGTCAAACATTAACCCAATCCCGACAAAAGTATACCCCAACATCGCTGTGAGGAGGGCTGGTCTGACAATAGCGTGGAAATGCTCTCTATGTATGATATGAGCCAGGAAAGCAGTTGTAAAACCTCCGGCCGCCAGGGCTACCCCACTGGCTACGTCTACCCCAATCCACATCCCCCATGGATACTGATCCGTTAAATTTGTTGTAGACCCCAAACCAAATATCATCCTGTACAAACCAAAACTCAGCCCAGCAATCATCAAGGCTATAAGAACTTTTACCCCTGTGGTAAAAAATCTTTTATCAATAGGAGTAGGGGTTTCATGGAAACTCATTTTTCCTGTCCTTCTTCGTTTAACACTGATTTAGATTCTGTCTTTCTTTGTCTCAAGAACCACATGAAACCACCGAGCACAGCAAATAAGGTCAAAGGGGGGATGAAATGCTTAAAAATAGCGTGTTGTATAGGCTCTGTATAACTGGGGGGCGATATATACCCAAACTTGGGGAAATCGATTTTCTCAAAGGAAAGGCTTGACAGATAAAGCCACGAAGTTCCCCCCAGTTCATGCTCCCCATATAAATGGGGAATATATCGATCAGGATACTTTTCAATTCGCTTCTTGGCGATTTTGATTAATTCTCTTTTCTTTCCAAAAGTCATGACCTCCATAGGGCAAGCCTGAACACATGCAGGCGCTTTACCCTTCGATGTCCTCTTTTCGAAACAAAAAGTGCATTTCCCGACCTGAGGCGTCGTGGCATTATTATATTCATAGGCAGGAACCTGGAAAGGACATGCTACCATACAATAACGGCACCCGATGCACTTCCATGGGTCATACTTTACTGCCCCATTCGATTCTTTTGTCAGTGCGCCAACAATACAGGCAGATACGCAAGCAGGGTCAGCACAATGCATACACTGGAATTTTACATAAACCGGGTTACCTGAATTCCCTGGATTGTTATAGCGATTAACTACGGTGTAAGAATCGGCAGTCATCCTTCTTCTCTTGTCGAATACTGAATTGTCATTAAAGGATTGGGGAGTCTTTCTTGGTAGTTCTTGATTTATCTGATTACAAGCCTTTTCACAACTTCGACAGCCAACACACAAGGTTGTGTCAACAAGGACTCCCAATGAGTCACGGAGAGTGGTAGTTTGCTCACCTGCCCAGACATTCGCATCTTTCGCGAATAATGCAATGCCTCCAATTCCTGCTAGCTGTTTTATAAAGTCTCGCCGGTTGATCCCCATATTGCTAAATTCCTCGTAACTACTCAGGTTGTCAGGTTCACGGTTCACGGTTGGTTGTAAGTATTGGCTTCTTTGTTAGACAGTACACTTTTCGAGTCAATTCACGTGCCAGTTGCCACGCCTCAATATCTTCAAATCGTTCAATCTTTATGGCTCTTTAACCTTGAACCCTGGAACTTTGAACCTGAGTAGTTACAATTCCTCGACTTTTGATGAGATGAGTGATTATTGTTTCGTTCCTTTGGCCTTCACCGCAGCCTTCTCAGCATGACATCCAGTGCAATTCATAGGCTCAATTCTCATCTCCCTATGACAACCAAGACATAAACGATGGTAAGCCCCAAGGAGATCGGGAGTGCCTGTTTTCTTAGGTTCCATATTTACACTATGACAGGTGCTGCAAAGGGGGACTTCTTTCTTCGCTTCTAACGGGCTTTTATGATGACACGCAGAACAGATGGTTTTCTGGTCATTGTGGAACTTTTTGGCTAAATTGCTTGAATTCGATATTTCGGTCAATTTTTTGATTATACGGAGATGGGGAAATTTGGCCGGCATATAATCCTTTTCCATGGTCTTGATGGTTATATCTCCAGACAAACTCACAGGAAGAAGCTCTTTAGGATTACCAAGCTTTGAAACAACCCCAATTTCCTTTAATGGTCCACTATGACAAGGAAGACAAGACACCTCAATTAATCCATCTTTCAGTAAATGATGACATCCGGCACAGGACGGTTTTGATTTATAAGACGCATGACAACCAACACAGCTTCGTTCGGATAACGGCTCATGATATGCCTTTGCCAGATTGACCATGCCACCTTCCGGACTGCCATTTATTGTATGACATTCTTTACAGGCAATTAATTTCTCGTGGTGACAGTTTCGGCATGTGAAGCTCTGTGTCTCGTGACCTTTATGGTCAAAAGGAACCCCCTTCATCCTGGAACCTTTAATACTAATAAGGACTCTATCCGGCTGCCCTCTTTCCAATCTGGGTATAACCGCCGCTTCCTTGGTTGTCTGTTGTTTCTTTTCAACATGACACCCCTCACAGACGTAAGGACCTGTTTTTTTGCTCTCTCTGTTAAGTTTTATATGGCAATTTATGCAATCTGCATGTGCCACATTTTTATAGGAACGTCTGTTCTCCTCGTCTTTTTCTCTATGACAATCCCGGCAAGATGATTCTGTTCCCTTCTTATAAACCAGTTTCTTTTCTTTTTCGTCATAGATATGATGACAGAGCTTACAATCCTTCTCAAGGCCTTTTTCATGCTGGTTATGCAAATAATAATCAAAACCTATTTTTGGCCATGTTGTTTTTTCAATCTCCTTTTTCTTTACATAGAATTCCTTCCAGCTTAAGACCTCGGCTTCCTTAGTTACTCCCTTTCCTTCTTTATGACATGCAATACAGTCTTTATGATACGTATCGTTCAGGGAATAGTAGTAATCAGGACCAATTGGAACATACTTCATTACTTGAGATTTTTTCTTCACAACATGGCATTCCCCACAGGTCACAAAACCGGATTTTTTGCCTTTTTTTGATGTTTCGACGTGGCATCCTATGCAGCTATCATGATACGAATTCATGAGACTCTGTTTAGTGCTGTCATCTCTCAACTTGGGATATTTAAATGTAAATCCACCCTTCTCATCCTGAGGATGACAGACCCCGCAGCCTTCTTTTCCCAGGGCAACTGTATGCCTGTCATGGTAAAATTCGACCGGAGGCCGTTCCAATTCCTTGAAAACAGCAGTCTCAGAAATTAATATGGGAGGGGCAGAGGATTTCTCTTTATCTCCTCTTTCAGCCCAAATATTACCCATAACTAAAAGCAAGAAGAAAAAACATGTGGATATTCCTATTAAAACAATAATACCAAGCAGTTTCTTATTCATTTCCTCTTCCTTCTTGTCTTATTGCAACAGTTCAGGGTATTCAGTCAATAGTGTCCCGGAGAGTCTAGAGGGATCGGTTATCAGGGATCAGGAAAAAGGAAGGCTGATCGCTTTTAACTGGCAACCGACAACTGTTGAAGGGCTGACTACTGATCCCTGACCCCTGTGAACTATTACGTTTTATTCGGCTTTTAGCTCGTCTGGAATCTCCATAACATCCACCAGTATTTCACTAAAAAACTTAACATGCATCCCAAGCTTATGGTAGTTGATTATATCTTCAATACCGCTATGGCAGTTGTGACAAGGGGTAACTACTATCTCGGCTCCGGTGGCCTTGAGTTGTTCTGCCTTGACCCTGTTGCCCTCTACTCGACTCTTCTTCCAGGGCGGGCCGCAATTTATGACGCCTCCGCCTGCAGCGCAGCAGTAGTTGTGTTCATATCGGGGATAAACATCTCTAAAATCCTCACAGGCAGCCCGCATGATATAGCGGAGCATATCCCCCAGGCCCCTGCCCCTTACAATATTACACGGCTCCTGGATGGTAACGGGCTGTTCGAATTTTCTGGCTATTTTTATCTTTCCATCCCTGATCAGTTCATAGTAAAACTGGACAGCATGAATCAACGGTACCGGAGGCTCCTTCCATGCCAGCCATTTGGGACCATCATATACAGCGCCCCGAAATGCGTGACCGCATTCACCCATCACAATCTTTTTTACTTTGAGTTTGAACGCCGCCTCAAAATGTTTTCTCTCAACTCGGGCCATGTTCTCAAAATCACCTGAATACATGGGCATATTGCTATTATCCCAACCGTCAAATGAAGGCATCGTCCAATCCATTCCAGCCACAGTCATAATCATAGAGATATTACCCAGAAGCTGGGCGAGGAATTTCGGTTCCGGACCTATAACCGAATACATGATCTCGGCACCCTCTTTGTCTAGGGGGATGCGCGCATTCTTTACCTCATCCTGAGCATCTTCCTCCTGCCACTGGAGGGTATCGATCCATTCATCCTGCTTGACCCACATCTGGTTCATAGTAACCGCATGACTATTGACCGTATCCTGAAGATACTGCGGTACTACACCTAATAAGGCGCAGATGCGACGTACCAGAAGAAGAAGATATGCCATATCAATGCCGAATGGACAGTACATGCTGCAACGCCGGCAGACATTGCACTCTGTGTGGGCTATCCTCGAACAGTTTTTAATAAACTCTCCATCCACCCTGCCCTTTCTCTTTACTATTTCCCAGAGGGTTTGCTTCACCTTACCCACAGGCGAAAAACGAGGGTCCTTGTCATGGGAGAGGTAAAAATGGCATGCTTCTGAACATAAGCCGCAGTGAACGCAGGTCTGCATGTAGACCTTTAGTCGGGCAGCAGCCCCTTTAGTTAAAACCTTATTTATTGTTTTCTCTATTTTTTCCGACGTAAGTTTCTTTATCGTTTCGTCTAAGCCCGGATCAACGACAATTTCCTTTGCAGGCTCAGCCATAAGCAATCCTCCTGAAAATATTTATGTCTACCAATCTTTAGAGTTGCGCACCGCACCAAATTCACTGCCCATATATGCCCGGGTAAAGACAAAATATAGCATATGGCTCAACCTTGTAAAAGGGATGGCGATCAACATAAGTTCACCAGACAGAATATGAAGAATCAATATCGTTTTATAGGGGAGCCATTGGTGGTATGCCAGAAAGCCGGTCAGAAACGGCGCCAGAGCTATTGCCAGCAAAACATAATCAGATGCAAAGGTGACAAACCTGACCTCAGGGAGTACTAATCTTCTGGCAAGGAAAAAAAACGCGGCAAGAATTACGATTACAGTCATTACATCAGCTGTCCCTTCCGGCAATGTCCACCAGCTAATTTTCCAGGACTGGCGCCAGAGAACGTTATGAGACAGAAGAAAAACGGGTGTTAAAACCAGACAGATATGAAAAGCGAAGGTTGCTACCGTCATCAAAGGCCGTCTTCTCATATTGGTACTGGCAAAGGGGATAACCCAGTGAATAATGGATCGCAGACCATACTTTAGACTCATATATGGATATATGACTTTTTCCTTCTTTGCCAGTTTATGCATGGAGACCAACCGATAAAGACTACCCCCAATGAAGACTATGAATGAAATCCATACCAATGGTCCGCTCACAAATTCATACATTTCTATAATTCCTCATTTTTTATGGGCGTTTTCACAACCTTAAATTTCGTCAGCATTCAGCGATTAATAAACCTCTTCCACCGGTACTACCCGACGATAATATTTTCCATCTTCTATACTTCTTATCAAAAGCTTTGCTCCATCAGGGCTGAAAACAGGATTCCAGAGATTTTCGAACGCCTGTTTTCCTGGTTTCCCATCCAGTACAATGCAGAACTTACCCTCTTTCTCAGCCTTGGCAGCAACCCTATCACTGCTTGGGCTGAAAACAGGGTCCCATATCATATCAAAATCTTCTCCCCATGGGGCTCCGTCTACTGCAACTGTCCAGCGATTGTTTTCCTTAATAATGGCTGCCACTCTTTTGCTGTCGGGACTGAAAACAGGCGGCAGGACTGCATCCTTAAACGTCCTGTTCCAGGAAGAGCCGTCTATTGCAATTGTCCATTTGCCAAACTCCGGCGCTACCACAGCAGCGATTTTCTGACCATCCGGGCTGAATTTCTGATGCCATGTCTGGACGAACTTCCTATCCCATATCAATTCGCCGTTCTTTGCCATGGTCCAACCCTCATCGACCTGAACAGGCGCCAGAACATCATTTCCCTGTGGGTAGAAGATTGGCTCCCAGACGCACTTGAATACCTTATTCCATGGAGTCCCATTTACTGCAATGGCATATTCATATTCACCAACCCTGACTTCCGCCGCTACTGTACTGCTATCAGAACCGAAGGTAATGCTCCATACATTCAGAAAATTCCTCTCCCATGGTTTACCATTCACCGCAACCGTCCATATACCTTCTGCAAATCCAAAGATATCTCCTTCTCCGAGACGTTTGGTCTGTATACCGGCAGCAGTGAACTTTCCATTGGGGCTTATAGCAAAGTCCCTTGCTTCAACAAATCCGTTTTCCCAAGTCTTGCCGTTTAAGGCTATTCCATATCCATTTTCGCCTTTTATGTTCACTGCGATGCTTTTCCCATCGGGGCTAAGTTGTATATTCCAGGCATATTCGAAGCTTTCTTCCCATGTTTCATCATCTACCGCTACAGTCCATTCATCGTCTTTTCTCGACAAACCTGCCAGCCTGTCATCATACCCGAATTTAAGCGACCATAATTTCTCAAAGGTGTTTTCCCAGGTTTCACCGTTCACACATGCTGTAAATTCATCATCTTCTGTCCTGACAGGTGCCGAAATTTTTTCGCCATCGTTACTGACAACAAATTCATAGATAGCCGGAAATTTACTTCTCCATTCGTTTATATCTGCAACCAGCTTCTCTTTGGTTTCCCAGTCAAAACTCTCTAGTTCAGCCATTGATTGCCCCCTACCTCACGCTGACTGTATATATAAAAAATAAATTTGAATGAGCATTCATTCAAGGTTGACGAAAAACTAACATGTATGTTGGATATTGTCAAGAATTTTTGTAATATTTTATCAAATTATTTTCCAGTTTTATATATCACATAGTGATATATAAAACATACTGTGCTTCAGCCCGAATAGCAGTTTTAAATAATAAAAACAATAAGTTATAGTTTATTGCTCCTTGCCCATGTACATATTATTGCAAAAACAATAAGTATTTTTCCTATTTAATTATAGAATAAAATGGATGCTATTTGTTCCCTGAATACCATACCTTCAGAGGGCTGTCAATCTAATTTATTCAGTTTTTATAAAAATAAAACCTTGATTTATATGTCACAGTGTGATATGCAAGATACTTGCATATCCCCTTAAAAAAGGGCAAAGTAATTGAAGAAAGGAGGAGGTATATTTGCAATTCACCTTTTTAGATTATGGAAAGTAAAGAATTTTTATTCATACGCCTGAATATGGGGAAGACACAAAAAGAAATGGCCGAGCTTTTAGGTACATCCTTGCGGTCAATCCAGAGTTTTGAACAGGGATGGCGAAAAATTCCTAATGAAATAGAACGGCAGGTTCTATATGTGCTCGTTATGAGGAGCGCAAAAGAACAGTCGTTAAGACCATGCTGGGAACTGGAGAGTTGTCCTCAGGACAAAAAGGAACATTGCCCCGCATGGGAAATGGATTCAGGGCATCTGTGCTGGTTTATAAATGGGACAATTTGCAAGGGTAGAGCATACAGTGACTGGAGCGAAAAAATGGAATTCTGCCGGGAATGCCAGGTTTTCCAGCCCATTAAACAAATATACAACAGAGCAATAAAAAGAGAACAGGATGGATTAAGAAAAGATACTGCACTATTCTTTGGGGGAGATGAAATACTTGAAGGCAAATCCGAAAAATGGAGAAGTTTCGATTTGTTCGATCAGGTTCCCACGAATATTGCTATAATTGACAGAAAGTATAGAATAGTAGATGTTAACAAGGGATTTAAAGATACTTTTGGGGACTGGAATGGCAAAAAGTGTTTTGAGGTATATAAGAAAAGGAAAAGAAGATGCCGTCACTGTGTTGCAACTGAAACGTTTGTAGACGGTAAAACCAGGGTTTCCCAGGAGCGGGGAAGAGATTTGAAAGGCAATCTTAACTATTATCTGGTACATACATCTCCTTATCGAGATTTCGAGGGGAACATCACTCACATAATTGAGATGTCAACAGACATTACAGAAAAGGTTCAGATTCAGAATGAATACAGGACAATCTTTGACAATGTTCCGTGTTATATAACTGTCATTGATAGAGATTTTCAGGTAGTAAAAAGCAATAAGTATTTTCAAAAGACTTTCGGAAAAGATCCTGGAAGGTTTTGTTTTGAGTCCTATAAAAAAAGGAATGAAGTCTGTGAAAGTTGTCCTGCCAGGATGGTCTTTGAAAATGGAAGAGTCTACAATTCTTTACAGGAGGGTTATGATAGAAAAGGCAACAAGGTTATTTACATGGTAACCGTAGCCCCGTATCCAAAAGAGAATAAGCATGTAAAGCATGTTATCGAGATGGCTCTTGATGTAACAAAGACTTTTCTGTTGGAAAGGCATTTAAAAGAAGCCAGGGAATTTCATCAAATTATGATTCAAAGTACACTGACTGGGATTATTGCTGATAATAAGGATGGAATAATAAATATATATAACCCCTCGGCAAAAAGAATGCTTAATTACCCAATAAATAAGGTTATTGGAAAGATGTCAGGGGAACAGATATATCCAAAAAATTTCTTGAGTGCAATCGAAGAAGGTGATGACACCGTAAGTTTTAGAGAAGGCGAAATGACCGATTATAAGGGAAATAAAGTTCCTATAGCTTTCTCAGGTGTTAGGTTAAAAAAGGACAATGATTATATTGGGAAAGTAATGTTTTTTCAGGATATTAGCAAAATTAAACAATTGGAAAGTGAGATAATTGAAGCAGAACGCCTTGCTGCAGTTGGTCAAACGGTAGCCGGCCTTGCTCACGGGATAAAGAATGTTCTCATGGGATTAGAAGGTGGGATGTATGTCGTTAACTCCGGCATGAATAGGAATAACAATGAATTGGTAAAACAAGGATGGAATATGCTACAGAATAATATTGAAAAGATTTCCTCTTTTGTAAAAGAATTCCTGAATTTTGCCAGGGGGACCACCCTAAATGCCGCATTGATAGATCCATACTCTATAGCAGCCGATATTATAGACCTTTACAAGGATACCATAGCACAATCCGGGATAAGATTCATAACAAAACTGGAAGAGGGTATTGATAAGGCTTCCATGGATGCCAAAGCTATTCATACGTGTATAGCTAACCTAATCTCTAATGCCATTGATGCCTGCCTTGTAAGTGACAATAAAAATCCTACAATAGAATTTTCTTTATTTGAAAAAAATGGTACTATCTGTTATGAAGTAAAGGACAATGGATCCGGCATGGATTATGAGGTGAAGAAAAAGGTTTTTACCAGTTTTTTTACGACGAAGGGGTCTGACAAAGGAACTGGCTTGGGTCTTCTTACGACGAAGAAAATCGTTCATGAGCATGGGGGGAAAATATTCTTCGAATCCGAATTGGAGAAAGGATCGCTTTTCAGGCTGGAATTTCCTAGAAACCGTTTACCTGTTCCTCAAGGGACGTCCTTAAACTAACATTCACAGAAAAGGATAAAAATCCCCCTATCTATTTTTTGTTACGGAAAAAGAGGGATTTAATAATTTTATAATTCCGGAGGGATAAAATGGATGATATAAAAAACAAAACAGTTCTTATTGTGGATGATGAACCTGATATTCGGCTATTTCTAAAAACCGTACTTGAAGACGCCGGGTTCAATGTAATGACCGCAAATAATGGTAAACATGCCTTGGAGAGAATTAAGGAATGCAAACCTGATTTAATCTCTCTCGACCTTGTTATGCCTAAGATGGGGGGGGTAAAACTTCTCTCATATCTCCAAAAGAATCCGGAATGGGCAAAGATTCCCTTTATTGTTGTTACTGCTCATGCCCATGATGAACTTGGCAG
>QZJR01000081.1 GCA_003599365.1 Deltaproteobacteria bacterium | reverse complement strand
GCTGCATCAGGGTGCATCTGTTCCAGTCTGTCCAGTTGTTTGTTGGCTTCTTTCTCAACCTCTTTAGGCATCTTTGCCTTTTTGATCTTCTTCTTGAGGTCTATTATTTCTTTTGTCCTTTCATCCGCATCCCCCAGTTCATTCTTGATTGCCCGAAGCTGTTCCCTCAGGAAGTAATCTCGCTGGGTCTTGGTCATTTCTTCTTTAGCCTGGGACTGTATCTTTGCCTGCATGCTTGAGAGTTCTACTTCTTTACTTAAAAGCTCATTAACCTTTATAAGGCGATCAATAGGGTTAAAGATCTCGAGGACCTGCTGAGCCTCCTCAATCTTCAAGTTCAGGTTTGAACCCACCAGATCTGCCAGTCTTCCAGGGTCTTCAATATTATTAAGGACCATTAGAACATCTGAAGACAACAAGCCTCTTAAGGAAAGCACCTTTTCGCTGTGCTCCTTAACGCTTCGCATCAAGGCTTCTGCCTCCAGGGGCAGTTCAGGCATAATAGGTTCCTTGATCTTCTCGATATTCACCATGTAACAAGGTTTCTGTTGTGTGTACTCAATTATGCGCCCTCTCATTAAACCCTGAACCAGAATCTTCACCCTTCCGTCGGGGAGTTTTAACATTCTCATAACCGTAGCTACCGTTCCCACAGAATAGATACCATCGGGTTTCGGATCCTCAACCGTCGGATCCTTCTGAGTTGCCAAGAATATCAAACGGTCTTTTGATAATGCCTCATCAACAGCCTTGATGGATCCCTCTCTGCCTACAAACAATGGCAGAATCATGTATGAAAATATGACGACGTCTCTGACAGGCAATAACGGCAGGGTGTTTGGAATCTCAACATCCTCTCTTTTTATATCATAATCCATGCTTCTCTCCGTTTAATCTCAGTGTATATGGGGATTATCTGCAAAATCTGACGTACAGCAAATTGTATAGTAACCGGGCACGACTTTCACCTATATATAATGATACTATCGGCAAAGTCAAGCTAATTGAAAAATATTTTGATGTCATATAAATTGTTTGTTATGGGACAATTGGGCAAACTGTTGATAAACATTTCCCCGTATTCTCTCGTTAATATACGATTATCCAATATAGAGAGAACTCCTCTGTCTTTTTTATTTCTAATTAACCTGCCTATCCCCTGTTTCAATGTTATAATAGCCGATGGTAATTGATAATCAAGGAAGGGGTTCCCTCCACTTCTTATGATATTTTCAATCCTAGCTTCAACTACGGGTTCTGAAGGAGAGGCAAAGGGTAACCTATCAATAATAACACAGCTCAGCGCCTCACCCTGAACATCCACCCCTTCCCAGAAACTATGGGTGGCTAATAATACAGAGTTGACGTCTCTTTTAAATTCCATTAGCAAATGAGACTTTGGTTTTTCCCCCTGGAGTAAAACCAAAAAATCCAACCGTCCCCGTAACCTTTCATAAACCTCTTTCATGTTCTTATAGCTTGTAAATAAAACAAATGCCCTTCCAGAGGTTATAGTCAGTATCTTTTCAATCTCCTCAGATATGGCTTCAACAAATTCGGATGTATTCGGATCAGGTATGCCTTTCGGCAGATAAAGTATAGCCTGTCTTTCATAATCAAAGTGGGAACTCAAGGATAATTCGTTGATATCCCCATGAAGCCCCAGTCGGTTTTTAAAGTAATTAAAGCTCTTATTGGCAGAAATGGTGGCAGAGGTGAAAATGATACATTTGAGATTGCTGAACAGTCGGGTATTCAGCTCATAGGATACGTCAATGGGCGAGGCATGGAGAAATATGCCTTTCCCTCTGTTCTCACACCAGTAAACATATAGAGGGTTTTGCAAGTTGACAATAAATGTCAACTGGTCTTTTATGTCTGATGCCCTTTTGCTGCAAGCCCTGATTTCATCGGTTTTGTTCTCCAGGCTGTTAAGTCTGGCAGATATTAGTTCCAGGCTATTTAAAATCTCGCTAAACTGCTTTAAGGTGTTACCATTAAGGATGTCTCCCTTCAATCGATATCTCGTCACAGTCCTTCCGAAGCTGTGAAAGAATTTCTCCTGTCTTTGCATTAAAGAATCCAGTGTTTGATTTATCCCTTTATCATTGATTTTGCTCAATCCCAGCTTTCTCTGAATATCTCTTATCAGCTCTGCAAATCTAAAATTACTTACCATTATACCAAAATAATTGGTAACCACATCTTCCAGTTGATGTGCCTCATCGAAGATTACTGCATCGTAGCCGGGTATTATTTCTCCGAAGCCGGTCTCCTTCACCGCTAAATCTGCGAAGAAGAGATGGTGATTCACGATAATAATATCAGCAGCGGCAGCACTTTGTCGCATACGGGTAATAAAGCAGGTGTCGAAGGTTTCACACTTTTGTCCTAAACAGAGATCACTCTTTGAACAGATATCATCCCAGAGGGAATAATCATCGGGCAGATTGTCCAGTTCTGAGCGGTCTCCCGTCTCCGTGTTTGCTGCCCATTTCTTGATCTCCTCATGATGAGAGGAATATCCATCGAATGTCAGAAAGGGCTGGGCGCTGTATTGCCTGAAACGGCTCAGACAGAGATAGTTATTCCTTCCTTTCATATAGACAGCATTGAAATCAACAGGAAGAATCTCTTTCAAAAGAGGGATGTCTTTGAAATAGATTTGCTCCTGGAGATTCTTTGTTCCGGAAGAGACAACAATCTTTTTGCCGCTTAAAACAGCAGGAATAAGGTACGCAATAGTCTTGCCAATCCCTGTTTCTGCCTCAACAACCAGGTATTCATTGTTCTTTAAGGCATCACTGGTAGCCTCAGACATTCTTGTCTGTTCCGGACGGAACTCATAATTCGCTAATTTTTTAGAGAGGATACCCCCCGGCTCTAAGATTGAAACCACCATTTATTATACCTAAAACTTTAATAAAATCTTTGGAATTTAGAAGTAATTATGTTACAAATATCCTAATTAAATTCTTGCCGTTGTCAAGTTTTTTCCATTTTAGGCAAGAGCAGGGAGGGAGCCATGTCAGTAAACAAGGTAATACTAATTGGAAGATTGGGAGCCGACCCGGAAGTAAGATATACCAGCGACGGGACGGCTGTAGCTACTTTCCGCATAGCCACCACTAAGAGATGGTCCAATCAACAGGGAGAAAAGGAAGAGAAAACAGAGTGGCACCGTATCGTAGCATGGAGGAGACTGGGAGAGATATGCGGGGAATACCTGTCAAAAGGCAAGCAGGTTTATATTGAAGGTGAGTTGCAGACCCGTTCATGGGAAGATAAGGACGGCAACAAGAGATGGGCAACCGAAGTTGTTGCTTCCAACATGCAGATGTTAGGAAGCCCTGCTGACCAGGATAGAACCAGGAAGGATTTTAAGGGGAGTCCTGACCAGGATGCGGGTTTTGATACTGAGGATGACATACCTTTCTAAGTCCTTTTAGAAAATCTTTTTCTAGCGGGGTAAGTATGAATTCGGATAAAGACGTTTCAGTTTAATCCGAGCGTCCGATGTCGTGAATTGCCAGACAATTTTTTTAGCTCTGTTGTTTCGGTTTCTTTCCCATGCAGCCGCTGCGGACTGCATAGTTGCCATGTCGGGAATCCTGCGGTCAAGGCACTGTCCTTTTAGGACGCTGAGTTCGATTTCCGCCATGTTTAGCCAACTACCGTGTTTCGGCGTGTAATGGATATCCAGTCGTTCCGCCAAACGTCTGGCTTCCTTCGGTTCGAATGTTTCGTAGAGTGAGGCGATATTATGGGTGTTCAGATTATCCATAACCAGGCGTACCTTGGTTGCGCTCGAATAGCGTTCATCGAGCATCTGTTTGATCTGCATCGCCCAATCGTTTCGGGTGCGATGTTCAGTGACCGCTACATGTCTTTTACCGGCCAGTGGTTCCACTTCCATAAATATCTCCGCCACCCCGTTTCTGACGTATTCGTCGTCAATGCGCGCCGGCTGTCCAGGTGCGCACGGTATCGGGTCGCGGACTTCGCCGATCATTTGTTTGCAGGATTCATCCATGCACACCACCGGGTAGTCAGGATCATACGGCAGGTGATAGATCTCCAGAACATCCTCCATATGGGCTACAA
Source organism: Deltaproteobacteria bacterium (assembly GCA_003599365.1). GTDB lineage: Bacteria > Desulfobacterota > UBA8473 > UBA8473 > UBA8473 > UBA8473. Next base: position 8,540 of record QZJR01000081.1, on the reverse strand, counting down.
AGGCCGCATTCCCTTCGGGAGGGATTTTCCAGTACTTGCTGAGGTGAGGCTTAAGTTCGTTTTTTTTAAAACTCGCTGTACAGTCATATGCGATACTGACTCAGCAAATCTAAGCTCGACGGCCTTGTCGGCAAGGAGTCTGACAGTCCATCGTCGGCACCCATCCGGGGCGTCTGAACAGGCCAAGGCTATTAATCTCGCTTCAAATGCTCCATCAAATACGACTTCCCGTGGCGGTTTTTCCCTCGGCTTGCGTTCAAGCGCTGCCTCGAACCCATCCTCAACAAAGCGTTTCTTGAGATGTTCAATTGAGCGACTGGTTACCCCAAGCGCTGTTGCCACATCGGCAACATTCCATGCCGGGCCATCCGCACCGGCATCACACAGTAGCAATGCACGGGCATGGATAAATCTTCTGGCGTGGGTCTTCCCGCGGCGTGTCATTGCTTCGAGTTCTTTCCGCTCCTCTTTGGTCAGTGTTACTCGATATCTTGGCGACATGGCAACCTCCTTTATTGAGTTGTCGCCAGTATATCATAATTTTACTAAATACGAAAGAAATAATGTTACATGGTACTAGTCTATATGGGAAAAATAGTTCTCAATATAATCGTTTGAAATTTGGTAACTCATTACTTTATCAGCCTATTGGAACAACTTCTGGGTACGGCCCTCTCCATATATCAAATGAAACTTTTAATGCTATGAGAGAATTGGCGGAAATAAACGGCTATAATACCTCGAACAGATTTGGAATGGGCCCCAATTGGCGAATGCGTGTTATAAGGTCAGCCTGTGATGCATTGAATCTGAATTCTGACGTAATATTAAAACATTCCTTTCAAAGAGGTCTATTTGCTATTCCATTAGCAATAAATTGGAAATCTTTCCTCATAGGAGAATCAGAAATTCCTATATATCGGAATTTCCCGCTGAATGAATTGGTAAATTATTGGCGAGATAGGTGGTTCAATATGCGAAAGCGGAATGATTTAGTCATTCAAAAAGTTAAAAGGTTTGATCCAAAACAGTTTTGTATTGAAAAAACAAGTACTTCAAATTGTGAGTAAATAGATGCTTAAACAGAATAAACAACAGATGCTCTTAATAGAAGATGACCCAACCTTCCCATCAACACGCTTTCAGGGAAGTAAGCTAAAGATAGTTGATTGGATTTGGGATGCTATTAAGGATTTGAATTTTAATTCGGCTCTTGATGCCTTTGGCGGCACCGGAAGTGTTGGCTACATGTTAAAGGAAAAAGGCAAAAAGGTTACTTATAACGATATGCTGAAATTCAACCGGCATATTGGTCTTGCACTAATTGAAAACGACATAGTTAAACTAACTGACAGTGACGTTGATTTTCTTCTTAAAGTAAATGATGAAATTGAATATCCAACCTTTGTTTATGATACCTTCAAAGACATTTACTTCACCGATGAGGAGAACCAATGGATAGATATGGTTGTAACAAATATAGGGTTACTTGATAACCTGTATAAGAAAGCCCTCGCCTATTTTTCACTTTTTCAGGCTTCCATTATTAAAAGACCATTCAATCTTTTCCATAGAAAAAATCTTTATCTGAGATTTTCTGATGTAGAAAGAAATTTTGGTAACAAGGCTACATGGGATACCCCTTTCGAGGTTCATTTTAGAAAATTTGCTGATGAGGCTAACCAAGCAGTTTTTTCAAATGGTCAACAAAACAGGGCATTAAATTTAGACGTTTTTGACATCGAAGGGGAATTTGACCTTGTATATATCGACACCCCTTATATCTCAAAAACCGGTGTGGGTGTTGATTATTTCAGTTTTTATCATTTTTTGGAAGGATTAATTAATTATCCTAAATGGGCTGAGATGATAGATTATAGGACAAGACATAGAAAGTTAAAAGGAAACGGCTCTGTTTGGATTAATAAAAATCAGATTCATTCAGCCTTTGATCGACTATTTAAAAAATTTCAAAACAGCATCTTGGTTATTTCTTATAGGGCTGATGGTATTCCATCTATTGAAGAACTCCTAATTTTGTTAGAGAAATACAAACAAAATGTTAAAGAACAAAAGCGGAAAAATTATAAATATGTTTTAAGCACCAACCATTCTGAAGAAGTTCTATTGATTGGAAAATAATATTTTTGTTCAAAGGGAATTCACATTAGGAAACTGATAATGACTGGCAATGAAATAAGACAGAGATTTCTGAAGTACTTTGAGAAAAAGGGACATACAATAGTCGGCAGTTCCTCATTAATCCCTAAACAGGACCCGACTCTACTCTTTACCAACGCGGGTATGGTTCAATTCAAAGGGGTATTTTTGGGGGAAGAGAAGAGGGAATATCCCAGGGCTGTAACATCTCAAAAATGTGTTCGGGCAGGAGGCAAACACAATGATCTGGAAAACGTAGGAGTAACTGCCCGTCATCACACCTTCTTTGAGATGCTGGGCAACTTTTCTTTTGGTGATTATTTTAAGGAAGAGGCCATTGATATGAGCTGGGAGTTTCTGACCGGGGAATTGGGGCTTCCTCATGATGAGATGTGGATTACCGTGTTTAAGGATGATGATGAGGCTTCTGATATCTGGAGAGACAGGGTTGGGGTGCCAGATGGTAAGATTATCAGGATGGGAGAAGAAGATAACTTCTGGGCAATGGGAGAGACGGGCCCCTGTGGCCCTTGTTCAGAGATTCTGATAGACCAGGGAAAGGGAGTGGGATGTGGAAAATCCACCTGCAAGGTGGGGTGTGATTGTGATAGGTTCTTAGAGCTATGGAATTTGGTATTCATGCAATTTGACCGGAATTCAGATGGAGTATTGACCCCTCTTCCCAAGCCCAGCATTGATACAGGTATGGGACTGGAGAGGATAAGTGCCGTTGTCCAGGGGGTAAAGACCAACTATGATACTGACCTGTTTAAGGTATTGATTGGCTTTGTAGAGGAGATTTCCGAGAAAAAGTATGATGATAATGAGAGAGACAGTGTCTCCATAAAGGTGATAGTAGATCATAGCCGGGCTATAACCTTCCTCATAGGGGACGGGGTGCTGCCTTCAAATGAGGGCAGAGGATATGTCCTTAGGCGTATTATGAGGAGAGCTGCCCGTCATGGAAAGATACTGGGTCTGGATAAACCCTTCTTGTATAAAGTCTCAGGTACTGTTGTGGATGTTATGCGGGAAGCCTATCCTGAACTTGCAGATGCAAGGAATTACATAGCCAAAATCATCCATAATGAAGAAGAACGTTTCTCCCAAACCCTGAATAGCGGTCTTGCCATATTGAATGAAGAGATGGAAAGACTAAAGGACAGTAAGGAAAAGCAAATTCCAGGCTATCTGCTTTTTAAACTCTATGATACCTACGGATTCCCGGTAGATCTGACATATGATGCGGTTAAGGATGAAGGGTTTACCATTGATGAAAAAGGGTTTCAAAAGGCCATGAATGAACAGAGGCAGAGGGCAAAAGAATCATGGAAGGGGTCGGGTGAAGAAGGAGTTCCCGAGATATACAAAAGGCTTGTCAAGGATAAAGTTGAATCCTCCTTTTCCGGGTATGAAAGCGAAGGCATTGACATATCAGACTCCGTATCGGCCATTATTAAGGATGGCAAGGAAGTTGAATCCGCTTGTGAGGGAGATTATATTGAAGTTGTGACAAAACACACCCCTTTTTATGGGGAATCAGGAGGCCAGATTGGAGATACCGGGGCCATCATAAACGATACCCTTTTTTTTGAGGTAGAGAATACTTTGAGGCCACTGCCAAATTTGATTGTTCATAGAGGTGAAATCAAAAAGGGTTCTATTAAAAAGGATGACAACGTTTCTTTTCGTCTCAGTAAAGATAAACGACAAAAAATTGCCAACAACCATACAGCGACCCACTTGCTCCACTCTGCCCTGAGGGAAGTGCTGGGGGACCATGTTAAACAATCGGGATCCCTTGTTGCTTCTGAAAGGCTCCGATTTGATTTTACCTATTTCTCTCAGATAACCAGTAGAGAGCTCCTTATGGCAGAGGAACGGGTCAACCAAAAGATTAGGGAAAACATAGAGATTGAAACGCACGTGATGCCGGTTACAAGGGCTTTAGGAAGCGGGGCCATAGCCCTTTTTGGGGAAAAATACGGCAATGAAGTCAGGGTTGTGGAAATACCTGGTTATAGCAAGGAGCTTTGTGGGGGTACCCATACAAGACGCACAGGGGACATTGGTATTTTTAAGATAATCAACGAATCAGGTATCGCCGCTGGGGTGAGAAGAATAGAGGCATTAACAGGCGAGGAGGCATTAAGGCACATAAACAAAGAAGAAGATACATTAAAAGAGGTCGGATTAATCCTGAAAGTCAGTAAAGATGAGGTAGTCGAGAAATTAGAGAAGCTGCTCCGGCATAATAAAAGTCTGGAGAAGGAGGTAGAGTCTCTTCAAGGCAGATTTGCAAGCAAGCAATCAGAAGATCTGTTAGATCTGATTAAGGAGGTTGAAGGGATTAACGTATTATCTGCAAAGGTAAATATAGATAACCCAAAAGGCTTAAGGGAATTAGCTGATAAATTGAGATGCCGGTTGACATCAGGAATCATCCTCCTGGCTGGGCAAAAGGATAAAGATATCATGTTGGTTCTTGTGGTTACAAAAGATATTGCCAATAGATTTGATGCGGGCAAGATAATAAAAGAGATTGCCAGAATGGTTGGTGGAAGTGGTGGCGGCAGACCAGATATGGCTCAGGCCGGGGGAAACAACTTGAAAGGTCTTGATAAAGCGCTGGAGAGTATTTATGAGACAGTTAAGAAAGCTGCTTCTACCTGAGTTTTGTCAAAAGCTTCTGAGCTTTACTGTAGTGCTCACTCTTCGGATAGTTTTCTACCAAATGAGCAAGCGCAGTCTTTGCTTTTTCCTTCTCCTCTAAGGACAGATAGGACTCTCCAATATAGAGGTATACCGTGTCTGTAATGCTGGCTTTAGGGAAATTTTCCAAAATACCATTGAACCTATAGAGAGCTGAGGTGTACTTCTTTCTTTTAAAATAGAGATGCCCCACATAAAACTCATGCTGGGCCAGCTTCTCTTTACATATTTCCAGCATCTTCTGGGCTGAGGTTACATAAGTGGAGGAAGGATACCTGGAGATAAGATATTCAAATTGTTTGACAGCGTTTTCAGTGAATGTTTGATCCCTGTCTATGGATAGAATCTGCTCAAAATAAGACATACCGGTCTGATATATGACGTAAGGGATAACAGGATTGGTGGGATGGAGTTTTTTGAAATCTTCATAGTGATTTATGGCTTCACTGTATTCCTTTTCGTGATAATAGGAGTCGGCTATCCTCAGCTCTGCTACAATGGAATATTTACTTAAAGGGTAATTGTCTCTCAGTTCCTCAAAGGCCTCCCGTGCTTTTCTGTATTTTTCCTCTTGATAGTAAGTAAAGGCTTGATTAAACAACCCCTCAACGGTATTAACCTTCCTCTCTTTTGTCCAAAAACAGCCGGTTATAGTTAATGCTAAAAGTAAGAACACAGACAAAAGGAGCCATTTTCTAATTAATGCCTTCATGAATCTCCCCTTCCCCCATCCGTTTTTGATCTGCCAATTAATCCAATGGGGTTTTATTGTATATATATTTTGTTTATAATAAAGTCAATATTAATTGAGTTCATCCTGAAAAGAGAAAAAATTCCCTTTGAAATTCAAGGTTCAATGAATGTTTATGGTACTTATATGAGCATTTGGTATGGACTTCTCTTTGTTGTGGTAGAAGCATTACAAGAAGAAAATCTTATAATGTCCCCCCTTGTCAAGAGAAAAAAGGACCCTGATCGGAAAACTAATTCTCTGCCAAAGGGTTTATTTCACAGGCTCGTTAGAATTTAACAATTACCTCTTGATTTTACACAAAGTAATGTGTAAGATTATGTGTGCTTATTAAGGAGGTGATCTTTATGGCAACAAATTTACAGATAGATGACAATCTCATTTTAAAAGCTGTAAGACTCGGTGGACATAAAACAAAGAAAGCCGCTGTCTCAAAGGCACTAATTGAATATATACATCAGTTGGAACAAGAAAAAATTCTCTCGATGTTTGGGACTGTGGAATACGCTCCTGAATATGATTATAAAAAGCAGAGAAGCCGGTCATGAAGGTCATTGTTGACACGAGTGTATGGTCTCTGGCTTTAAGGCGCGATAAAAACGACTCCACTGTGCCAGTTCAAGAGCTTCGTCATATGATCCATGACCATCGCGTCCAAATGATCGGTCCTATACGCCAGGAGATTTTATCGGGTATTCGCAGTGAATCTCAGTTTAAGAAACTCCGGAAGCATCTTGAAAGTTTCCCCGATCTCCCCATTCTTACCGAAGACTATGTTACTGCAGCACAGTTTTTCAATCATTGTCGTTCAAAAGGAATACAGGGTTCAAATACCGATTTCTTGATTTGCGCTGTGGCTTTCAGAAACAAGTTCTCAATATATACTACAGACAAAGACTTCGAGCTATTTTCAAAGCATATGCAAATTGTTCTTCACGAAGCTGATTAATTCCAGCATTGCTCTTTTAGCCGACAGCTAACCGCTGCGGCTAAAGAGCCCGTTGAGCCTGTAGAAAGGCCTGGATTTCTTCGGTAATTACTTTATTAGACGGCATATTTATGGTGCTATTACTGCAATACATTGGGTCAAACCGTTTAACCTTTACACAAGGAGATTGCAGTTGCCCGGTACAAAGAGTTCTCCTATTCCCAGGGAAAGTTCATCCCCATGATAAACCTGGCAAGATTGGAAAAGCTGTATATAAAAGCTTTTGCCTCATAACATCTCGCTGGAGAGGGACGACTCAGATTCCCATTAGACATCTTGCACGGAACCGCAAAATATTCGTTGACAACATGTATCCATTAGGCTACAATTAAATTGTGATTGAAATTCGCAAGACTGAAATTTTCAGTAAATGGCTCGATAGCTTGGATGACCTCCGTTCGCGTGCACGTATTCTGGTAAGGATTGAACGATTAGCGGCAGGGAATCCTGGGGATGTGAAGCCTGTGGGTGAAGGGGTTTCAGAGCTAAAGATCGATTACGGACCCGGCTATCGGGTTTATTACAAACAATGCGGGCTATCGGTGGTAATTTTGCTGGCTGGTGGTGACAAGCGTACCCAGGCCAGGGATATAAAAACCGCTTTGCGCCTGGCAAAAAATCTATAGGAGTATATCATGGCAAAAACCATAACTACCAGATACGATGTCTCTGAACATCTTCGTACACCGGAGGAAATGGCTGCTTATCTTGAAGCTTGCATTGAGGAGGCAAATGGTGATGCTGCTTTCATTGCTAAAGCCCTGGGCGATATTGCCCGTGCCAAAGGCATGTCTCAAGTGGCACGGGATGCCGGCTTGTCTCGCGAAAGTCTTTACAAGGCACTCTCTGGGGAAAGAAGCCCGGGCTTCGACACAATTCTCAAAGTGATAGGTGCACTAGGCTTGAAATTACACGCAGAAGCAGTACACACAAGTATCTTAACGACCCAACAACAGCATACCTTTAGGCAAAAAGAGTCAAGTAAAGATTTAGCTTCTTCTTAATAGTAGTTATAGTCAATAGTTTCCTTAAAGTCCGATAACATTTAATCCGTCTACGGTATTGCGCTACATCTGGAGCTTTTTACTTCGCCATCCTAATTTGACGTTTTAAGAGTCTATCAATTTTGAAAGAATCTATAGAGGAAATCCTTTATAAAGGGGCAAATGCAATAAATGTCTCTTTGACCTCCAAAGAGATTGAATTATTTAAAACTTACCTGACGGAGCTAAAGAGATGGAGTTCTAAAATAAATATCACTGCCATACACAATGACTTAGAGATTGTAATCAAACATTTCATTGACTCCCTTTCTCCATTGAACCATATCCCTCAAAATTCTTCTTTGTTGGACATGGGTTCAGGAGGAGGATTTCCCGGTATACCTTTGAAGATTGCCAATCCATCTTTAGATGTCACACTACTTGATTCTACTCTGAAGAAGGTAAACTTCCAAAAACACTTGATAAGACTACTACACCTGAATAATATTAAGGCAGTACATGGAAGAGCCGAAGATAAAGATATGCATGGGAAAATAGGTTCAACCTTCGATGTGGTTATTTCAAGGGCATTTTCAGGTTTAGGGAAATTTTTATCCATAGGAGAGCCCTATTTAAAAAGAGACGGGCTCCTGATAGCTATGCGGGGCAGAGAGGCAAAAAGGGAACTAACTGATAATGAAGAAATCTTGATCCACTTGAGGTTAGCTGTTGTTGATATAGTTGAATTTTATTTGCCGTACTTAAGTGAAAAGAGAAGCCTTATTATGTTTTCCAGACACTCTGCTTCCGACCCTTCTGACCGCTAAGAATACAATCTTCCAGCATATAATCTTGACGGCTTCGTAAAAAGTCCATCTGCGGCGTTCCGCTGCATCCCTCGTCGTTGCAGCGTAACTATAAGTACGCTTCACTCCTCGTGATTTGC
>QZJR01000069.1 GCA_003599365.1 Deltaproteobacteria bacterium | reverse complement strand
GACCCTCTTCTTCGCCCGCAATACCGATCCGTAAACTGGCCTGGGCGCCCGCTGCAATAAAAACAGCGCCATACCCTTCTGCCATCAAATCATTGACTGTATGCCGGGCATCAATCGGGGAGTTATAACGGATATCTACCCCACAGCTCTTTATATACTCCACCTCTTCTTCAATGACCTTCCGCGGGAGGCGAAACTCAGGGACAACAATCCCAAGCATTCCGCCGGCAACCGATTGCGCCTCGAATACCGTCACCTTATAACCCATTTTGGTAAGAAAATAGGCACAGGTTAAACCGGCGGGCCCTGCGCCTACCACGGCAATCTCCTTCTCCCTTGTCACAGGGAAAGGCTCGCTCGCCCGCCCGATATGATCGAAGTACCAGTCCGAAGCGAAACGTTTGAGTAATCTGATAGCCACGGGATCGTCCAGCTCACCTCGACGGCACTTCAACTCACATGGGTGGATGCAGATACGGCCGCACACGGCAGGAAAGGGATTCCTCTCCCGGATAATCTCCACGGCATTCTCGTAATTGCTACTTGCTATAGCTGCCACATAGTTTGGCACATCAATTCCTGCAGGACAGGCATGCTGGCAGGCTGAAATAACCATAGAATCACACGTTGCCCCTGCACAGCGGTGTTCCAGGATGTGGTCTTCATATTCCTTCATGAAATAGTTCAGGGTAGAAAGGGCAGGTTTTGGGCACGTCTGGCCAAGCCCGCAAAGGGATGATTCTGTAATCGTCTCTCCAAGTTCCCGGATGGTCTTTATATCCTCAAGCCGACCTCTGCCCTGGGTGATGCGGGTCAGGATTTCCAGCAACTGGGTTGTACCCACACGACATGGGGCACACTTCCCGCACGATTCAGCCTGGGTAAAACTCAGGAAAAACCGGGCGATCTCCACCATACAGTTGTTTTCATCCATGACCACCATCCCGCCTGATCCCATAATCGCACCTATCCGCTGCAGGGTATCGTAATCTATAGGCAAATTCAGATACTGAGCAGGTACACATCCGCCCGACGGTCCACCCATTTGCACCGCCTTGAACTTTCTCCCCTTGAGGATACCACCACCAATATCGAAGACCACCTCTTTTATGGTCACGCCAATGGGAACCTCCACCAGACCGGTGTTATTCACCTTACCTACCAGCGAGAATATCTTCGTGCCTTTACTCTTTTCTGTACCTATCTCTGTATACCACCCTACCCCATTTTTGATAATCAACGGAACATTCGCCCAGGTCTCTACATTATTGATATTGCTGGGTTTCCCATCCAGTCCTGCCTGAGCAGGAAACGGAGGTCTTGCCCTCGGCATTCCCCGCTTTCCCTCAATAGAGGACATCAGGGCGGTTTCCTCGCCACAGACAAATGCCCCTGCGCCCTTCTTCAGGGAAATATCAAGGTTAAAACCAGCTCCCAGGATATTTTCCCCCAAAAGTCCCCGCTCTCTCATCTGTTCTAAAGCAATACTCAAGTGCTCGACTGCAATGGGGTATTCCTCTCTCACATAAATGTACCCATATTCTGCTCCTATAGCATACGCTCCGATGAGCATCCCCTCAAGGACAGCATGGGGGTCCCCTTCCAGAACTGACCGATCCATAAAGGCTCCGGGGTCTCCTTCATCAGCATTACAGATTATATATTTAGGTCGTCCCGATGCCTGACGTGCAAATTTCCATTTCAGCCCTGTAGGGAAACCTGCCCCACCCCTGCCTCTCAGTTTTGCGGCTGTGACATGATCGATTACCTCTTCCGGTGTCATACTGGAAAGGACTTTTGCAATAGCCCCATATCCTCCGGCCGCGATGTAATCCTCAATATTGGTAGGATCAATCTGCCCGCAATTGGCCAGGACCCTCCTCACCTGTTTGCCGAAAAAGGGGATATCTTTTTCACATGTAATCTTCTCCCTACTCTCAGGAGCTGTATACAGGAGTCGCTCTACAGGTTTGCCATGGATAAGGGTTTCGGAGACAATCTCAGATACATCATCCGGCTCGACTTTGTTATAGAAGATATTATCAGGGTCAACAGCCATAACCGGACCATTTTCACAGAAGCCTCTACAGCCTGTTTTCTTTATTTCTATCTTATCTTCTAAACCACTGATGGTGAGTTCTTGTTTGAAGGCATCAATGATTTTGAGAGATCCTCCGGCACGGCATCCTGTGCTACAGCATACCTTGACAACCTGCCTTCTGGGATCGCATTTGCTGAGAATGTTTTGCCGAAGGCCCTCCAGATCTGAAGGGCTTTCAATCTTCTTCATCTCTAACATCCTTTAATTTTTCTTTCTTCTCTTTACCGTACTCGACCAGTATGTTAGTTATCTTTGGTGGAGAGAGTTTCCCAAAGTAGGCTCTGTTGACCATCATGGCAGGTGCAAGGGCACATGCCCCAAGACAAGCGGTAGTCTCAAGGGTAAACTGATAATCAGAGGTGGTCTCTCCTTCATCCAGTGCCAGCTCTCTCTTTGCCAACCTCAGGATACTCCGACCGCCTTTGACGTGACATGCCGTTCCGCGGCATATTCTGAGTACGTATTTACCCTTAGGTTTCAGGGAAAATCCAGCGTAAAAAGATATTACCCCCTGAACCTCAGTTGGAAAGAGCTTCATGGCATTGGCAATCAAATTGATGGACTCTGGTGGGATATAGCCGAATGTTTCCTGAATATCCTGAAGCAGAGGGATAAGCCCCCATTTCTCATTAGAGTATTTGTCGATGATGGAGGTGAGTTTACCCCAATCGACTTCTTTCGGCTCCATATGTTTCCTCCTCTATATTAATCTATTCATCTATTTATAATGTCCAGGCTACCCATCCTATCCTAAACCTTCTCAAGTTTAACTCGACAGGTTTTCCAGCCCAATGAGTCATGCCTGGAAAGTTGGGCCAGGTCGATAAGATTCCGTGCATCGTTGTCATTAAAAGCCACGGGCACGTATATCAGCCCTGCTCTCAGGCCGTCTTCCAGTCTGATCCTCCTCGTCACAACACCATAGCGGGAAATGACCCGAACAGTGTCCCCATCATGCAAATTTAATTTTGTCCCATCTCCGGGGGATATCTCTATCTCTCCCTTTGAATCAAACTCTTGAATACGCTTGGAACGGCTCGTCCGGGTGCCGCTTCCCAAATGATAACGGTAAGACCCAAGGATAGCTGTCAAAGGATAAACATCATCAGGCACTTCATCTTCAGTGGAAATAACAGGAGAAAAAGGAATCAAGTCTCCTTTTCCATTGGGGCGAAAGAGAGCCTTTTCACTCGTTTCCCTGATCCAGGGCGTGTATCCATGCCCACCCGGATCCGCGTACATAGGTACAGACCCAATGATTTCTTCCTTTACCCTTTCCAGGGAACCATAGTGTTTGGAATACCCCATCTTTTCAGCAAGAAGGGCCAGGATTTCCCAGTCAGGCTTGGCATCTCCCGGCGGAACTACTACGGGTGTAAAAGTTTGAATTCTTCCTTCCATATTCGTAAACGAACCGCCCTTTTCGCAGAAAGCGGCGCCGGGCAGAACCACATCTGCAATCTCGGCGGTTTCGTTTGCGAAGATATCCTGAACCACGACAAAATCCAATTTCTCCAGGGCACTGCGAACCCGTTCAGGTTGAGGGAGACTACGAAGCGGGTTCTCTCCCATGATGTACAATGCTTTTAGGTTGCCTTTCTCGGCTTCCTCGATCATTCTAACCATATTGAGACCTTGATCGGGCGAAATCTTTACCTGCCATACCCGTTCCCATTGTCTTCGGGCTAAATCATTACTCAGAGACTGACCGCCCGGCAGTCCGTATGGCACTGCCCCCATATCCCTTGCACCCGATTGATTGTTTTCCCTTGCAAGAATATACAGACCGGCACCTTCATGTCCAAGGCTTCCGGTCATCAATAACAGGTTAATGACAGCATCCAGAGACTCCCGCCCATATCTCTGTTGCAGGATTCCATGCCCAACCATGAAGGCAATCTTTTTCCCGTGTAACAACTCGGCAACCTCTTCAATAGTACTCACATCTATAGATGTTACCCGGCTAATTCTGTCAAGGTCGAGGGAAGAAAGCCCGCGACGGTACACATCAAACCCCTCTGTAAACTGGATTATGAAATCAGAGGCGTATGCCTTTTTCCGGTATAGCAGCATAGCCAGAGCGTTGATCAATTCAAGGTCGCTCCCGGGAAAAACACGGAGCCAAATAGATGAGAAGTCCACCAATTCCGTGCGCCTTGGATCAGCCACTATTAGGGGAATGCCTTTCTTTGCAGCCTTCTTGAGATAATAGCTCACCACAGGAACCGAGTGATTTGGGTCCGCACCAATAACAAAAATGGCATCCTCTTTCTCCAGCCGAGCAAGAGGCTGAATACGGTACCTTCCGTCTGTTTTTTCATCAATGAGATTCAAGAGGGACTGCCCGGATACATAGCCACCATTGTCCACGTTATTTGTTTCAAGAACAACCCTTGCTATCTTCTGAAAGAGGTAGTTTTCTTCATTTGTGCATTTGGAGGAGCCCAGAAATGCCACGTTTTGTGGGCCGTTTTCCCGTTTGATTTCAAGAAGCCGTCTTGCAACAACCTCCAGTGTCTCACCCCATGAGGCGGAAACCAGTTCACCATCTTTGCGAATCAAAGGACTGAGCAACCGTTCACCGGCATTGAGAAAGTCATGTGCAAAGTGGCCCCTCACACAGAGGGATGCCCCATTAACGGTGCCGGACAGGTGTGATGGGTTGACCTCTACAATCTTTTCATCTACAACCCCCATAGCCAGGGAACAGCCTACACCACAGAATCCGCAGATAGAAAGAGATTCCCTCTGAGGAGTACCCACGTAACGCGTATTCTTTGGGGACAATGCCCCGGTAGGACACATTGACACACAGGTGCCGCAGAAGGTGCAGTCGGAATATTCTAAGCCCAGATCATGAAGCGTGGCAGGGCGGGATTTAAAGCCTCTGAGGTTGTAATCTATTGCCCCCACTACAACCAGCTCATGGTCTGCCCGGATACACTTTCCACACAGGATACATTTGGAGAGATCCCTGATAATGAAAGGATTTGCCTGTTCCAGGGGTTTGTAGTTGGGCATAGGATAAAGGTTTGTCTCACCGATACCGAGCTTGGCGGCTATCTGACGCAGCTGACAGCGGTTCCCTTTACTGCAAAAGATACAGGATTCCGGATGTTCGGCGATCATCAGCCTGACTATATTCCGCCTGTGCTTATTTACACGGGGTGACTCTGTCAGGATACTCATGTCCTGGGCCACCGGCGTAACACATGACGCCATGATACGGCCGGTCTTCTCATCTTCTACCAGACAGAGACGACAGGCACCAAACGGTTTAAGGTCACGATGATAGCAGAGTTTCGGAAGCTCTATACCGTGCTGCTCTGCAGCATCCAGAATGCTTGTTCCGGGCGGACAGGTGATATTTCTTCCATTAATGGAAAGGGTGATGTCTTCCATCAACTGACTCCTGACTTCTGTTTTTTGACTATCTGAGTTTCGCCGCATCAAGATAGTACCTGAGTTTTTCTTCCCCTCCTATGGTTATAATATGAATCCCCTGACAGATGCCTTTAATGCCCGTTACTATATCAGCAAAAAGATCTATACTGGCCTTTTGCTTGTCTGAGGCTTTGGCGAGTTTTTGGATAATCCACTCCGGCACCAATCCTGACTTGAAGTGTCGGTTGAGAAATCGGCCCATGCCGGCTGTCCTTAGAATCATGACTTCTGCAATTACCGGAACTCTGAAGGTCTCGACAGTCTTTACGAATTTCTCAAACCGATCCAGATCGAATACCAGTGTTGTTAAGAAGTACCCGGTACCTATCCCGGTCATCTCCTCCATTTCTTTCATCTCTAGTTCCGGTACGTTCTTTCCCCATGAGGACTCCACGCCAGAACCCAGTACAAACTCAGCTTTAAAGGGGAGTTCTTTACCGTCAACTGTTTCTCCTTCCCGCATATGTTCCAGTACAGAGGCTAACTTCCCTGAATCCACATGGAAAAACATTATCTCCTGAAGGCTATCCCCAGTGATCCGGTAGTCTTCAGTGAATACAAGGAGGTTTTCTACACCTGCTTCATGGGCAAGTGTGAGGTCCTTTTGTAGTTGTAAGCGGTTCTTTTGCCGGGTTGAAGTCTGATATATGGCCTCAAATCGGTTCTGCCTCAGAACTTCACACGTCTTGATCGTATCCCCCACTATCCCTTCAATCTCAACCTCTGATACGGAAACTCCGTCAACACGCCCTCGCACCAGATTAAAAGTCTTGACAAGTCCTTCCGGCTCCTCATCGATAGGTGCCTGGATCTCAGTCGTAACCAGAAATTTCCCTTTTGCCAAAGCTTCTCTCAGCTTCATCAGCAACTCCTTGACCGTCTTGGAAGGTAATCTCTTGTGGGTGTATGAATCAGGGCAATTCCAATAACCGGCTCACCTCTTGCTTCAACTGGAGCAGAGGTAAAGGCTTGGAAAAACACACGTCTGCACCGTACTCCTTCATCATCCTGAATTTCTCTTCGTCCAGATACGCTGACAAGACGATAATGATCATATCCCTGGTAGCTTCATTGGACTTAATCTTCTTGCACACCTCATACCCCTTAATATCGGGCATCATGATATCCAGTATTAAAAGGTGCGGTTTGAAGTGACTTACCTGAAGACCGGCCTCAAACCCATCGGAAGCGGAGATAACCTCATAATCATGTTCATCCTCTTCCAATGCCTGAACAATCGTTTCAACGATAATGGGGTCATCATCCACCACAAGGATCCTCTTTCTCTCTTCCATTTGTTCCTCTTCGGGGATTGGAATCCCCTGCCTTTGCATAAAATCTTCAAGATCCGTCTTCTTTATACGACGATGCCCCCCCACGGTCTTGTAAGCCTTGATGTAACCGGACTCTATCCAGTTGATAATGGTCTTGGGGGAGACATTACAGTATTTGCCGGCCTTGAAAACAGTTAATACAGCATCCATCAAATGGGCTCCTTTGGTCTCTCTGTTATTGCTATAGTGAACGACTTAAATAAGTTGACATCCACCTTCCGTCATTGCGAACGAAGTGAAGCAATCTCTTGGGATTGCCACGTCGTCCGCCAAAACGGACTCCTCGCAATGACTACTTTTCGAGGTCATTCGCTATAGATTTTACATTATTATAGTTTTTACTGGTTGTCAAGTAAAATTTATAGTGTAAATCTTTATTTATTACAATTATTATATTTATTTCTATTATTGGTTGTCAAGTAAAATTTTGGTTACTTTCGAATTTTCTTTTGTGACAGGATTAAATAGGATGGACTCGTAAAAAGTCTGAAAGTGCCGTTTTTGTCATTGCGAGCGAAGCAAAGCAATCTATGACTTATTGATATTATTTGAGATTGCTTCGTAGCTTTGCTCCTCGCAATGACCGGCATGGACTTTTTACGAAGCCGTCAAATAGAAGAGATAAAAACAGGGAGGCTGATGGTAAAGGTTGTTCCAGAACCCACCTTGCTTTCTACTTTAATATGACCTCCATGATCTTTTACAAACCCATAGCAGACAGACAGGCCAAGGCCGGTATCTCTTGCACCATCTTTAGTAGTAAAAAAGGCATCAAAAATCTTATCGAGATTCTCTTCTCTTATACCAATTCCTGTATCGGATATCTGAATCCGGACATTGTTTTTAACAGCTATGGTCCTCACTGTTAAGGTTCCACCTTCCGGCATGGCATCTCGAGCATTCGAGATTATATTGAGAAAGACCTGCCTGAGTTGATTCTTTGACGCATAAACCTTTTCCAAACCCTCTGCAAAAGAGGAAGAGACACGGATACTGTATTCCCGCAGTTGTTTCTCATGGAGAAGAAGTATCTCATCAAGTATTGTATTGATATCTATAGGATGCCTTTCTTCCTCATCAGGCCTGGAAAAAGAGAGCATCTTGCGGAGCAGCTCGGACAGTCTCACTGTCTCGGAAATGGCCATATCCAGAATCTTTCTTCTCTTGTTCTCAGGAGAAATCTCGGTTTTCATCAATTCTAGGGTATTCATGATTCCATAGAGGGGATTGTTCAATTCATGAGCAATCTGAGAAGTCAGACGTCCCATGGCCGCCAGCTTTTCTGACTGCAATAACTGTTCCTGTGTCTGTCTCAGCCTTCGTTCCATCTCCAGTCTCTCCCCCAGGTCTACAAATATTCCTACAGAAGCAACTTCATTCCCTTTTGCGTCGTAAATAATGGATGCCGAAAGGTTGCCCTCAACAATTTGGCCATCCTGTCTCACATAGGTTATGGGGTATGCTCTCAATTTGCCCACACCACCATACTCAGGACCTCGCATCATTTGCATTACTTTTTTGGCATCCCCTTCTGAATAGATCTTTTCGATGTTCATCTTGCCGATCACATCCTCTGCCTTACATCCAAGGGCTTCTTCGGCAGCCCGGTTCCAGATGATGATATTCCCCTTCATATCGGTCGCCATAATGGCGTTTGGTGAACTATATATAGTCTTGTTCAGAAAATCATGGGCATCCTTGAGTTCCTTCTCCATCTGTTTTCTCTGGGATTGATCCACAATGATCCCTTCATACCCCAACACATTACTCTGCTGATCATAACGCACGTTGCTTGTGAGGAGGATAGAAATAGTCGTTCCATCCTTACACTTAAAGTCAACCTCGTAGTCTATCACATGGCCGTCTCGCTCTATCATTTGCTGAAACTTTCGGCGATCTTCAGGTCTGAGGTAGAGGTCTTGCGTTATGTCGATCTCAAGGAATTCATCTTTACTCTCATAGCCCAACATATCAAGAAGAGCAGGATTGGCATCTATAAATTTTCCTTCTTTGCTGCTGATGTAAACACCACAACCCACATGTTCAAACAAACGCTTGTAATCCTCTTCAGATGCCTTGAAGATACCGTCCTCCATATCTTCAAGTATGGAATTTAACTTCTCAACATCTCTATCCATCGTGATTACCCTCACTTTACGATTATATCGCAAAAACCTGATAAGTACCTAAGATACATATAATAATATCACTTTCTTCTGTGAAAAGGAAGAAGGAAGTTTGGCGCAAAAGTGATTTTTTACTTGACATTGCCGCTCAAAAAAAACTATTCTTTGCTTAAATACTCAACCTCGGTAAACCCATCATACTTAGTATGCTAAACCTTTTGAGAGGAGGTTAGGGGCACGATGGATTTTAAATTTAGCGAAAAAGAGGAAAAGTTAAGGAAGGAGATCCGAGAGTTTGCAAAAGAGGAGCTTCCGCCAGGCTGGCTTTCATCTATGTTAGAGGAGGAAAGCGACGACGAGAACTGGGCATTTGCTATGTCTATGTCAAAGAAGCTTGCTGAAAAAGGATGGCTTACCATGTCATGGCCTGAAGAATATGGGGGCAAGGGGGGTTCCCTCTGGGAGCAACTGGTATATTCTGAAGAGGCATCATACTGGGGGATACCAGGTGTTACAATGGGTATAGGTGGAGTTGACTGGGTAGGCCCTTCCCTCATGATGTTTGGCACAGCCGAACAAAAGAACAAATATCTCCCACTCATTGCATCGGGAGAGCCGGACGGTATCTGGTGCACTGCGTACAGCGAACCGAATGCCGGCAGTGATTTCGCCAAGATACGGACCCGTGCGGTGAGGGAGGGAGATGAATACGTTATCAACGGCCAAAAGATATGGACCAGCGCTGCCCACAGGGCAAGATGGTGCTGGATCGCAGTAAAAACAGACCCGGACGCCGCCAAGCCGCACAATGGAATCAGCGTCTTTGTCGTGGATATGAAAAGCAAGGGAATTACGGTAAGACCCCTCATGAACTATGTGGGTCTCCACATATTCAATGAGGTATTCTTCGATGATTTAAGAGTGCCGGCCGCCAACCTGGTAGGTAAGGAGAACAATGGATGGTACCAGTTGATGCACTCACTGGGGTACGAAAGAGGAAGCATTGCCGGCAGATGTTACGGGTATAATAAAAGGATACTTGACGAGCTTATCGTGTATACCAGGGGAAACGGTCTTTTCCGGGAACGGGAAATACGACACAAATTGGCCGACATTGCTGTCGAACTTGAGACCCAAAAGGTGCTCGGCTACGAAACCATCTGGAAGATGAGCAAGGGAGACTCTCCCGTTTATGAACCGTCAAGGGATAAAGTCTTCAATGACCACATACTGGAGCGGCTGGCAATGCTTGGAACGGAGATCCTTGGAGGCTACTCACAAATAGACCCATTGAGCCGAAACTGCAAATGGACAAAGCTCAACGGCCATATGGAAAAACTCTTCTGGTTGTTCCTTGGGTTTGCGTTCGCTGCCGGGACAGACGAGGTAGAGTTGAACATCGTCGGCCAGTTTGGACTGAAGTTACCCAAATCATATTGAGAGGGGGTAGAGACGGATGGACTTTGATTTTTCAGAAGACCAAGTGATGATAATAGATTCAGCAAGGAAGTTCCTGGAAAAAGAGTGTCCTAAGGACAAGGTAAGAGAGTTAAAGGAAGACGAGAAAGGGTATGACCCTGAGCTGTGGAGCAGAATGGCAGAGATGGGCTGGATGGGACTCATACTGCCTGAAGAATATGAAGGAACTGGGATGGATTTCTTTGATCTCACGATCCTGATGGAGGAGATGGGCAGGAATATTCTTCCAGCCCCCTTCTTCGATACGGTTGCCCTATGCTCTCTTCCTATACTCGAATACGGAACCTCAGAACAAAAGAAGAGATTCCTGCCAAAAATCGCCTGCGGGGAGGAGATATGGACCCTTGCATTAACAGAACCATCGGCCGGCTACGAGCCATCGGGAGTGGAACTTCGTGCCACTTCTTTACAGGAGGATTACGTCCTTGAGGGCACAAAGCTATTCGTACCTTATGCGAATGTAGCCGACCGTCTCTTGGTAGTTGCTCGAACAAGCCAAGAGGGAATCACGGTGCTCATTGTTGATGCAGGGAGCCAGGGGATAAAAACGGAAGTCATCCCTACCACAGCACATGATAAGCAGTGCGAGGTCGTGTTCGATAAGGTACGGGTTCCTAAAGACAATGTTTTGGGAGAGGTAGACAAGGGATGGGAGATCGTGGAATTCCTCCTTCAAAGGGTATCGGTCCTAAAATGTGCAGAAATGTTGGGCGGAGCCCAATTCGTGCTGGAAATGGCAAATAGCTACGCTAAAGAGAGAGTGCAGTTCGATAAGCCCATCGGTTCCTTCCAGGCAATTCAACACAAATTGGCCGAGGTATTCATCAATGTTGAAGGGTTGCGGCGTCTCGTTTATGAAGCAGCATGGAATATAAGCACAGGCTCCCCCTCTCGTTTGCTGACTTCCATGGTCAAGGCAAAGGCAAATGAGGTTTATCAGCAAACTTGTATCCAGGGAGTCAAGGTTCACGGAGCCATCGGATTCACTGAGGAACTGGACCTGAGCCTTTACTTTCTGCGTACTAAGGCATCGGAGTTCATGTTGGGAGACACCGGTTTTCACAGAGAACGGATAGCCGTTGAATTAGAGGATTACCAACCTCTTTTCATGTCAGTCTAATTGCTCAATATCTTCAGCATACTGTCAGGAATCCTTACAGGCTTTCCGTTCTTATTAATACATGCCAGCCTGGTCATTCCTGAAGCAAGGAGTTTTCCATCCTCCTTTCTCAAGACAGTGTATCCCATAATAAAACTGGCCCTGGCTATCTCTGAAACCGTTGTTGTTATATCCAGCACATCATTATACCTTGCGGGAGACTTATAGTCCACCTCTGCCCTTACCACAATGAACTCAATGCCTTTTTCCATATAGTCTGTAAGGAATTGCCCCCTATCCCTAAGAAATTCCGTTCTCGCTCTTTCAAAGTACTTAAGATAATTAGCATAGTACACCACACCACCGCAATCGGTATCCTCATAATAGACCCTTATTTCCATGGGCAATATACTCCTTTCATGTATCCGTTCACAGTTTACGGTTTGTAGTTAACAGTTGGCAAAAATGCTTCGAGCTTTATATAAACAGCGGGCTTAAGCCTGCTGTTGTAATTAGACTGTAAACTGAGAACCGTGAACCGTTAAGGTTTTTAAATATCTGTGGATAAATTTTAACTTACCAAAAAGGAAGGTCATCTAACCTCTTTACAACAAAACAACATTTTATAACATAATGATATTATTCGATAATTTTACTTGACCAATAAGTAGGCAAACAGGTAAAACCCCTCAATTTTTGAGGTGTTAGGTGGTTCGACTACTCAGTTATCCACAACTTATCCACAGTTTCTGGGGAAAAGTATTCTAGCTATTTGAAAAAATGAGGTTTTTAATAAATACTACAGACAGGATAAAAAGGCAAGGGTTTGGAAAATAAGAAAAACCTTGACACTATAAGGGAGCTAAGCAATAATTGCTATAGAAATCCTCATCTCTCCAATAGAGGTATCAGTTATGGGGTAGTAACACTCAGCAAGGATAGCCCAGACAGAATCGGAATAAACGAAACAGGTTCGTCTATAACCCCAATTTTGAAAGGATAAACGAACTTATTACGCTTGTGAACAAGATACACGGTCATCGGCTCCGCCTCGACCGTGTATTGGGGCTGCGTCTCGCCGAGTCGAAGCCGACGCCGCCTATCAGGCGGCTAACCGGCTTCTCCCAAATGCCCTTCGGGCAC
>QZJR01000012.1 GCA_003599365.1 Deltaproteobacteria bacterium | reverse complement strand
AACCCGGGTGATTCCCTGCTTTGAACTGGGGTTTGTTCCAGATAAAAGCGCCATGGAGTTTATCAGGAGTTATATATAATGGCTATCGGGCCTATTGGTCATAAAGCTGTGATAGACGAAGATCTGGCCAAAAGAGCAATTCAATTGGGTGCCGACGACTATATTACCAAACCCATTGATTTCAACGGCATTGAAACATCTGTGATGGGCAAAATGATTCAGCTTCTGGGTTAATGATAAAGGAGATCATGATATGCCTGTGAAAAAAGTACTTATTGTAGATGGCGAAGAATTTTTTTGCCTCGCCATAAAGAAAGCACTTGAGTCGAGAGGTGCCTTTCATGTGCTGACAGCTACACGGGGATACGATGGGATACGGCTGGCGAAGGCACAGAAGCCGGATATCATTTTGCTCGATATTATGATGCCCGATATGGACGGCAGCGAAGTGGCTGAAAAACTATCAAAGTCTCCGATTACTTCGTCCATTCCCATTATATTTGTGACGACGCTAATAAGCAGGGAAGAAGTCAGAAAAAGTGGCGGTGTTGTAGGCGGACGCAACTTCATTGCTAAACCCGTTATTATTGATGAGTTGATTAAAAGAATAAACGCCATATAAGAACTATGTCAATTCAATAATGAAGTGCAACACTCAGGCGAGCGGTAGCTCTCCCCTTTTTTCTCCCTATTGCTTCTTCTTTGCTTCATCCCAGAGTTTATCCATTTCTTCCAGGGTCACATCTCCTATTTCTTTATTCTCTTTTTTCAACGACATTTCAATATCTTTAAACCGTGTTGTAAACTTGCCGATAGTCTTTCTTAATGCCTCCTCAGGGTTGACTTCCAGGAATCTGCCCAGATTTACCACCGAGAACAGAATGTCTCCCAATTCATCCTCCATCCTCTCTTCGTTCTTATCTTTTAAGGTTTCTCTAAACTCCTCTATCTCTTCTTTAATCTTGTCAAATACCCCCTCCACGTTATCCCAATCAAAGCCAACATGGGCAGCTCTTTTTGTGATCCTGAAAGCCCTCAGAAGGGAAGGGAGGGCGGGAGGGATAGAGTCTAAGATAGAGCAGCCTTCTTCTTTGCCTTTCTCCTCTTCCTTTATCCTCCACCATATCTTTTTGACTTCTCTGCTGTCTTTTGCATTTTCGTTATGAAACACATGAGGATGACGACGGATCATCTTTTCTCTTGCAGAGTTAATCACATCAAATATATTGAAACCTCCCTCTTCTTCTGAAATCTCTGCGAGAAAAATGATTTGAAAAAGTATATCCCCCAGTTCTTCCTTTATCTTTTCATCTGATCCTTTCTCAATTGCGTCCAATACTTCGTAGCATTCTTCTACCAGATACCATTTCAATTTGTCTCTGGTCTGCTCTCTATCCCAGGGACATCCCTCCGGTCCCCTCAATCTTTTCATTATTTGGAGTAAGTTTTCAAAATCTTTTAAGTTGGCGTGCTGCAAAGTTATCTCCTGCAAGGAAGTTATTGAAATTATTATGTCTAAAAAAGAGTTAAAATTTCGTAATTACTCAGGCACAAAGTGGCAAAGGCACATCTTAAGGATTCAAGGAGTCAAGGATTCGAGTGTTTAAGGGTTAATAATATTCACTTGAACCCTAGAATCCTAGAATCCTTTTCACCGCTCTGTGCCTTTGTGCCTACCTGAATAGTTACAAAATTTCTTAAATACCTTGATGAAACGTGTTATAAACACCGAAAACACAGGATAGAGGAACTCTACTTTTTTTGCAAGGCAAAAAAGGATCGATATGTTAGTAAAACATTGAATTGAACCACGATTATAGAAGAAGGGAAGGGGTTAAAGAAAAAGTTTTGCAATCGAAGATTGATAGTGGTAATATTATACCGTTTGTATTATTTAAACGGTAGATGTTGCCTGGTAGACGGAGAAAGGTTTCTTTGAGAAGCGAAAACAACGAAGATACGGTAAAACTGAGTTTTGATGACAATAACCTGCTAAGGACCCTTTGTGGTGAGCATAACAAAAACCTGAGATACATCGGGAAGACCTTAGAAGTAAAGGTTAATGCAAAAGGTAATGAGATAAGCATCAATGGCGCTTGTTTTGATGTAAAGATTGCAGAAAAAGTCCTGGTTGAACTCTATTCATTACTGGAGTCAGGTTACCCAATATATCCAAATGACGTTGATTATGCAGTAAGGATTGTAAGTAACGATAGTTCGGCAAATCTCAAACATATATTTCTGGATACTGTTTATATATCTTCCAGAAAGAGGCCTATAACCCCAAAGAGTTTATGCCAAAAAGAATATATTGACGCTATAAGGAATTTTGACATCGTTTTTGGGATAGGCCCAGCCGGGACAGGCAAGACTTACCTGGCAATGGCCCTGGCAATATCCTTTTTGATGAAGAAGGAAGTTGATCGGATTATCCTTGCCAGACCTGCTGTTGAAGCAGGTGAAAAACTGGGCTTTTTACCCGGAGATTTATACGAAAAGGTAAACCCCTATCTTAGACCTCTGTACGACGCCCTCTATGACATGATTGACTTTGAAAAAGCCTCCGGCTTAGTACAAAGAGGAATTATCGAAGTTGCTCCTCTAGCCTTTATGAGAGGACGCACCTTAAACGATTCTTTTGTCATCCTGGATGAAGCCCAGAATACAACTTCTGAACAGATGAAGATGTTTTTGACCAGATTGGGTTACAGTTCAAAGGCTGTTATCACAGGAGATGTTACCCAAATTGATTTGTCTGCGGGGAAAACATCCGGGTTAATAGAAGCCCAAAAGATACTTAAAGGGATCGAAGGAATAAACTTTACTTATTTTTCAGAAAAGGATGTAATAAGACACCGTTTAGTTCAAGACGTTATTAGGGCATATGAACGCTATGAGAGATATAGAGATAGTGTATAATATGTTAACTACACAGGTTCAAAGTTCCAAAGTTCAGGGTTCAAGGTTAGAAACCGATGAAAAATATGAAAACCGCAAAACGGACAACCGTGAACCGTGAACCTGACAACCTAAATAGTTACTAACATGTTAACTAACGACTGTTAAAGGAAACACAGTGCCAACTACAAACGGAGAGAAAAAAGGGAAAACGGAATTGCTTACTTCGTTTTTCAGGACATCTGGTTTTGAAATATTTAAGAACCCTTCATTTCAAAGATGGTTGATGGCTATCTTATTGGGTGTATTTGTAACTTTTTTCCTGTATCCAAACGCTGAGTTACCTTCCATACACTATGAACCGGGTGATATTGCCTCAAAAAACATAAAATCTCCCCAGGATCTCCTTATTGAGGATAAACAATCAACAGACCAGAGGGTTAAAGAAGCAGAAAAAGACGTAATTGTAGTTTATGACTTTAATCCAAATATGTCTGATGAGATTCGAACAAGACTGTCATCTTCTTTTATCTTGATGAGGGACATCTATAAAGAGATCGGTAATGAGATTAGAAGGAGAGACGCGCTTAAAACAACAAAACTCAATTTAGCCCCTTTCAGGGATCGGATTAACACTAAGAGAGATGAGTTTCAAAAGATATTGATAAATATTGACGATGAGGAATTTGGGGTATTGGAAAGGTATCGGTTTAACAAGAGCATAGAAAAATATGTACGTATACTGATAAGTACACCATTAGAGAGGAAGATAGTTGGCAATAAGAAACTTCTGTATAAA
This sequence comes from Deltaproteobacteria bacterium, assembly GCA_003599365.1. Taxonomy (GTDB): domain Bacteria; phylum Desulfobacterota; class UBA8473; order UBA8473; family UBA8473; genus UBA8473. Next base: position 9,037 of record QZJR01000012.1, on the reverse strand, counting down.
GAAAAGGACAGTGGAATTATTATAAGGAATATCGAGACGAAAGAGGAGGCAAAGGCAAAGGATCTATTATTAATAATGGATCTAAAAGACGCTAAAAAAGCCATCGAGGTAAATTCAAATAAGATTCTGGGTGATTTAGAGGGTTCATTAAGAAAAACTGTAATGACAATCTCTCAAAGGCTGATAGAGCCTAACTTAACCTTTAACAAGAATGAGACAGCACGTAGAAAGAGCATAATAAGAGAGAGTGTTAAACCCATTTTTTATCAAGTTAAAAAGGGAGAAATAATAGTACGGGAAGGAGAAAGGATAAAGAATGAACACCTGGTCAAACTGAAGGTATTTCAGAGGGCAAAGAAGTATGACAATTTAGTATTAACGTCCCTTGGGATTATTCTTTTGGTGGTTTTGCTCTGTTATATCCTGTATAATTTCTCACTCAAGAATTTTAAAGGGCAATCAATTAATAACAAGGACCTTTTTTTGTTAACTATAACCATGGGGATGGTTGTTTTATTTGTAAAACTCGCCATCCTGATCTGCGAAGCTGTGAGCAACAGCTTCCCTTTTCTACCTCTTGATTCCTGCCTATATGTGATTCCTATAGCCTCTGGGGCAATGCTTATAAGTATTTTATTAAATGTTAGAGTTGCTTTGATCTTTTCTATTATGATATCAATCTTATCCGGGATACTATTCGAAAACAGACTGGAATTTTTTATATATTCCCTTTTCGGCAGTATCATAGCTGCTCATGGTGTAATCCTGACCAAGTTTAGAACAACTCTGATAAAGGCCGGTGCTATAGTCGGTCTGACAAATGTGATAACCATATTTTCCATTAATATGATCAAGGGTTCCCTATTTACCTTTACTACGGTTTTTGACATTGTTTTCGGCTTTCTTGGCGGACTCCTTGTCGGATTTATAGTAATTGGAACTACGCCTTTATTTGAAGCACTCTTTGGCTATACTACAGATATTAAATTGCTTGAACTGGCAAATCTTGACAGTCCTAAACTGAGAGAACTAATAGTACGGGCCCCGGGTACTTATCACCATAGTATAATTGTGGGAACACTGGCTGAGGCAACGGCAGAGGCTATTAATGCAAACCCGCTTCTGGCCAGGGTAAGCGCTTACTACCACGATATTGGAAAGATAAAAAAACCGTTATACTTTATAGAAAACCAGATAGGCAATGAGAATAAACACGAAAAGTTGGCTCCAAGTATGAGCAGTCTGATTTTGCTGTCCCATGTTAAAGATGGGGTGGAAATAGCCAGAGAGAGCAGGCTTGGACAACCGATAATAGACATTATAGGGCAACATCATGGAACCAGCCTTATTAATTTCTTTTATCAAAAGGCCAAAAACAAAGAGAATCCAGAGCTTTATCCGGTAGATGAAAAGGATTACAGGTATCCAGGTCCCAAGCCCCAAACTAAGGAGGCAGGGCTTGTATTGCTTGCCGATGCTGTAGAAGCTGCATCCAAGACCCTTCCCGACCCATCGCCATCCCGAATCCAGGGGATGGTTCATAGGATTATCAACAATATATTTGCAGATGGACAGCTAAACGAATGTGAGTTGACCCTGAAGGATTTGAATGAGATAGCTAAGAGTTTCAACAAGATACTAACGGGGATATTCCATCACAGGGTAGACTATCCGGAGCCGGCTTACAAAGAAACTGAAGGAAAGAAGAAGCTCAATGATATTGATAAGAAATCAACAAAAGAAGATAGAAATAAGCGAGTCGAGGATAAGAAAAACGGCGAAAAAGATCTTAAAAGACTTGGAATGTCCTGATTGCGAAATAAGTATCCTTATGGTTGATGATGTCCGAATAGAAAAGATAAATAAACAGTATCTTGGAAGAAGCGGCCCAACTAATGTTATCTCTTTTCCTATGGCAGAGGGGGACTTCACTGGAATTAACCCCCATGTTTTAGGTGATGTGGTTATTTCAGTAGAAACTGCGAAACGCCAGGCTGAGGAAAGTGAAATTTCCTTAGAAGAGATGATAGATTTTTTCCTTATCCATGGTATTTTGCATCTTTTTGGCTATGACCATGAAAGATCAGGTGCTGAGGCACAGGTTATGCGGGCAAAGGAAAAGGAACTCTTTGACAAAACAATAAAACATTAGAAAAGGAATTTAGTATGGAATCGGAGCGTAAGATAAAGGTCTTAATTACAAAGGTTGGCCTGGATGGTCATGATAGGGGGGCAAAAGTGGTTTCATCCCTTCTTAAAGAGGCTGGGATGGAGGTTGTTTACTTAGGAATGTTTCAAACCCCTGAGAACGTAGTGAGGGCTGCTATAGAAGAAGATGTTGATGTCATTGGGTTGAGTTGCCTGTCCGGGGAACATATTGCCTTTACTCCAAGGATAATGAAATTGCTTAAAGAGAAAAGGATGGATGGTGTTTTATTTATAATTGGAGGGGTTATACCCCTGGAGGATATCCCTGTACTTAAAGATATGGGGGTAAATGAGGTATTTACAGCCGGGACATTGACTGGACCGATGATAGAGTATATTAAAGCCAATGTAACGTAACTATTCATGTAGGCACAGAGGTACAGAGCGGTGAAAAGGATTCTAGGGTTCAAGTGAATATTATTAACCCTTAAACACTCGAATCCTTGATTCCTTGACTCCTTGAATCCTTAAGATGTGCCTTTGCCACTTTGTGCCTGAGTAGTTACTAAAAATATAAAAAAGGAGTGGACATGGCGATGAAAGAAGATTCAAACCTGGAATTACTCATAGACCAATTGGCAGATTTGATCATTAAGTCTAAAAGGATTGTTGTCTTCACAGGGGCTGGCGTGAGTACTGAATCGGGTATCCCTGATTTCAGAAGCCCTGATGGTATCTGGACGAAATATGACCCGGAAGATTTTACTTATCAAAAATTTGTCAGCAGCAAAGAGGCAAGGAAGAAGATGTACGGGATGCTTGAGGAGAGCGGTCTGATGGCTGATACTAACCCTAATCCTGCCCATTACGCAATTGCCGAATTAGAGAAGATGGGTAAATTGGACTGTGTCATTACACAAAACGTAGATGGATTACATCAAAAAGCCGGCAATTCTGAAGACAAGGTATTCCAGCTTCATGGTAATATGGTGCGTGCGATATGTCTTGGCTGTAATAAACGGTACCCTCTGGGAGATGTTATCAATAAGGTAAAGCAGGGGGTAGATGACCCGGGTTGTGAAAAATGTGGGGGGATTCTTAAACCCGATGCAGTGTTTTTTGGAGAAACGCTTCCTCACAGGGAATTAAACGAAGCTACAAGCCGTTCAGCTAAATGCGATCTTTTCATTGTTATTGGTTCTTCGCTGGTTGTTTATCCTGCGGCATACATGCCTACCTATGCAGTTAATGCCGGTGCAAAACTCGTGATAATCAATCGAGAACCTACTCATATGGACAGGGCTTCCCACATTCGTATTTATGAGGGTGCAGGGGAAACCATGTTAAAAGTGATGGAAAGGGTAAGGGGGAGCAACACATGAGTGGAAAAGTTCCCATGACCAGGGAAGGACACGAATCATTAACAAGAGAACTGCGTCGGTTAAAGATTAAAGAGAGACCCAAGATTATTAACGAAATTGCAATAGCCAGAGAACATGGTGACCTATCTGAAAATGCAGAGTATGACGCAGCAAAAGAAAAGCAGTCTTTGATTGAAGGTAGAATCCGGGAGATAGAAGACAAACTTTCCCGGGCTGAGGTAATTGATACCAATGAAAATGACACAAACAGGGTTGTATTTGGGACAGTAGTCCACCTTAGAGATGAAAATGACGGGAATGAATTGAATTACCAGATAGTAGGGGCTGATGAGGCTGACCCGCGACAGAGAAAAATCTCCGTTCACTCTCCAATAGCCAGGGCACTTATTGGAAAGGAAGTAGGGGAATCGGTTAAAATTAAAGTCCCCGCAGGGATTAAAGAGTATACTATCCTGGGGATTAATTGAACTTAACCTGGCATACATGCAATACCCGTGCACATTACCGTGTCTATGCCGTTGCAGTACAGCTTTACTTTTCCATCATCTTTGGCAATCACAGGTAACGCACAGCCAGAAACTCTGAGAATCGGATATTTAGACCCTCCCATAATCGTCCTCCGCCCTCTCGATGTCGTCCTCACCAAAGTAATCCCCGGTTTGAACTTCGATAAATACCAGATTTTCTTCACCAGAATTCCTTATCCTGTGCCACGACCCCACCGGCAGGTCTATTGCCTGACCGGATGTCAGTTCAATTTCATGACCGTTTTTCGTCAATATGGCGCATCCCTTTAATACATACCAGTGTTCGGAGCGATGAAAATGGCGCTGATAACTAAGGCGTTGACCAGGATAAACGGTTATCCTCTTTATTTTGTGGTCAGGCATATCGGACAAGATTTGATAAAAACCCCAGGGACGGTATGTATTCAATCGCACTCCATCTGATTATGTTCTTTCAACGATTTTAGCATATCTGATATGTAGGTCTTGGTAAGGGCAAGACACTTATAGCTCTAACTATAGCATACGTTACATCACGTGCAAGAAAAAAATTAATTGCGAGAAATCATCTTGCCTTTTCTAAAGAAATATGCAAGATAAGAATATTTTTAATTAAAAGACGGTTTAAAGGAGGCAATTTGGATTATGTCAAAATCAAGGCATATGGCTAAAATTAAAGATAGAAATCGGAGGAAAAACAGAATTGCCAGATTATCCCGACGTGTGAACAGGCAGAGGACAAAGAATAAGTAAATTAAATGATAAAGACTGTTATATTTGATTTAGGTAATGTCGTCCTGAATTTTGATCATATGTTGATCTGTGAGGGAATAGCCAGATATTCAAAATACTCCAGCAAGGAAGTATATCAACTCGGTTTTAACTCAGAGATATTTGAGCTGTATGATAAGGGCAAGGTTAAGTCAGAAGATTTATTCCGGTGGGTATTGAGAAGGTTCGATATTAATATTTCTTATGATATGTTTAAGAGTGTCTGGTCAGACATCTTTTCTTTAAATGACTCTGTTGCGACAGTATTGTCGGCATTAAAAAAGAATGGTTACTACCTGATATTGATTTCCAATACGAATGAGCTGCACTTTGATTTTATAAGAGAGAATTTCAAAGTAATAGAGCTGTTTGATGACCTGGTTCTGTCATACAGGATCGGGTACTCGAAGCCCCATAAGGAAATATTTAGAGAAGCATTGAAAAGGGCAGGCTCGTCCCCGGAAGAGTGTTTATACATAGATGATATAGAAGGGTTTTGCAAGGCTGCTGAGGATATGGGGATTAATAGTATTGTTTACAGATCCACAGAACAATTGATAAAAGGGTTGGAAGAACTGGGGGTAAATATAGGTTGATCGTGAATCGAAAGTCGGGAGTCGTAAATAGAATAAAATCCATTCACGATTCACGATTTCCGGTTTTTGACGATGTTCGCTCCAAAGGGAATTTTTCATTTTTCAGGATGAACCATTGGTTAAAGAAATGGACAGAGGTATTATTACCCTTATAACAGATTTCGGGACCAGGGATGGCTACGTAGGTACGATGAAAGGGGTGATATTAAAGATAAACCCTCTGGTGAGGTTGGTTGATATTACCCATGAGGTATCGCCTCAGGATATTTTCGAGGCAGGCTTTATCTTGAAAAACTCATACAGGTATTTTCCGGATAAGTCAATCCATCTGGTTGTAGTTGACCCGGGGGTTGGGAGCAAGAGGAGGGCTATCCTGGTAGAGGCTGGCAACCATTTTTTCATCGGTCCTGATAACGGCGTTTTTAGCTTCGTATATAAGTCTGAAAGAATAGAAAAGATTGTTGAGTTGACTAATAAGAGATACTTTCTTCCATATATAAGCAATACCTTTCATGGTCGTGACATATTTGCACCGGCCGCTGCATACCTGTCTAAGGGGACTCCCTTTGAGGATTTTGGGGGAACATGCAATGATGTTGTAAGGTTTGATATACCGGAACCTGAGACAGAAAGAGGCATAATCAAGGGAGTAGTGCTCCATGTAGATAGGTTTGGTAATCTTATATCCAACATTTCTGAGGTTTTATTCAGAGACTTGGCAAGAAAAGGGATGTGTGAGATATCTGTTGGCGGAGAGGTATTAGGGGATATTAAGAGCTCATATTCTGAAGTAAAAGAAAAACAGGTTTTGGCACTTTTTGGAAGCTCTGGCTACCTGGAGATAGCTGTAAGGGGTCAAAATGCCAGTAAAAAACTTAAGATGAATAAGGGAAGTGAAATTAAAGTAATTTATTAATAATTATTGCTAACTATTGACAAATTATATTGAAATTATGTTTGATTGCCGGAGATAGATTTAAGAAATCTAAAGGTAGTTAAAATGAGTTACAAATACTGTAAAGTTAGTTTTTTTCTTTCGGTATTTATAGTTGTATTGACAGTCTTTCTGTTACGAATTGGCACTATTTGGGCTGCTGAACACTCTTCACAGGGATATCAAGAGGCAAGCAGCTATGTAGAAGCTGTGCATTCTGGAGACGTGAAAGAGTCTGAAGCAGGACATTCTCTGGGAAAGGAATTACCCCTTTGGTCTGTGATCCCTTTTGCCGGTATTCTTCTATCTATTGCCCTTTTCCCCCTTTTTGCCCCTCATTTCTGGCATAATCACTTTCCTAAGGTGTCTGTTTTCTGGGCATTGGTTTTTGCAATTCCATTTCTTATGATATACGGAAATAAGGCGCTGTACGAGATATTACATATATATTTTATTGATTATATACCTTTTATTATACTCCTATGGGCATTGTTTACTATATCGAGTGGCATCCTGGTTAAAGGGACATTAAAAGGCACCCCTATTGTAAATACGATTATGCTATTGACAGGAACCATTATTGCTTCCTGGGTGGGTACTACAGGGGCTTCCATGTTGTTTATCCGTCCTGTTTTGCGAGCCAATGCTCAGAGGAAACGCAAGGTCCACATTGTAATATTCTTTATTTTTTTAGTCAGCAATATCGGTGGTTCTCTTACCCCCCTCGGAGACCCTCCACTTTTTCTTGGGTTCCTTCATGGTGTGCCTTTCTTCTGGACGTTTAATATATTCCCTCATATGGCCTTTGTGAGCGTGATACTCCTTCTGGTATTTTTTGTCTTTGACCATATAATTTATAGGAAGGAAAAGGTTTCAAAAGGATCGATTAAGGGAGAAGCGATAGAACCCATAAGAGTAAAAGGTCTGATCAATCTGATATTTCTTGGGGGGTTATTGGGAGCGGTTCTGCTAAGTGGGTTTTGGCGAGCTCCTGAGTTCACAGTATTTGGGATACACCTTCATATTCAGAATCTGGTTCGAGATGGGCTAATGGTATTGATGGGTATACTCTCTATGGTATTTACTGCCAAAAAACTCAGGGAAGAAAACGAATTTACCTGGTTTCCTATAAAAGAGGTAGCTTACCTCTTTGCCGGTATTTTTATGACGATTATCCCAGCCTTAGCAATACTTAAAGCCGGTACAGAAGGTAGTTTAAAATTGCTATTGGGGGCAGTAAAAGAGCCACACCATTACTTCTGGATTACAGGAATTCTATCAAGCTTTCTTGATAACGCCCCTACATATCTTGCCTTTTTAAATTCTGCCCTGGGCAATTTTTTTCCCGGGTTACCTGAGCTAGAGGGTGTTCACTCATTGATAGCCCAGAAAGAGACATTTCTCAAGGCTATATCTGCCGGGGCAGTCTTTATGGGGGCAAATACCTATATTGGCAATGCCCCAAATTTTATGGTCAAATCGATTGCAGAAGAAAACGGTATTCCAATGCCGAGCTTTTTCGGGTATATGATTAAGTATTCAATACCAATCTTAATACCTCTCTTTGTTCTGGTTACACTGATATTCTTTTAATTCTTGATGGCTTCGTAAAAAGTCCATCTGCGGCGTTGCGCTGCATCCTTCGTAGTTGCAGCGTACCCCTAAGTACGCTTCACTCCTCAGGATTTGCGCGCCTTGCATCTGGAGCTTTTTACTTTGCCATCCTAATTTTGACTTTTTACGAGTCTTTCATTCTTGCTTGGAGAAACAGCCAGACAAAGACTGATAACTATCTATATCTTTTAGAGGATAATGCTATGGAAAAAGAGTTTTATGAATTGGTTATAGAAGGCCCTTATATATTAATTAAAGGCTTTATTACCGGGCTTTTAATAGGTTCAAAAAATATGGGCACAGTAATCTACAACAAAGAAAAGAGCATCAAAAGGGAAAGTTTTTCAGAATTATTAAAAGAATGGATAGGTGTTTCTGAGCATCTAACCCATGTGATAATAAGCAGCGATATTTATGAGATGGTTACCAGGGAGATAGAGACCAGTTTTGATGATATCAACATGAAGGTTATATCGAGCAAAAAGATTCGCAAGGCCTGTTTCGAGTTTAAATATGAAGCGTTTGCAGAAAGATACGGTATAGAGCTGAAAAATTTCTTCAAAGATCTCCCTTCTGGGGTATCTCTCCTGCCGGATTATAAACCGGTGGAAGAGATCCACAAGGAGGCAAAAGGCATAGAGCTTTATGCCCCTGAGCATGATTATAAAGTCTCAGCTGAGGGTACCGTCGAAGGCCCACTGCCGGAGATAATAGGTTTATATGAGCAAGCAAAGCAAAGGGATTTAATTAAGTTAAAAGAGATTACCCTTCATTTTGAATAATGGGATTATTCCTTTGCTATCGTATAGGCAAGCATATCAACATAAAAATAGGGATACTTTTTTAAAGCTCTCAAAATAAATATCTGCTATTGTACAGTTGGATATGAAAATCTTCTTTTCATTTAAGATTGACGGCTTCGTAAAAAGTCCATGCCAGTCATTGCGAGGAGCAAAGCGACGAAGCAATCTCAAATAATATAAATAAGTTATAGATTGCTTCGCTTCGCTCGCAATGACAAAAATGGCACTTTCAGACTTCCAAGTAACTTAAATTTGCAAATGCGTTGTAAGTAGCTTATATTAC
>QZJR01000085.1 GCA_003599365.1 Deltaproteobacteria bacterium | reverse complement strand
TCAATATCTGTTTTCTATCGAAACCCTGTATTTTTTGACAGAGGTCACTCTGCCGGCAAAAGAACCATCTCGCAAAGTGGTTTTTCGACAGGCTCGTTGAGCCTGTAGAAAAACCCTGAATTTCTCCAATAATTATTTAACCTTTACACAAGGAGATTGCAGTGGCCCGGTACAGAGATTCCTCCTATACCCGGGGGAAATTCACCCCTATTTTTGATTATACCTTTTTTGCTTTTTTGAAGGAGGGTCTGATAAAGCAACAGAGTGTGTTGTAGAGATATTCAATTAGATTGAGCAGGCCGAAGTTTCGCAGTTATATTGTCTTTAATCCAATGAGGATCCCACCATTCTTTGGGATTAACAAAAACCCCATGGACTAGCATACTAAAGTGCAGATGGTCTCCTCCGGCGAGTCCGGTAGTACCTGTATTACCAATAATGTCACCTTTCTTTACTTCCACACCGGATTTTACCTTGATACTGCTGAGATGAGAAGACAAACTGAAGATGCCCTGACCATGGTCAATAATTACGGTATTCCCATAAATCCCTAAATAATCAGCGAATACTATTATGCCATTGTTAGCTGCCTTTACCGGGAATTGTTCCAGGGCAGCTATATCTACTCCCAGATGTACCTGTTTATCAATCTCTCTGCCCTGATAGCAATATGTTCTATTGTCGGCATATTGTGCTTCGGGAGAACCTTCCGTCCTCAAAAATGCCCCATCCCATAACCTTTGAGGATGGGATTTGCTACAGACAGCCTTTATTCTCCGATCGCATTCTTTACGTAGCCAATTATTTACTTTCAAATATATATCCAGATTGCTGCCCCTAAGATTATCATATCGGGCACTGAATTCCGGCATCTTCTGGTTTAAAAAACTATCTGAAATATCCATCTTAACTTCTCTAAATTCTTTTCTGAGAATCAAGTGGGGGAAGGATATTTTGGTTGTATTGCCCGCGCTATCCTGAGCCATAAGCATAATCGGGATTGGATTAGAGGCATCCCAGGGCAGAGCAAAGTAAGCTGCATAAGTTCCGTCAGAGGTAACGGGATAGCCTTCAAAGAAAAGATCTCCTGCCAGAATGCCGCTCTTTAAGGCATCTTTGGAAACACTGTAGAGTACTGAACCACTGCCTCCAACATTGATATTATGACTCAAACTTCTAATACTGATTTGTGGCGGAAGGGTATCAACCATAACCTTCTTTTCCACTCGGGACTCATTTTTAAACAGGAAACTATCACGGGCTGAAATTATTAGAGTCGCCCTTCCATCTTTTAATCCTAATACGAGAGGCTTTATAAGGAGTTTTATATCCTGTTTATGCCCCCCTTTCCCGGAAAACTCAAGGTTTGAAATTTTTTTCTCGTTATTTCCCTGTTTTATTGATACCTGAACAGACACTATTTCGCTCTTCTTGTCCTCTACCGAAAACTCAAGTTCCTGATTTTGACCAACGAATCCCATATCCTTACTGAAGATTATTTTTGGCGGAGTGAGATCTCCTTTAATTATAGCCCATATACCTATCAACACAAATACCAAAATTAGTGCTGTCAGAAAAAAGAATCTTTTAGACATTTGCTATATCCTCCCGCCCACTTACGGTTTTGTCTCTTTCACATGAACCGTTCTAATTGGAAATGGAATTTCAATACCCTCTTTCTTGTATCGTTTGTGTAATTTCTTCACTAATTCATGTGTCAGAATGTATTGGTCCATAAATTCCCTGCCGCGCATTATTACAGTAAAGTTTATACTAAAGTCGGCAAAGGTATGGTAACGAATAAAAGGTTCGAAAGCCAGCTCATCCCCCACAATCTCTTCCATTACCTCTTTTGCCACTTCGACTGTTACTTTTTCCACATGTTCAAGATCACTATCATAGCTTACACCAACCTGAACACGGACTGAAAGTTCCCTCTCCGGAAGATTGTAATTTGTTGTAATAGCAGATGCCAATTTAGAATTTGGAACAATTATGATGTTATTGGGGAGTGCCCTTAAGGTTGTATTTCGCCAGCCAATGTCTACCACATAGCCCTCATTTCCTGTGTCAAGCCTTACGTAATCCCCTGTCCTTACCTGTCTTGAAGCAAGAATATAAAAGCCTGAGAACAGGTTAGAGAGAGTGTCCTGAAGCGCCAGAGCAACGGCAATCCCTCCGACCCCCAGTGCAGTAATTATGGGGGTAATCGAGATGCCGAGGGTCTGAAGGATAATTAAGCCCCCCACAATTAATATTACTATCCTGGTAAGGTTCGTAAAGATCGTTGTCGATATTAATGCCCCCTCTGTTTTATTGGTGTATATTTTTACTACACCGACCGCTATTTTTGCTAATACCCATGTTATAGAGAAAATAACAGCAATCAGCAAGACTTTCTGAAGTATATTTGAAAGATTCACAGACAGGGGGATGCCGGGGAGGGCCGAATATATACCTGCGATAAGGAACCAGAGCAATATCATACCCTTAAGAGGTTCTATTACAACATTATACCCTTCCCATTTTGTTTTATGGGCTAGTTTGACAATCCTTGAAAAGATTATTTTTTGGAAGACTATACCTGCGAGTGCCAAACCCAGGATAATGCTTATGGGGAGAATAAACGATGAAATCTTTGAAAATTCAAAAGGCATATTAAACCCCGGCCTAGCGCACCTTCGGTGCGAACCTGTAGGAGTTCGATTTATCGAACCCGCAAAGACGGGCGTCATAAATGCCGCCCCTACAAGAAGGCTATCAAATATTTAAGAGAAGTCAAGGAAAAAGTCCGCCATTAGGCGGATTAAATTTCTTGACAATAAACCCAAATTGCTATAATTTTTATATTATATACAACCGAGTTCAAGGGAGGATGTGTATGCCGATATACGAATACCGGTGTAATCAATGTCAGAGAATGATGAGTTTTTTGATCTTGAAGATTTCAGAGGCATCTACACTGAAATGCAAGGGTTGTGGAAGCAAGGATTTGAACCGACTGTTGTCCAGGGTTACGTATCACAGATCAGAAAGTGATAGGATGTCAGAGTTCAACACCAACAAGCCCCGAGGAGAGGAATTCTATAAGGATTCCCGCAACGTTGGACTCTGGGCAAAGAAAAGGGCCAAAGAATTGGGTGCAGATCTTGGCCCGGAATTTGATGAAGTAGTAGATAGGGCCCGGACAGGCAAGATATTGGAAGACTACGACCTATAGGGTTAATGAAGAAGCCTTTTTTATTGCCGGCAGGTAAAAGCTGGGGAATGTTGATCTCAAAAGCACCCTTAGCCTTTAAGACGCCGGTTTTTTTGTATATAGGAGAGGTGGGAAAAAGAATAGTGTATGTCTGAAAATAAAAGTATCGCAAAGGCAGCAGGGGTGGTCGGAGCCTCTACCTTCTTGAGCAGGATTTTGGGCTTCATCAGGGATGTTGTGGTTGCCAAATATTTTGGCGCAGGGTTATCTGCCGATGCCTTTTTTGTGGCTTTTCGAATACCTAACCTGCTTAGGAGGTTGCTTGCCGAAGGAGCATTAACTGTCTCTTTTGTCCCCGTCTTTACCGAATACTTAACCAAAAAGTCCAGAAGGGATGCCCTTGAACTGGCAAATATATCCTTTACTGTTCTTTCAATGATCCTCGTAGTTATATCAATACTGGGCATAATCCTTTCTCCTCTGATCATAAGGATTATAGCTCCCGGGTTTATTCACACCCCTGAAAAGCTAGGACTAACAATTCTTCTTAACCGTATAATGTTTCCTTACATCTTCTTTATCGGTCTTACTGCCCTCTGCATGGGGGTACTAAATTCCCTGAGACATTTTGCCGCCCCTGCCCTATCCCCGGTTTTACTCAATATCTCTATGATAATTACAGTCCTGTGCTTTTCCCGGTATTTTGAGCAACCTGTACTCAGTCTCGCTATTGGAGTCATTGTTGGAGGGGTTCTGCAGCTTATCTTCCAGTTTCCATTCTTAAGAAGCAAAGGAGTCCGGTTCAGGGTAAATTTTAACTTTTCTCACCCTGCGGTGAAGAGGATTGGTCTTCTGATGCTTCCCGCTGTCTTTGGGGTAGCGGTATATCAGTTTAATATCTTTGTTAGTACCATTATTGCCTCCTTCCTCCCGGAAGGCAGCATATCATATCTTTATTATGCCGACAGGCTCATTGAATTTCCACTTGGAATATTTGCCGTAGCTGTGGGAACAGCCGTTTTGCCTGCCATGTCCCGGCATGCAGCCATGAAAAACTATGAAAACCTGAAGGATTCCCTTTCCTTTGCTTTAAGATTAGTGCTATTTCTGACTATTCCTGCAATGGTTGGATTGATAGTCCTCAGGGTTCCCATCATCAGCATCCTTTTCCAGAGGGGAGAATTCGACTCCCAGACTACTCTTTTGACTGCAAATGCCCTTCTTTATTATTCCCTTGGTCTGTGGGCAATCGCCGGGGGAAGAATTGTTGTCCCAACATTCTATTCTCTCCAGGACACGAGGACACCTGTGAAGATCGCAATAATCACCCTTTTTGCTGACGTCATCCTCAGCATTATCCTGGCCTTTCCTTTAGGACTGAGACACGGAGGAATAGCCCTGGCCATGTCTATTTCATCTACCATAAATATAGCGCTATTGCTGATGTTTCTCAGGAAAAGACTGGGTAGTATAGGGGGAAAGAAAATACTTTTGTCGGGCTTAAAGGTCTCTATATCTTCAGCAGTAATGGGGATTGTGGTCTATCTCTTTTGTTTCAGGGTGCCGTGGGACATGGTTTTGGGCATTAAAGAAAAAATCTTCACCCTGAGTGGCAGCATTATAATAGGGGCCGCAGTCTTTTTCTTCTGTTCATATCTTCTTAAGTGTCAGGAAGCCTATGCTTTTATTAACATGATACGAGAGAGAATAAGCAGAGATACAAAGACATGAATGAAACGGTTTATTCTATATTCGATACAAATTTTGGCTGGTGCGGTATTGTTGGAAAAGAGGGAAGGCTTTTAGAGATAGCCCCCTTCTTACATACAGAAGAGAGTGCCTATTCCTATGTAGTTTCAAAATACACAGATATAGCTCTTTGCCCGGGTTGTCTTAAAGAGCCTAAAGAGGCTATCGAGAGATACCTTGCAGGGGAAAGGATGGATTTTGAATTTTCTTTGGATCTCTCTGGTTATACTGAATTCCAAAGAAAGGTCTGGGAGACAACAATGTCCATTTCCTATGGAGAGATTCGCACCTATAGCTGGATCAGTAAAAAGTTAGGAAACCCAAAGTCTTCAAGGGCAGTCGGGACTGCGCTTGCCAAAAATCCATTGCCGATAGTTGTGCCATGTCATCGGGTTATAAGAAGCGATGGTGAATTAGGGGGATATTCAGCGGAAGGGGGCATAGAGATTAAGGGCAAATTATTAAAGACGGAAGGGCATAAATTTGACGTGAAGGGAAGATTGCATATTTTTTATTGATTGCTTGACCAAAGGGCTTAGATTGGTTATATTGTACGAATGGAAAGTTTAATCAAAAATTTCTCGCTGTATCTGCAAATAGAGAAGAACGTATCAGAGAATACCTGCCGGAATTACATTAGTGATCTGAGGCAGTTCTTTAATTTCTTAAAAGCCCAAAAGCTCTGTATAGGGGAAAACAACAAGGAGACAGATATAGCAAAGATAGACCATATTGTCATAAGAGCCTATTTAATGGAGTTGTACGGCAAGAATAAAAAAACTTCCATTGCAAGGAAACTGGCTTCCCTTCGATCCTTCTTCAAACTCTTGATTAAAGAAGAAAGACTCACAACAAATCCGGCTGCTATGGTTACAACCCCCAAGCAGGAAAAACATATTCCTGCTTTTTTGTCTGTTGATGAGATGTTTAGATTGGTTGAAAAACCAGATAAGTCAACCATCTTAGAATGTAGAGACAGAGGCATAATGGAGGTTTTGTACTCATGTGGTATCCGGGTGAGTGAATTGGTGGGACTGAATATGGACGATTTGGACTTCAATTTGGGCATTATTAAGGTAAGAGGAAAGGGGAGAAAAGAGAGGATTGTTCCCATAGGGGGAAAGGCAATAGAAGCCTTAAAGGATTACCTTGAGCATGTAAATGAGCTAAAAGGAAAATGCCCTGAAAAGTACCCTCAGGGAGAATTGGCAAGCCCGGTTTTCCTGAATTTCAGGGGTGAAAGGTTAAGCTCCAGAAGCGTTGCCAGGATAGTTAAAAAGTACGTCTTTCAATGCGGTATAATGAGAGATATCAGTCCGCATTCTATACGCCATAGCTTTGCCACTCATCTTTTAGATGCAGGAGCCGATTTGCGGGCAATTCAGGAGCTTTTAGGGCATAAAAGCCTGGGAACCACCCAAAAATACACCCATATAAGTATTGACAAATTAATGGAGGTCTATGATAAAGCACATCCTAGAAGTAAGCCCCCTAATGGTACTATCAGGGGCAAACTTTAGGGGGGCTGATGGAAGGATAGGTTATGTTTAAAGGGACTACCATTTTATGTGTCAGGCATAAAGGGAAGGTTGCCCTTGGTGGCGATGGGCAGGTAACCCTTAACGATACCATTATGAAACATGGCGCAAAGAAGGTTAGACGTTTATACAACGATAATGTTCTTGCCGGCTTTGCCGGAACAACAGCGGATGCCTTTACCCTGTTTGAGAAGTTTGAGGGCAAACTGGAACAGTATCATGGTAACCTGACCAGGGCCGCTGTGGAGCTGGCCAAAGATTGGCGGACAGACAAGATACTCCGCAGATTGGAAGCCTTACTGATTGTGGCTGACAAGGAGCATACCCTGATTATATCGGGAAACGGGGATGTTATTGAGCCTGATGAAGGGGCAATTGCTATAGGTTCAGGGGGAGCATATGCTTTAGCTTCTGCAAAGGCTCTTATAAAGTATTCTGATCTGGATGTAAAAAATATAGTCGAAGAGTCCATGAAGATTGCAGCAGACATCTGTGTGTACACCAATGATAGGATATTTATAGAAGAATTATGTTAGACTATAGATATAAGACATAAGACATCAGACTTATGAGAATAAAGTCCAAAGTCTAAGGTCTAAAGTCTTGAGTCAAGTGTCTGAATTGCAGTTACAGTATATGAATGTGAATTGAGGAGGATTGATGTCAATTTTTAAGCCTAGAGAGATTGTTGCAGAACTGGATAAGTATATAATAGGACAGAAAAATGCAAAGAGGGCGGTAGCTATCGCTTTAAGAAACAGATGGAGAAGACAGCAGGTCCCTGAAGATCTTAAAGATGAAATTGCTCCCAAAAATATTATTATGATTGGGCCCACAGGGGTCGGTAAAACAGAGATAGCCAGAAGGCTTGCTAAACTTGCCCAGTCGCCTTTCTTGAAGATCGAGGCATCCAAGTTTACAGAAGTCGGATATGTTGGGAGAGACGTAGAATCTATGATTCGCGATCTTACAGAACTGGCAGTTAATATGGTAAAGGGTGAAGAAGCGGAAAAGGTTCGCAACAAGGCCAAAGAGATAGCTGAGGAGAGGGTTTTAGACCTATTACTACCTCCCCAAACGGGAAAGAGAGACATTGGCGAAAAATTAACAAACGGGACAGACAATGAAGGCAAAAGCGATCAAACAGATACCAGGGAAAAGCTAAGGGAGTTACTGCGAAAAGGGAAGCTGGATAATAGGGTTGTGGATTTGGAAGTAACTCAAAGGAACATCCCTATCATAGAAGTCTTCTCTGCATACGGCATGGAAGAGATGGATATAAACCTTAAGGATGTATTCAGCAACATCTTCCCTGAAAAAACAAAGAAGAGAAAGGTCAAAGTCCCCGATGCGTTAAGCATCCTCTTCCAGGAAGAAGAGCAAAGGTTAATAGATATGGATAATGTTAGCAAACTTGCCAAAAAGAGGGTAGAGCAATCAGGCATAATATTCATAGATGAGATTGATAAGATTGCCGGAAGAGAGTCAGGCCATGGCCCTGATGTATCCAGGGAAGGGGTTCAGAGGGATATTTTGCCCATTGTGGAGGGAACAACAGTAACAACCAAGTATGGAATGGTAAAGACTGACCACATACTATTCATTGCTGCGGGGGCATTCCACATTTCAAAACCTTCTGACCTTATTCCAGAGCTTCAGGGAAGATTCCCGATAAGGGTGGAGTTGGATTCCCTTGGCAAAGAGGAGTTTATAAGGATTCTGACAGAGCCTCAAAATGCCCTGATAAAACAGTACACTGCCTTGCTGAAGACTGAAGATATAGACATGAATTTTAAAGATGATGCCATTGGTGAGATTGCCGAAATTGCCAGCTTAGTTAACGAGAGAACAGAGAACATTGGTGCCAGAAGACTGTACACGATTATGGAAAAACTATTGGATGATATCTCATTCGACGCCCCGGATTTAAACGATAAAGAAATCGTTATAGATGCTGATTACGTTAAAGGAAAATTGTTAGATTTCGTTAAAGATGAAGACCTGAGCAGATATATCCTTTAGGGCTTTCAGTCCGAAGAGAACCGGTTATGGAAAAATTGATAGACAAAGCAGAGGTATTGATAGAGGCTCTCCCGTATATCCGAAGGTTTTATAATAAGACAATAGTTATAAAATACGGTGGCCATGCAATGGTTGATAACGACCTGAAGGTTAATTTTGCCCTTGACGTGATCCTGATGAAGTATGTTGGTTTTAACCCAATCATCGTTCATGGCGGAGGTCCACAGATCGGCAAGGTTCTTGAAAAAATGGGCAAGCCCTCAAAATTTATCGACGGTATGAGGGTTACCGATCTGGAGACAATGGACATAGTGGAAATGGTACTGGTAGGAAAGATAAACAAGGAGATAGTAGGGCTGATTAATCATCATGGTGGTCAGGCAGTAGGGCTAAGCGGCAAGGATGGTCGGCTGATTATGGCCAAGAAGCTTGATATAATAAAGCAAAAGAACGGTACAGATGCCCCTGAGATTATAGACATAGGAATGGTCGGGGAGGTGGAATCCATTAACCCCAATGTTATTGAAGCCCTGGATAGGAACAAATTTATCCCCGTTATTGCGCCCATAGGGATAGGCAACCAGGGAGAAACCTACAATATCAATGCTGACCTTGTAGCAGGAAAGATCGCTTCTGCTTTAAGGGCAGAAAAAATGGTGTTGCTTACCGATGTGGAAGGACTATTGGATGGAAAGAAAAGGTTGATTTCAACTATAGATTCGAAGAAGGTCAGAAAATATATTAAGGATGGTATAATCTCGGAAGGCATGATACCAAAGGTGACCTGCTGTCTGGATGCACTGACAGAAGGGGTTGTTAAAACCCATATTATAGATGGCAGGGTAAAGCATGCACTTCTTCTTGAGGTGTTTACCGACGTGGGTGTGGGAACAGAGATTGTTATGTAGTTTTCACTAAGAAATGGAAAATCCCCTTTGGAGCGAATATCGTCAAAACCGTAAATCGTGAATCGTAAGTCGCAAGTCGTAAATAAAATCCGTTCACGATTCACGGTTCACGATTCACGAGTTACGATCATAGATGGGTCAAAAAACCTGCACTAGAGAGCGGAAAAGGGAATCTTCCAGTGTGGACTAAAGAGGAGGGCAAAGATGGAACTGAAAGATGCCATAAGGAAAAGGCAGAGTATTAGAGCGTTTAAACCTGATCCTGTCCCAAGAGATATCCTGGTCAAGATAATGGAAGATGCCATTTGGGCACCATCATGGGGAAACACTCAACCCTGGGAGTTTAGCATAGTTGGGGGTGATACGGCAAAGAGGCTTGGTGAGGAATTCTCTAATAACTATCTAAATAAGGTTCCTGATAACCCCGATATTGGGATGCCTGAGCAGTGGCCGGATTCGAACATGAGCAGATACAGAGAGGTAGGCAAGGGGCTTTTTGAGACCCTGTCGATAGGGAGAGGAGACAAGGAGAAGAGGGGTCAACACTATGTAAACATGTTCAGGTTCTTTGGTGCCCCAAACGTGATCTACATTTATATCGATAAAGAACTGGGAACCTATTCTGTCCTTGACGTTGGAATAATTACTCAGAACATCTCGTTACTTGCTACTGATTATAGCCTTGGGACCTGTATTGAGGCCGCTGCGGTAAGATACCCTGACATAGTGAGGAAACACCTGAATATCCCCAATTCCAAAAAGATTGTTCTTGGGATAGCCATTGGTTATCCCAACTGGGACTCTCCGTATAACAAGTTCAGAAGCAACAAAGAAAATCTGGATGCCCTTGTAAAATGGGTGGATGTGTAAAAGAGTTTCCCATTGAATACGGTGCTACCATTTACAAGAAATGATCAAAGCCTTTTTTTTCAACTGTGTATCTCTTTCCACTGTCATCTAAAACCGTAATCCCTTCATCTGGTTCTGTAACCTCTCCGATATGGGTAACCGTAGTCTTAAATCTATTTTTTATACTGTTAAGCAAATCCACATTGCCTCTATCGACAGTGAACAGAAGCTCATAATCCTCTCCACCAGCGAGGGCTAGATCCATTGGCCTGTCGGCAAATTCAGGAGAGTAATTTTGAAATGCCTCCGAAGTAGGGAGTTTATCTAACCAGATTTTTGCCCCTACTTTGCTCTGTTCACAGATATGCCCAAGGTCAGAGATAAGACCGTCACTAATATCAATCATGGCCGAGGCAAGGCAATTCTCTGCAATCAACCTGCCCTCGGCTACCCGTGGAGTGGGGTTACAGTGCCTTTCTATTAAATCCTTAAATTTTTCTTCAACCTTGGATAGTTCTTTTCTATTCATAAGAATTTTAAGCCCAAGAGCAGAATCTCCCAGAGTTCCCGTTACAAATACTTGATCGCCAACATGGGCATTGTCACGATAGATTACATTACCGGGAAAGGCTTCTCCCAATAGAACAATGTTAATATTGAGCTTTTCAGGAGAAAAAGAGGTGTCGCCGCCAACGACATAGGTTTGGAAGGAATTAGCGGTTTCTCGGAGGCCATTTACAAATTCGTCGATAAATTCTACCGATATCTTTGAGGGAATGCCCATGGAGATCAAGAAGAACTTTGGGGTTCCTCCCATAGCAGCGATATCGCTGATATTCACTGCCAGGGACTTCTTCCCTAAATTATAGGCAGAGATAAACCTCAGATCAAAATGAACATCTTCAATAAGGGCGTCAATGGTGGAGAGCAGTAATCTTCCTTTTTGGGTCTCAATAGCACAGGCATCATCGCCTATACCTTTAATGATATCTTGATGGGGGGAAGCGAGCTTAGTTTTTATTCTCTCTATCAGCCCGAATTCTCCCACCTCTTTTATTTTCAACTCTACTTCCCTTTAGAAGTGCTGCCTTTAATACATCATCCATCTTTTTGGCGAATACAAAATTTATCTTCTTTTTTATGTAGTTAGGGATATCATCCAGGTCTTTCTTGTTTCTCTCAGGGATAATTACAGTTCCAATCTTTGCCCGCAACGCAGCTAAAGCCTTCTCTTTCAGCCCTCCAATCGGAAGCACTCTTCCTCTCAAGGTAATTTCACCAGTCATAGCTATATCCTTGTTGACAGGGGTTTTTGAAAGGGCAGAGATTAAGGCGGTAGCCATAGTTACCCCTGCTGATGGGCCGTCTTTGGGGATAGCCCCTGCCGGAATATGGATATGGGCGTCCTGGTTCTTATAAAAATCTTCATCTAAATTCAGCTCTTTTGCCTTTGAACGGGCATAGCTCAGAGCAGCCTGTGCAGATTCTTTCATTACATCTCCCAGTTGTCCGGTAAGGATTAAATTTCCCTTCCCTTTCATGGTGGATGCTTCTATGTGCAGGATTTCCCCACCTGCTTGTGTCCAGGCAAGGCCAGTCGCAACTCCGGCCTCGCTTATTGCTTGCTCCTCTTCAGACAAGTATCTAGGTGTGCCAAGGTATTTGTGCAAGTTCCCTCTATTAACCTTGGAGCCCCCTTTTTTCCCTTCAGCAATCCTTCGGGCCACTTTTCTGCATACACCTGCAATCTCCCGTTCAAGGTTTCTTAGTCCGGCTTCATGAGTATAGTGGGAAATCATCTGTAATATGGCTTTATCCGATATCTTCATGTCTTTTTCTGTAATTCCATTCTCTTCTAACTGTCTAGGGAGCAAGAACTTTAGGGCTATCTTTAGCTTTTCTTCTTCTGTGTATCCTGAGAGAGCAATGACCTCCATCCGGTCTTTCAAGGCAGGGATAATTGGGTCTACGAGATTTGCAGTGGTAATGAACATAACATTTGAGAGATCAAAGGGGACATTCAAGTAGTGGTCACTAAAAGCAGAGTTCTGCTCGGGATCCAAAACTTCTAAAAGGGCGGCAGATGGATCTCCCCGGAAATCGGCCCCCACTTTATCTATTTCATCCATCATGAAAACCGGATTATTTGATCCCGCCTGTTTGATGCTCTGAATTATCCGTCCTGGCAATGCTCCTACATAGGTCCTTCTGTGGCCTCTAATCTCTGCTTCGTCTCTAACACCACCAAGGGATATCCTTGTAAACTTCCGCCCTAATGCCCTGGCAATGGATTTGCCCAGTGATGTTTTCCCCACTCCTGGTGGACCAACAAAGCAAAGAATAGGCCCTTTCTTTTTTTTGCTCAGCTTGCGAACACCCAGGTATTCCAGTATCCTTTCTTTAACCTTTTCTAAATTATAATGATCCTCATCCAGTACTTTTTTAGCAGCCTTTATGTCGAGGTTGTCTTTGGTACTTACCTCCCAGGGAAGCTCTACCAGCCAATCAAGATAGGTTCTAACTATAGATGCCTCTGCTGCATCAGGGTGCATCTGTTCCAGTCTGTCCAGTTGTTTGTTGGCTTCTTTCTCAACCTCTTTAGGCATCTTTGCCTTTTTGATCTTCTTCTTGAGG
>QZJR01000005.1 GCA_003599365.1 Deltaproteobacteria bacterium | reverse complement strand
ATTTTTGCTTTTGTGATTTCCGATGGTGAGGATCTGTTTGCGGCCAGAGATCTTTTGGGCATCAAGCCCCTATTTTACGGTTGAAAAAACGGTACGCTTTATCTTGCGTCCGAACTCAAAAGCCTGACAGCGGTCACGGATGACGTCTATGAATTTTCGCCCGGGCATTACATGGACAGTCAGGGCAGGTTCACCCGCTTTGCCGAACTGCCCAAGACCCCGCCGGAAGTGCTGCAAACAAACCTCGATCAAATGTTGGAAGATATCCGGAGCATCATCAAACGAAGCTTGCGATCACGGGTGGACTTTAGCGTGCCGACGGCCGGCTTGCTCAGTGGAGGGATGGACAGCAGTGTCATCAACTTTTTGACAAACGATTTTTATAAAGAAACATTCGGAAACAACGCCAGATTGAAAACCTTTGCCTTGGGCGTTGGCGAAAGTGAAGACATCAGAAACGCCCGGTTGCTGGCAGACCACATCAATTCAGATCACCATGAGCTTATCGTAGATCTCAACGAGATTCTAAATGTCCTTTCTGATGTCATCTATTACCTGGAGTCTTTTGATCCTTCTCTGGTCCGCAGTTCAGTCTCCAACTATCTTATTTACAAATACGCAAGCAACCAAGGCATTGATCTTCTTCTTTCCGGGGAAGGTGGTGACGAGATCTTCTGCGGCTACATTTACCTTAAAGATTTTCCGGTTGAAGAATTGTTTAGTCGTCAGATGGAATGCATCGGTTTTTTACACAATAACGCTTCCCTGAGATTGGACCGGATGAACCATTGTAATTCTGTGCGTGTCGTAGCGCCCTTGATATCTGGGGAACTCTTCCGTTACGTTTTGGCTGTTCCTTCGGAATACAAACAGAAACCGGAGGGAGATCAGAAAATCGAAAAATGGATCTTCAGAAAGGCCTTTGAACAGTATCTGCCGGAGGCCATCACCAGGCGGGTGAAACAGGAATTTTCTCAAGGCTCCGGGTCCGCCGATGTGCTACCGTCATACTTTGAAAAAGCCGTCGACACCAAGGAGTTTAAATCGGCCCAGGCCGATTATCCCATGATCCGGAGTAAGGAAGAGTTTTATTATTTTCAAATCTTTACCAAACATTTTGGCAGCGGCCGGGCCATAGATACTGTCGGCCAATGGATCCGCTTATAATCCTAACGGGATAAATCTGGGGTAGTACCCATGTTAGGCGACATTCTGCGAATACAAGCCGATAACTGCACCCAAGCATATAAGAGCATTGTATTTTTGAGATTTAAAAATCCACCGTATCTCGTTAACTTGCTTCTTTAATAAGGGGAATAACAGTTAATGAAGGGAGAAGAGATGTGAATCTCTTATTCCAGTTGTTTTATGGCCTCTTCAATCCTGTCCATGCCCATCTCAATATTTTTGAAAGAAGTGGCATAGGAGAGTCTGATATGATTATCGTCACCAAATGCCAGACCTGGCACTACAGCGACCCTGGCAGCATCCAGGAGAAAATCGGCAAGACCTGTGGAGTTTTGTATCTTCTTCCCATTAAACCTTTTTTGGTAAAGGGGTGAAACCCTGGGGAAGGCATAGAATGCCCCCATGGGTTTTAAGCAGGAAACACCATCTATGGAATTGAGCCTTTCAGCCATATATTTTCGCCTTCGGTTAAACTCTTCCACCATTGTATCTACAGTACCATGAGAGTTCATTAATGCTTCTACACTGGCCTTCTGGGCTATGGATGTAGGGTTGGAGGTACTCTGACTCTGAATTTTACTCATTGCCGAGATTATTTCCGGATGGCCGGCTGCATATCCGATTCGCCAACCCGTCATGGAGTAAGCCTTTGAGACTCCATTCACAACAATGGTCAGATCCTTTATTGCCTTTCCTAGGGAAGCTATACTGGTAAAGGTCAAACCATCGTAAACGAATTCCTCGTATATCTCATCCGATATTACGATCAGTTTCTTTTCTACAGCAATTTCCGCTATCTTTCCAAGCTCCTCTGCCGTATACACAGTACCGGTAGGATTTGAAGGACTGTTTAATATGATTGCCTTGGTTTTAGGAGTGACTGCTCCCCTTAATTCGTCAGGCAGTATCTTAAATTCATTCTTTTCCTGGGTTGTTACAATTACAGGAGTTGCATCGGCCAGAAGAACAATATCAGGAAACGATACCCAATAGGGAGATGGAATGATTATTTCATCACCGTTATTGAAAAGGGCCTGTGCGATATTATAGATAGTGTGTTTCCCCCCGCAGGAAACTATAATCTGTTTTCTTTCATAAGTCAGGCCATTTTGCCTTTGGAATTTATTGATTATGGCATCCTTCAATTCCTGAATTCCATCCACAGCGGTATACTTGGTAAAACCCTGATTAAGGGCATTAATGGCTGCGTCTTTAATGTTTTGAGGAGTGTCGAAGTCAGGCTCTCCTGCCCCAAAACTTATAATATCGATGCCATCTGCCTTCATTTTATCTGCTTTGGCAGATACTGCCAGTGTTGGCGACGGTTTTATCTTACTCACTCTTTCAGCCAGAACCATGATTTTTACCTTCCATTTAACCTTTCTATATTATTACGGTTTAACTCTCTGTATCTTGGGAATTTCTCTTTTAACTTTCTGTTGACAACATCGGGCACAAGCTCTATCACAGAACCACCCATACTTGCCACTTCTTTGATTATTTTAGAACTGATATAGAACCACCTGTAGCTTGTCATAAGGAAGACCGACTCTATATTTCTGTCCAGTTTTCTGTTCATCAACGCCATTTGGTATTCATATTCAAAGTCAAGTACTGCCCGGAGCCCTCTAACTACTACATGCACATTCCGTCTATCCAGATATTCCACCAGGAGGCAGTCAAAGGAATCTATAATAACCTTGGGATTATCTTTGAATATCTCGCGGATTATCTCTACTCTCTCTTCCATAGTAAATAAGTGGGTTTTGAGTGGATTTAGTGCAACCGTTACTATAAGCTTATCAAAGAGAGAGAGAGCCCTGTTTATCAAATCTACGTGACCGTTGGTAACCGGATCAAATGAGCCTGGGTATACGGCAAGCCTTTCCATAAGATTCCTTTTCTAAATAGGTTAGTTAGTTCGTTTTGAGTTCAAAGAACGAGATTAGAGTTGTGCCATATCTTCTTTGATCGGTCAAGATTAGCCTTTCTATTTCTCCTTCTACCATTTCCGAATAAGAGTGTTCAGCTATAACCAAGGTATTATCCTTTAAAATCTCTGATCTGGATACCCTCATCAATGTATCCTTTAAAATACCCTTTCTATAAGGCGGATCCAAAAATATAAAATCGAATCTGTTTCTCCTTCTCTCCAGAATCTTTATCCCCTTATCTACGGTAGTCCCTATTATTTGGCTAATATCAGTGAACCCACAGTTTTTAAGGTTCTTTTCCAGTACAGGCAAAACATGCCGACTGCTCTCGATAAAGACTGCTTTCAATGCCCCCCGACTTAATGCCTCTATTCCTAAATTCCCAGTACCTGCAAATAAATCCAAAACCTCCTTATCTTTGAAATAACCAGGCAGTATATTAAAGATTGATTCTTTGACCTTGTCAGCGGTGGGACGTGTATTTAACCCCTTGTCAGAGAGTAGCTTCCTTCCCTTGGCTTTGCCACCGATAACTCTCAATGATTCATCACTGTATTGAGGTTTATTGATTTTTAAGTATTAAGTGGGCGAAATCTTAACATATAAATGAGGTTTGTCAAGAGCTATTAAGTTGGATTAAACAGGTTTAAAAAGATATTTGAAGATAGGAGGAATCATGGGGCCAGGGATTGACTATAATAGATTGGGCATAGGATATTATTTATGGCTTCCCGGGTAGAATTTCCTTCACTCCGTTCCGGGCAAGCACCACATAATGTGCCTAATAAAGTAAAAATGCCCAATCCAAAAGGAATGGGCCTCATCTTTAAAATGGCTCCCCGGGTAGGATTCGAACCTACGACCTAGTGGTTAACAGCCACCCGCTCTGCCGGTTGAGCTACCGGGGAGTAATGGACGGACAACTAAATTTTATGAGATATTTGCACAATCTGCCTAGAGCTTTGCAGAAGGGTACTTTTCCAAATCTCTCTTTATAATAAAAAATGGACTATATTAAGTATCCTCTTCCTTCTCCTTTGTCAAGGATTTTTTAAGAGATGTAATCTAAACTTGAAAAGTGAACACCTGAAGTGTTGTAGCCTTGGACCAAAAACGGAGGTTCAAGGCTATGGTTCAAATACACAAAAAATTTCACCAGCCTTTTTTTCCATTTCCATATAGTCACCCTCGATAATATTAAAGCTCTTGCGCATATTGTTTGGGATCGTAATTTGAAAGTGTCTTTTCACTTTAACTAAGGGCATTTTATTCACCTCTTTTTCCTTATGCATATTTATGAAATTATAATATTTTCGTAGTATCATATTAGTTAATTTTGTCAAGAGGTTACGGCAAAAAACAGTGCCGAATCAGAAACTAAAAGCCTCCAGAGAATGGGCTAATTTGTTGTCTACCTCAGCTTCAACAATCACTTCCTCCCCTGTGTACTCTTCTCTGATTATCCTGCCACTCCTGTGTATCTTAGAGATTAGGTCCCCTGCATCAACGGGGAATTTAAGCCTCACTTTCTTTAATCTGGTTTGTATCAAATCTTCGATCTTGTTGAAGAGATCGTTGATGCCCTGTCCTGTTAACGCGGATACGGCGATACAGTTGTCAAGTTCCCTTTGCCAGTATCTAACAATGCTATTGACGTTATCAAGTTTGTCAATCTTGTTCAAAGCATGGATAATGGGTTTTTGAGATGTCCCTATTTCACTCAAAACGGTATTGACTGAGGTTATGTGGTCATCAACCCGAGGATGGCTGATATCTATCACATGGAGTAGGATATCCGACTCATTGATTTCTTCGAGTGTAGCCTTGAATGCAGCAATAAGCTGATGAGGGAGCTTATTAATGAAACCCACTGTGTCAGATATCAATATCTCTCTGTTATCTGGCAGTCTTATCTTTCTGATGGTGGGATCCAGGGTTGCAAATAATTTATCTCCTACCAAGACCCCGGCATTGGAGAGATGATTCAAAAGGGTTGATTTTCCTGCATTGGTGTAACCAATAAAGGAAACCGTAGAACAAGAGATATCGCTTCTTCTTTTTCGATGTAAGGTTCTAACCTTTCTTACCTTTTCAATGTCCTTTTTAGCCCTTACAATTCTATCTCTGATTGTTCTTCGATCAACCTCTAATTTGGTTTCTCCTGGACCCCTTGTTCCTATTCCACCACCTAGTCGGGAAAGTACCCCTCCCCAACCTACGAGACGGGGTAATAAATAATTAAGTTGTGCCAGTTGAACCTGGAGCTTTCCTTCTTTCGATTTTGCTCTCTGGGCAAATATGTCCAGTATTAAGCCTGTCCTGTCTATGACCTTAACGCCAAATTCTTCTTCTAAGTTTCGTTGTTGCGCAGGCGTTAAATCATCATCAAAGATAACCAGATCAGCGTCCCTTTGAGATATAAGATTTTTTATCTCCTCCACTTTACCCTTGCCTATAAGGTAGGCAGAGTTTATTTGTTTGACTTCCTGTATAATCCTGTCTGTTGTTACACCACCGGCCGTTTCAGTAAGTTTAGCCAGTTCAGCCAGAGAGTCTTCAGGTCTTTTTTTATCCTCTGAATGTAACTTAACACTAACTAAGATGGCTTTTTCTTTTAGTCTATTCGTCTTATTATACCTTTTTGGGAGAGTGTTTTCAGTGTGAGTGTCCCCCCCCTCATCTGAAGCTTCTCGGGTTCTTCCTCTAGTGTCAAGAGTTAGGTGGTTCAAATTTTTCATTTTTCAGGATGAACTTATTGATCGGTTTGCATGCCCATGTAAGTCTTACAGATCGTAAAGGGTTTCATCTACCCTTGGCCTTTGCCTATTCTTTCCTTTATTCCCTTTGGCCTCCAGGATAAAGGGGTCTCCATGTTCCAGCAAATCGCCCATTTCTGCCTCTATCTTATCAGGATCCTCTCCCTGTTCCATGCGGCTCAGGGCTTCTTCTATCTCCGGCCCCATATTGATTCCCGTTGCATCAGAGAGCTTCCTCATCAGTGTGGCCGCCTGGCGGGGGTCATCCTCGTTGAACTTGTGGGCTTCACTGGACAGCATGGCAATAGCCTTCTCCATTTTTGCTTCATCGATGGGAGGCATGTCGTTGTCAGTCCCCTCGTCTACTCTTCTGGATATATTGGCAAAAACGGACATCTCTCGTTTTAATTTGGCCCTTTTACATTTTGGGCAGTTGGGGATATTTTCTGTGTTGACAGACTTGGAAAAAAAGCTGTAGACTGTATTGCATTTTTTGCAGTAAAATTCGTAAATTGGCATTGCAACACCCCATAATCAAATTTCTTAGCTCACATTGTCCCCTCAATAAAATAAAGACAACTATAAGCACCTTTAGTCCAATATGCAAGTGAAAAGCAAGAGGTTAATAATATAGTATATATGTTCATATTAATAATTCCTTGCCAAAATTTCTGCAACAGTGATATATTGGATAGGCAACAGTGCTATTGGGATATAACACATCTGGGTGTGCCTTTAAGGGATGCAGGAACTGATTCCGGATAAAAAAGGAGGACTTTAAGTATGGAAATATTAGAAAAGATGCGATGCTTCATGGAACCAAAGTCTATTGCTTTAATCGGTGTGTCTAGAAATACTGACAGTGACTCCTTTAATGCATTAAAGAATCTGATTCATTATGGCTTCCAAGGAAAGATTTATCCGATAAATCCTAAGGCAAATGAGATTCTGGGGTTTAAAGCGTATACAGATATAAGGGAAATACCGGAAGATATAGACCTGGCAGTAATAATTACACCCCGCGGGGCTGTTCCCGAGCGGGTCAAAGAGTGTACGGAAAAAGGAGTATCTGCTTTAGTAATTATTGCCCAGGGATTTGCTGACTCCGATGATGAAGGGAAGATGTTACAGGAAAAGGTGATAGAAATTGTCAGGAAAGGAAAAACAAGGATTATGGGTCCCAACACATTTGGGGTGATAAATGCCTATAGGGGATTGAGCACAGCACTTCCACGCTTTGAGCTGGCGAAGACTCCTGTTGGGGTCATCTCTCAAAGCGGCATCTTCTTCGTTGGCTTTTCTAATATAATGTTTGGAAAAGCCATTGATATAGGCGATTGCTGCGATATTGATTTTGCCGACAGTTTAGCCTATTTTGAGGATGATACTGATATTAAAGTCGTTCTGCTCCATATGGAAGGTGTCTCTGATGGACAGAGGTTCTTTGAGATGGCAAAGAGGGTGTCGAAGAAGAAACCCTTGATTGCTCTTAAATCAGGGAGAAGTGAGATTGGCAGGATTGCTGCCCAATCCCATACAGGTTCTATTGTGGGAAAGGACGAAATATATGATGCTGTGTTTAAAGAAACCGGCGTGATTAGAGCGAACGATGAAGAAGAGGCGGAGGATTTGATCAAATCATTTTTAACCTTCCCCCTTATGAAAGGGAAGAAGATTGGTATTATGACATGGGCAGGGTCTACAGGTGTCATAACTGTAGATGCCTGCGAGAAACATGGCCTGAAGGTAATAGACCTTTCGGAATCTACACTGGATACGATAAGAAAGCTATCTCCTCCTCCATGGCTCCCCCTTGGCAACCCGGTAGATATATGGGCATGTATGAGTCTAAAGGGATTTAACCCCGTTAATTTCAGGAATGAGTTTAAGATAATATTGGAGGCACTGCTGGTTGATGAAAACAGTGATGGTATAGTAGCGATTATCCCTGATTTTTTTGTATTATTCTATTCAGAGTTGTGGGATGTCTCTACCGTAGTTAAGGAAGCCGCTGAGAAATACCCCAATAAACCGATAGCATTTTCTGTATTTGGCCCAAAAGGAGCGCTGACAGAAAAGCTTAACGAAAGTGGAAAAACCGTGGTATTTAACAGCTGCGAGAAGGCGGTAAATGTCCTTGCCAAACTGAATAAATACTATGAATTTATAAATAGTTCACACTGAAAAATGAAAAATTCCCCTTGGAGCAAACATAGGCAGGATTTTTGGGGAACCCATCTTGACAAAGCGAAAGATAAGCATTCTTTCGGTTTAAAGGGCACGGGCAAAATCCGAGTGTTAAAATATTGTTTACAAGTTTCCCTTACCTCTAATAACTTGAATTAGTTCCCATGCCAGGTCGAGATCTGCCTTTATCTCTTTACGGTCGTACTCTGCCAAAGGGCCAGGTGGATATCGGTCTTCAATATAGTATCGAGTGGCTTTTTCGCAAAGTTCTACGAAAGGTAGGTATAAATCAGGTTCAAATTTCTCTATTAGGTTAAGCAGGGTGTCCAACTCGTGAACCCACGGAGGCTTTTGGCCATTGAAAACAAGATAACCTTTAAGGTACTTTTCGATAGCCTGTTGAATGTGGTAAGCGATAGCATCTGTATATCCATGTTGGTCGTAAAGCAACTGGGCTGTCTCAATTTCATGATCCCCCCGTTCAAACCACTCAAGCGCCTGCTTTTTGAGTCCCTCATCCATAAAGTACCTTTCCTTTTTCTAGCACTTCCTGGAGAAAAAAGTCTTTGATGGCAAGACGGTCTTCAATTTCTCTGGACGTATAAACTAGAGGAGAAACCGACATCTTTCTGTTACGATCCCTAAGCAGCCGCTTGACCTCCATCCACCTCTCGATAGGGCGACTGTCGGTATCCTTAATAATCAGCAAGTCAATATCGCTATTCTCACCAGGGTGACCATAAGCTAATGAACCGAATAGGATGACCTTACGAGGAGAATAACCAGCAACAATCTTTTGAAGGATATCCCTAATTATTTCTTGATCTTGTTGTTTATCGTTCATTTTCTGTCTCCTCAATTTAACGGGTGTAAGCGATAAGAGGATAAGAAGAGATTTACCTCCTCAAAAGACACCTGATATTCTTCTTTTTATCAGATATGTCTTTATCTTGCAAGGAATTTTCAAAGGAGAACTACCTGCGAAAAATTGAAGAGAGTATCAGGGCGAGACTGTTGAAAGGTAGGTGTAGCAGGCATAGGAAAAATGAGAGATACCTATATTAATTGTGAAGAAGATTTTTGGATCTGATACTATTTACTATTCATGTCAATACCTTATTATCAATGCCTGACCCGATAACCTTCTTTTTCACCTCCCCCAAGCGGTCACCACCAAACAAACTGCGTAATTTGCCAATAGTGCCAGCCACAAAGAAAAGAAGAACGCCGATAAACACGACAGCGAACAACCATACCAATCTCTTTTTCTCCATCATCCACTTCTTCATCCACCACCACCTCCCTTTCATAAAATTATGCAGATTATTCCACTTTTCACCATTATCTTTACATTCATTTAATGTCCAAAGAATGGGGTCAGGCAACGGAAATACGAATTCATCGATTGGAGTATTTTCCAATTTCAAAGTGCCGAAACTAACTACAAAATCATGTTCTTAAAGCCAGATATCTTTTTTGTTATCTTTTTGACCAATCGCCAAGTGTACAGACATAGGAAAATCTATTGTTCCTACAAACCCTGCCTTTAGAAAAGCAGTTCCCCTACCCACTTTTTTTGTTTTATTTGCATGTAAAGTAAAGCATCACATCCTAACGCTTTGGAAACTGATGAGATAAGTTACTATAACTCCTCTCCAAAACAACGTGGGGACGGAAGCGTAAAGCCGTCTTTTTTGAATAATTCAGCAATAACTTCCATATTATTAGCGCTAACAGTAAACCAGTCTATTCCTTTCACTTCCATTTCTTGTTTAAGCGCCTCAGCGAGAGAAAGAGTTTCAGCGAAACACCCAAAGGTCACTCCTCTGGATAGGCGGAACATCTTGTAAGAAATTGCACCTAACACATATTTCAGCTTTGGCGAATAAGCATTTCCAGCATCTTGTCGAACAACTGTTCCTCTACATTTCTGATATTCCTGGTATCTTAAATTTGAAGGTTCAGCCACATCGATAACCAGCAACTTTTTCTCAGGATTACGGATCAACTCTATATTTTGAGCATTCAAACGAATCTTTTCACTATGAGTACATGCCACTACCGCGTCAACTTTCCCTATTTCAGAAAAACTGCGACAAGTGTCAATCCCGTATTTCTGGCTGATTCTCTTCAGGGCAGAAATATTAGGACCGGCTCCAATGATATTATAACCTTCATCTTTCGCAAGAGTCTGAGCCATCATCTCGCCGAGAAGACCATAAGGCCCTAAAATCGCTATTCGACAATGACCTGGTCTCAAATTGGCGTTCCTTAAGGCGTGAGTGGCCTCTTCCCTTAATAAAAAGAAAGTACCGTTATCACCAATCGTGAAAATTAAATCAGGGAAAAATTCTTTTAATTGTGCGCCGTCGTCGCCAAAAAGCCTTTTTGTGCCCGCAGCTAACAAAATTGCTTTTGCCCCTTTATTTTTAGCCCATTGAACAGCCCTAATAAAATATTCCTTAGCTTTTTCCCGACCCTCGCTGGTGGTCAAATCTTCAGTAACAATATCCAGCGCCCTTGTTCTACCAGATGTCCCATTAACCCAATATCGAGGACCATTGAAATGTCCACTTTTGGGACGCCATAAACCAAGGTAACGTTTCCGATCAACTTCATCGCGCATATTGGTCACAAAAACTGCGTCAATTATTGGCCGACCCAAAACTCTTCTTAACATAGTCCGCCAATCAAATAAAGCCACGAAAAACCTCCATGTTGCCGCCAATAGAGTTTGCGGATTTGCCCAAACAATAAAGAATTTTCTGATTTTTCTTACCATTTCTAGAGTGCCCTCTAAAGTTAGTTGAAAGTTGTAGTAGGGTGGCTATAGGATAGCAGGACTCTCCCAATACTGTTCGGGATGACTATTGTAAAATTTAGGCTGAAGGTCTTACTCCCCTGATTGTATCCATCGTTCCGTGGAAAAAACAACTGTCAGTTGATTTTTTCTGGATTATACACCTGTCAGGTAATCTGTCAAACGAAAAACTACTCAGGGGAAGTTTATTTAACAGAATTACCCTGATAGGATATTTTCTAGAGAAAATACAAGATGGGAAAATTACGTAAAGAATTTGGAAGACGAATAAGGCAGATCAGAAAAGCTAGGGATTGGACTCAGGAGGAGTTTGGAGCCATTGCTGGGTTGGATTATAAATACCTCGGTGCCATTGAGCGTGGAGAGAAGAATCTCACCATCGACAACATCGAAAAAATAGCCAAGGGTTTTGGTATTGATGCCTGCCAGCTATTTCTCTTTAGCTTGAAGGATGCTATGCTGAAGGAAGAAATTACTGAGGAGAAAATTCAGGACCTCCTTGATAAGTGCGATGATAAGGCTAAGAATTTTATCTTGCTTATAGCACAGGCAGCATCTCAATTAAGGGATTAGCTGATAATTGTTTCTTCATGGTATCAATGACGATCTGATTTACACTCTTACCTTCTTTTTTGTAAACCTGCCTCAGCTTTTCTGCTAACGACCCCCCCTTTCTCTCTCCCAAAAACACCTTGACACGAACCGATTAATCAGATATTTTTTGCGCCACTACATTTCCCAGACTGGTGGCTAAAGCTAGAACAACAACTCGTTCATCCTGAAAAATGAAAAATTAGAGGTTTTCATTATGACCTACGGAACTGTTACGAAAGATGAAATAGCTATTTTCAGATCTATCACTGATCCTGAAAGGGTTTCTACTGGAGAATCCTTAATAGAGCTGCATTCTAAGGATGAATCCTTTCATAAAAAATCCAAGCCCGAAGTTGTGATTTTCCCCAAATCCAGGGAGGAGATAAGCAATATCCTCAAAGTGGCAAATGAGAGGAATATCCCTGTTACCCCCTGGGGCGCAGGAACGAGTCTTGAGGGGAATCCCATGCCAAGTATGGGCGGCATTGTTTTGGATGTGAAGGAGATGAACAGGATATTGGAAGAAAGAGAGGGGGACTTCCAGGTAGTAGTGGAACCTGGGGTAGTGTATAAGGATTTGAATAAAAAATTCTCAAAAAAGGGCATCTTCTTCCCCCCTGATCCGGGAGCATCGGCTACCATTGGTGGGATGGTTGCCAATAACGCCAGCGGTATCCAGACCCTTAAGTACGGGGCTACAAAGGATTATGTAATGAGGTTAGAGGTTGTCCTTCCCACAGGTGAAATAATCAATGTTGGTTCCAATGCCGTCAAGAGCTCTTCGGGCTACGATCTCTGCCGTCTTTTTACAGGGTCAGAGGGAACGCTCGGGGTAATCACTCAGATAACTTTGCGTCTTGCCCCCCTGCCTTTGCATTTCACTGCTGCACTGGTAAACTTCGATTCCGTTGAAGATGCAACTCAATCTATATATCAGATAATGTGCACAGGAATCGTCCCGGCTGCCCTTGAATTTCTTGATGTAAATGTCATAGAGGCGATTAACCTTTACAAGGATACCAACCTTGAGGAGAAGCCTACTCTTTTTATGGAATTTCACGGAAGTAACGAGGCAGGACTCAAAGAGGAACTCTCTCTCATAGAGGAGATATGTATCTCTAACAAATGTTCCCTCTATGAAGCCGGAATCGGGAGACAAGAGAGAGATCGACTGTGGGAAGCCAGATATGACACATTTGAGTCTATGAAGAACGCGAATAAAGGCATGGAAATAATCATCATAGATACAGCGGTTCCTCTCTCAAAATACCCGAAGATGGTTGACTTTGCCCGGAATGAAGCAATTTCAAAAGGGATAAAGGGCTATATATTCGGTCATGCAGGAAGCGGCAACCTCCACATGGGTCTGATTAAAGACCCTAAAGATGCAGAGCAGGCAGAAAGAGGAATGGAAGCCAATGACGCCATAGTCAGATGCGCCATTGATCTGGGAGGCACAGCCACAGGTGAACATGGGGTTGGAATAGGGAAGCGCAAATTCATGGCTCATGAACATGGACCGAGTCTGGAGGTAATGAAA
>QZJR01000053.1 GCA_003599365.1 Deltaproteobacteria bacterium | reverse complement strand
TTTAGTAGAAGGTCAGGTTATTGTTGAATTGAAGGCAGTTGAGGGAATGAACAAAATATATGAAGCGCAGTTATTAACATATTTGAAGGCTATGGATAAAAGAGTTGGTTTGTTAATTAACTTCAATGTAGAGAGGTTAAAAGAAGGCATAAAACGCTTGATAATTTAGAGGGCACAGAGCAGAAATCTCACAACTTATTGATGTTTGATAATTTCTCTGTGTTCTCTGTGGTTTCTTTTGACAATACGTTCTAGATGATCAGGAGGTGTTTTATGAAAGCGCTGGTAGCGACAGACGGTTCAGAAAATTCCATGAAGGCGGTAAGAAGGGCGCTGGAACTGGCAGAAAAAGAAAAGGCAGAAATTACCCTGATGTCAGTTGCCTATTTTGGGAAGGGCGACTTCGATGACATGCCGCCCAGAATTCAGGAGAAATTGGAGAGACAGGCCAGGGATGCCCTCGAGAGGGCAAAGACTATCTTTGAAGAAAGGGGGATCAATGTCCAGACCATCCTGGAGACAGGTGTTGTGCCGGCCAACAATATTATAGGGAGGGCGAAAGATGACGGATTTGACCTCATCCTTATGGGAAGCACGGGCATCACCGGTCTCGAGAGGGTTTTGATGGGGAGTACAGCGGCCAAGGTGGTGGCACACGCTCCATGCAGTGTGAGTGTAATTCGATGAATTCAGGAGGTAAAGGAGATGTTTAAGTTGTGGACAAAACTGACAGGTGTAACGGTCATGGCATTGTTCGTTATATCGGATATTGCCCTGGCTGCTGCAGAAAAGGCTTCCCCCCTCGTCATTGTGGCTGATACGCGCATATTGACGGGATGGCAGGCATGGTTTGCCAATCTATATAATGAAAGTCATCTGTATTTTACTCTTCTCACAGTGGCAATCATTCCGATTGTCGGTGTGCTTCTTGGTCTTATAGCGGACCTGGTTATGAGCCGTATAGGCATTGACCTGAAGTCGAGGGAATTAGCTGAGCACTAAGATTTTTAAATAGTCGGGAGGTAATGTATGGACTGGTTGTATGTTTTAATGCCCATTTCGGGGGTTACAGTATTCTGGCCCGGTCTTGTTATCCTTGGAGTCGGGGTCGGAATAATCGGTGGTTTCTTTGGCATGGGCGGCGCCTGGATGGTGACACCGGGGCTTAACATCCTTGGTTTTCCCATGGCTTTCGCGATCGGGACGGATATCGCCCACATGGCGGGGAAGTCCCTCATTTCCACTATGCGGCATGGCAGGTTCGGGAACGTAGATTACCGGCTGGGCTTTATTATGCTCGTCGGCACCGTGGTAGGGTTTGAGATCGGCGCACAGATGATTATGTGGCTGGAACGCCTCGGCAAGGTAGAACTCTATGTCCGCTGGATGTATGTTGTACTCCTTATCCTCATCGCATGGATGATCTTTTCTGACGTGGCAAAGAAAAGAAAAAAGGAAAGGGAGGCAAGGGCAGCAGGTATGGAGGAGGACAAACTGGCCACCGGTATTGAATGGCACAAGACCCTCCATAAGATCAGGATCCCCCCTGTAATACATTTTAAGGCGGCTGGATTCTACTGCTCTGCCTGGTTACCCATCTTTATCAGCTTTTTTACCGGCTGGCTGGCAGGTATACTGGGTATCGGCGGAGGGCTAATTCGTATGCCGGCCCTTATCTATTTTATCGGTTGTCCCACCCACATAGCGGTGGGGACGGACCTCTTTGAGGTTATGATATCCGGTCTTTACGGAGCTGCCACCTATACTTTCAAGGGCAGGACAGAGCTGGTCGCTGCCCTTATAATGCTGATAGGCGCTGCTATGGGAGCGCAGATCGGGACAGTGGCAACCAAATACATTAAAGGGTATGGAATTCGTATAGCCTTCGGAGTTGCCGTTATCGGTTGTTGTATTTCCATCATTATGAAACTCATCCCAAATTATATAGCCTGGACTAAAGCAGCTATGGATACTGCCTCAACCGTTCTCATCCTTGGGCTTGTAGCTGCCCTTTCTGTTTATATTTTTATCAAAATGTTACAGGGTGCAAGGGAAGAAATCACCGTGAAGAAAGGAAAGACTTAGCATGAGGAGGTATGTGATGATAAAGAAACTTAGCCTGTTTGCGACACTAACTGTCTTATCCTTTCTCCTCGCCTGCGGGGAATTGGGTAAGGTAGATCAGGGCAGGGTTATCGAATTTGACAGGGGAAAAGGTACAGTCACTATTATCAGGGATAAGAAGGCCGACCCTAAGAACCCTGACTACAGTTATCTGCCGCCTGTTATTTATGAGATGCCGAAGGATCCTGCGGAAATAGGGGCTCTCCCGAAGGCAGGAAAGCGGATGAAGCTCGATACCGGGAACAGCCAGATAGTCATCTTTGATACGGCCACACAGAACTTCAAGACGATCACTTATAAGCTGATCGAGCAGAAGGAAAATGTAGGAAAAGAGGACCCGTTGGTCTATGATAAGACGGCAGATAAACCCGGGAATTTCCCTGTGATAGACAGGGAAAAGAAGATCATTACCGTCTATTCGAAGAGACAAAAGGTTCTCACCACCTTTTCTCTGCCTGCTGAATACTTTACCCTTCCGGATAATACATGGGATTCCGGTGATGAAGCCCGCATCTACTATAAGGAGGAAGGGAAGGCCAGGAGGTTTATGAACGTCAGCAAGATTGACATTTTTAAGAAATAACCCTCTTGAGGTTCAGGGTCATCAGGTTCAGAGTTCAGGGTTGAACTTAGAACTTTGAACCTTGAACTTGGAACCTTGAAAATGGACATAGAAAAAGTCAGGCAGTGGAGAAGCGCCACGGGAAAGGCTGCCGCCATTTTATGCGTTGTTCTGAGTCTTTTAATTATTGATGCCCTGGTCGCCGGATTCATGCAGCCGATAAATGTATTTGATCTTCTTCCAGGAACGTCTGTAGAAATCAACGGAGTACTGGCGGAAAAAGTCCGGAGTGTCCAGGAACTAGCCTACACGAGCAGTTCAAATCTAATTCAGCTTTCCATAGATTCAATTCAGAAAGGTCATTGGTTCGGGGAAAACATGTGGCAGGGGAGGCTGACAACCAGTTCCAGTATCAGACAGGGAGAGTATACGTTGGTTGTAGGTATTAAGGGGAAGAAGATTCAAAAGCCGCCCCATGTTTTCCTGATAAGGGTTCATAAAGATTATATGGGCTACCGCCAAAGCTTCAAGTCTCTCATGAAACGACACTTTAATATCTCTCCATGGGTTGCGGTTGTTTCTCTTTCCCCATTGGTTGTTCTGGCCTTCGGGTGTATATTTCTTCTATCCCGGAAGGTTGAATATCTCATGGCAGAACAGGGAAAGGCAGAGGTATATAAGGCCATAAAAGGCGAGGGAGGATACGAGATTGCCTTTGGCCTGGGTGCCAGGCATGGTATCCGGGTCAACACCTGCCTTGCCCTCCTCAATGAAATGGGGAAACCTGTAGGAACGGTGGTGGTTCACAAAGTCTCTGAAACTGACTCATTGGCAACGGCGGAATATGGCTGCACAGTTAAACCGGGCTATATCGTTTCACTTCAGGAGACAGAATGAAGATAATTTTTGAGTATTCGCAATAAAATTCATAAGAGGAAAAGGAGGTTATTTAATGAGAAAACTGTATCAAATGCTTTTGATGGGCGCAATGGCCCATGCAAAGTGGGATTATGAAATGTCTATGAACATATTGAGAAGCAGGAAGAGGCGATGGATACTGGGTTTGATGCTATTGCCGATTATTTTAGGATCGATCGCTCTGGCATCTTCTGATCTCCCGCCAATCCTGGGGGGAAAGGAGGCTTATAGTCCTGCCTTCTACACTACATTCGTTTTTGTGGTATCCATACTAATCGGTGTCTGTGCAGGGTTAATTACCGGCGCTATCGGGGCAGGCGGAGGGTTCATCATCACACCTGCGCTCATGAGCGCCGGGATAAAAGGCATCCTGGCAGTGGGTACCGATCTCTTTCACATCTTCGCCAAGGCTATTATGGGAACGGTTGTTCATAAGAAACTGGGTAATGTCTCGACCGGCCTGGCTATCGCCTTTTTGGTCGGATCAGTCTTCGGTGTTACCGGCGGCGGGGTGATCAACAGGACACTTTATGAAAAAAACCCTGTTTTAAGTGACACTTTTATCAGTGTTGTTTATGTCCTCTTATTGGGGTTTTTAGGCGTCTATGCCTTGCTGGATTTTTTCCGGCTCAGGAAGATGGAGGGAGAAGTTGGGGCTCATGTGGGGGAAAGCCCCCACGGTGTCGAGATGGCATCCGGAGAGAAGGGTCTTCCCGCCAGGTTGCAGTCTGCCAGGATTCCTCCCCTTATTACCTTTGATCAGGACCTGACCCCCGGCGGCAAGAAGATTTCCGCGTTTTTTGTGGCTATATGCGGGGCTATTGTCGGTTTCGCCGCGGCAATAATGGGGGTAGGCGGAGGCTTCCTGACCTTCCCCATGTTTGTTTACATCCTCGGTGTCTCTTCCTTTACTACAGTGGGGACGGATATTCTGCAGATCATATTTACCGCCGGCTACGCCGCCATTGTACAGTACGCCGTCTATGGTTTCGTTTTTTATACACTGGCAATGGGAATGCTCCTCGGCTCCCTGGTGGGAATTCAACTCGGCGCACTCACCACCACGGTTGTAAAAGGAATCTATATCAGGGCTTTTTATGCTGTAGCCGTCATAGCCGGTTTCGTTAACAGGCTGTTTGCCCTCCCCGAAAAACTCAGGGAGATGGAAATCATTAACATCTCCAAGGCTATGGCAACAACTCTGACCACTATCGGGAACTGGCTCTTTTTTATTGCCGTGGGGATATTTGCAATATGGGTAATCGGAAAGTTTTTCAGCAATCTTAAGGTCTTGAGAGGGGAGGTATAGGACAATGATAGTGGAAAATAAAAAGGAATTCAGAAAAGGTCTTCTCCTGACTGTAAGTTTCTTTATTGTCCTGGGAATAATGTTCAGCCCCGTATTTGGCGGAGGAAAGAATGCCTTCCAGGCTGCCGACCGGCTTTTCAACTCCATTGCCAAAGGTTCAACGTACTACATCCCCAAGGTTCTGAAAGAAAACAAGGAGTATAAAGGTCGCCGCGTTGATGCTGCTATCAAACTTGATAACGAAGAGATGGTAAAGAAAGTAGGGCAACTCTTCTCCGCAGCGGGCGCCTCGGTGAGCATGTCGGACAGTGAATCAACTCTGCTTAAGATAAATGGTGACCTTGGCAGGATTTTAGAGGTAGCAATTAAGGATGCCAATGTTGTATTTCATAACCGAGGCGAAGAGATTGCCCGGAAATACGGTTTTCCGGAAAAAGAGGTGCTGTTTGTCTGGCATAAAGGATTCAAAGCGCTGAACAAGGCGCTGACAAAACAGGAAAGATTCACCGATGCAACCTGGGTAGAAGAGGTGATGAAGAGAGCCGTCGAGGTGGCATACAACTTCTATAAAATCGAACCGAGGTCGGCATCTTCCAGTGCCGGTATCTTAAGCGTTTCGCTCGGCTTTTATGTCGTGTATACCCTGTGGTGGGGTTATGCAATCCTCTTCCTTTTCGAAGGTCTGGGACTGGAGATGAAAGCGGGTCATAAAAAAGAGGTTTAACAGTTCACAGGGATCAGTTGCCGGGGTTCAGGGGTAGAGAAAGAACAGCTGATTGCTGACAACTGACCTGACTGCTGATCCCTGACCGCTGTGAACCGGTACAAAGAGGTGGAAGCTTTCTAAAAATGTTTCCTTTCCTGAAAAAGATTTTTTTTAGGGGAGACCCCACACAGAGACAATGTTTTGTCTTTAACGTTGAGGAACTTCGCTCTACATTCAAGGCCCGTTATCATAGTTTCAAGCTCCTTCTCAACGCCAACAACAAGGCGCTGGAGATAATGGCTGATATAGAGCAGTTCCTTCCGGGGGAGCGCCCTTTTGGCATGTCCTTTATAAGGGCAAGCTGTACGGCTCTGTCTGTCAATGTCTTCCGTATCATCCAGAATCTTAATGAACTCGCCCCCGATAAATATCGGGAATTGTACGGCAGATTCAGGGACATTGAGGTGTCCATCAATCAGATACTTTCCCGGAGAAGACTGCCGAAAGGGGATAGGCTTGTTATTTCACTTCGGGAAATCAACGGGGAGATGGCCGATGAAACAGGAAACAAGATGGCCGGCCTGGGAGAGGTAAAAAATCGCCTCCGGATTTCCACACCGGAAGGCTTTGTGATCACAGCCCTTGCCTATCAGAGATTTTTCACCTATAATGACCTTCAGACAGAGATTGACCGCCTCCTTCAGTCTTCCAGTGCAGAGCAGATTGATCACCTCTATGCCCTCAGCGCCGGCATCCAGCAACTAATCATCCGGTCAGATATTCCCTCCGATCTCGAACAGGCGATCATGGAAGCTTACAGGGACCTGGAGCGGCAGGTCGGAGGTGGAATAACGGTATCTCTCCGTAGCAGTGCCTTGGCGGAAGATTCTGCCGGAACATCCTTTGCCGGACAGTACCGTTCCGAACTGAACGTGAGCGCCGAAAATATTATGCAGGCATATAGAGAGGTCGTCGCCAGCAAATACAGTCTGCCGGCTATGGCTTACCGATTGAACAAGGGGATCCGTGATGAAGATATTGACATGTGTGTGGGCTGCATGGTTATGGTTGATGCGCTGGCCGGCGGAGTCATCTACTCCCGTAATCCGCTGGACATGAGAGATGGTTCGATTTTCATAAACTCGGTCTGGGGGCTGCCAAAATCCGTGGTTGACGGCAGCGGGGCATCTGACCTGTTCGTTGTCTCAAGGGACAACATGGATGTGATAAAGAAAGAGATCGGGAACAAGGAATACAGGTTTGTCTGTTACCCTGAAGAAGGGGTATGCCGTCTGGATATGGCGGGAGAGAAGGCATCTTCCCCTTCCCTCACGGATGGCCAGGCCCAAGAGCTTGCCCGGATAGCGATGAAAATAGAGGAATACTATGGTTTTCCTCAGGACATTGAGTGGGGTATCTCCCATGATGATTCCATATATATCTTGCAATCCAGGCCGCTTAAACAGTTTGATACAGGAGAAAAGGATTTTGAAGGGGCAAAAGAGCCATTAAACGGGGAATCGGTGATCATCGCAGGTGGGATAACAGCGTCTGCCGGTGTGGCCTGCGGTCCTGTTTTTATAGTAAAGAGAGACATGGATGCCCTTCAGTTTCCGGAGGGGGCTGTTCTGGTTACCCCCTCGCCTTTGCCGAGATGGGCTGCTCTCTTGAGTCGGGCTCAAGCGGTGGTCACTGAGGAGGGAAGTTTTGCCGGCCATCTGGCAACCGTGGCAAGGGAATTTAATGTCCCGGCATTGTTTGGCATCCCTGGAGCAGCCGATAAATTGAGGAACGGCGACCTGATAACGGTAGATGCGGAGGGGCGGAAAATATATAAGGGCCGTGTTGAGGCGCTGTTAGTGCAGTCGGGGCATAAGAAAAGGTTTATGGAAGGCAGTCCTGTTTATGGGATACTCAGAGAGGTGAGCCGGCATATCGTTCCCTTAAACCTTCTTGATCCGGATGCCCCTGATTTTAAACCGCAGAAGTGCCGGACCCTACATGATATTACCCGTTTTTCCCATGAAAAGGCGGTTTGGGAGATGTTCAGTTTCGGTAAGGAGCATCATTTTTCAGAGCGTGCCGGCAAACAACTGCTAACTGACGTACCCATGCAGTTCTGGGTCATTGATTTAGACGACGGTTTCAGGGATGAGACAACGGGAAGGCATGTTAAACTGGAAAACATCTCATCTATTCCCATGCTAGCCATCTGGGAGGGAATGACCGCCATACCATGGCGGGGACCACCGCCGGTTAATGCAAAGGGATTTATGTCCATTTTACATCAGGCGACCACCAATCCTGCACTTGATCCATCCACCCGCTCTTCGTACGCGATCCGGAATTATTTTATGATCTCAAAGAATTTTTGCAGTCTCCATTCGAGGTTTGGCTTCCATTTCTCCATTGTGGAGGCTTTGGTTAGTGAAAGAGCTATTGAAAATTATATCAGTTTCCAGTTCAAGGGGGGGGCTGCTGACTATAAGAGAAGGGTCAGACGGGCACTTTTTGTCGGCCGTATCCTTGAGGAATTTGGCTTTCGTATAGAGGTCAAGGAGGATGCACTTTTTTCCCGCGTGGAGGGACAGGAAGAAGACTCTATGAAAGAGAGGCTCAAAATCATAGGTTACCTCATCATACACACCCGTCAGTTAGACATGATTATGCTGGATGATGCTTCAATAATCAGTCAGAAGGAAAAAATCATGAATGACCTCTATTCCATTATCAAGGATTCAAGGGGGTAAGACTCAACAGCTGGCTCAACAGCGCACATACAACAGCGGGCTTAAGCCCGCTGTTGATCCCGTCGTTTTTACCAGCTAAACTAAGGAAGTATATATGGAAACTATCCGTTTGTTGCTGGTAGATGATGAAGAAGATTTCAGAACGACACTGGCAAGCAGGTTAAAAAAAAGAAATTTAGATGTTGCCGATGTTGGCAGCGGTAACGAGGCAATAGAACTGATCAGAGAAAGGTCTTTCGATGTTGCCGTTCTTGACATCAAGATGCCCGGGATGGATGGCATAGAGACCTTGAGGCAGATCAAGAAGATCGCTCCGCTTGTAGAAGTTATCCTGCTGACCGGACATGGTTCTGTGGAAGCAGGTATTGAAGGTATGAGATTGGGGGCATATGACTA
Organism: Deltaproteobacteria bacterium; assembly: GCA_003599365.1. Taxonomy (GTDB): domain Bacteria; phylum Desulfobacterota; class UBA8473; order UBA8473; family UBA8473; genus UBA8473. The sequence continues at coordinate 4,597 of QZJR01000053.1, read as the reverse complement.
CGTGGTTAAGCCCTGCAATGTTAAGGATCTCCTGGTCAAGGTAGAGGATGCCTACATTAGGAAACTGCTCGAAGAGGCACAACAGAGCGATCAACAGCGGGCATGAAAACAGCGGGCTTAAGCCCGCTGTTGCAGGAAGGGGTAGAAGGATGTCTACCGACGGAAACTATTCGAGGAGACTCAACAGATGGCTCAACAGCAGGCACAACAGCGGGGTCAACAGCGGGCTTAAGCCCGCTGTTCTCAAGCTTTTTAGAAGAAAAAAATCGAGCAAGGATACCTTCTCTCCTGACACCCTGTCCAACCTCTTTCGCTTTAAATATTCCTGTTTCAAGATGCTGCTGGACTCAAATGCCAAATTTTTGACGGTAATAAGCGATATAGAGGAGAGACTCCAGGGGCAGGAGATCTTCGGTATGTCGTATGTGAGATCCCGATCTGACCAGGCTGTTTTTCATACCCTTCGTATGGTTAAAAATCTGGATGACCTCTCGGGTCACCGTTATACCTTGCTTTTTGATATCCTCGAAGAGATTAACCTAAAAATCAAAGAGGTTTTGGGTAAGAGAAAGGAGATTCCACCGACAGAATTGATTTTACCCTACCTTCAGATTAATGCGGAGATGGTGGATTGGGTGGGGGGGAAGAATGCCAATCTTGGTGAGATACATAACAGGGTGTATCTTCCAATACCCAGAGGGTTCGCTATCACTACACGGGCATTCGAATCTTTTATGGTCAGAAATGAACTCTTTGATGAGATCAGTAAAAAAAAGGTGGGGATTGACCCTAATAATCCGGAAACCATTAACACTATCAGTGAGGATATCCGGCAGTTAATCACCTCAGCCCAGGTTCCTGCCGAACTGGAAGATGCCATCCTCCTGGCCTATGCGAAACTTGCCGAGGACAGCGGGATGCGGGTATCCATGCGGAGCAGCGCAACCGGAGAGGACAGTGAGCTTTCCTATGCCGGTCAATACTTATCCAAATTAAACGTACCGTCGGATCAAATCATTCATGCCTACAAGGAAATCGTAGCCAGTCTCTATAGCCCTCGGGCGATTGCCTATCGCCTTAACAAAGGGATAAGGGACGAAGATGTCGCCATGAGTGTTGCCTGCCTTGAAATGGTGGAATCTGCAGCCAGTGGCGTAATGTATTCACGAAATCCATTAAACTTGCTTGAAGAAAATACAATCATTACAGCGGTATGGGGACTGGGCCCCTATGCCGTGGATGGGGTTATTACGCCGGACAGTTACACGGTAGGCAAAAATCGTCAAACAATAGCAGCCGAGATCTCCCACAAGACAGTTAAATTGGTCAGTAAGCCCGACGAGGATTTGATAGAAGTTCCTGTGGCAGATGAGCTTCAGGATAAACCCTGTCTATCACAGGAGGAGATTGATATTCTTGTCACCTACGCCCTAAAACTTGAGGAACATTATGGATGCCCCCAGGATATAGAGTGGGCTCTCGACAAAAAGAAACGTCTCTTTATTCTGCAAAGCCGCCCCCTCCGTGTAGAAGACTATGGGAAAGGCTATCCCATCACCCCTGTCCTGACAGCATACCCTCTGCTGATCGAAAAAGGGGGAACAGCCTCTGCAGGAGTAGGTTTCGGACCGGCATTTCATGTAGCTTCAGATCAAGACCTATTGAATTTCCCTGATGGGGCGGTTCTGGTGGCCAGGCACTCTTCCCCTAAGTTTGTTATGGTCATGAAGAAAACCAGGGCGATCATCACCGATATGGGAAATATAGCAGGACATATGGCATCTCTGGCAAGGGAGTTCGCTGTACCTGCCATCGTCAATGCCAAGGTGGCCACAGCCACTATCCCCGCCGGTATGGAAGTTACCGTGGATGCCTATTCGGGAAGGGTATATCAGGGAATAGTCCCTGAATTAGAGTCCTTCCAGAATGCCTGTGAATGTCCCATGAAGGATACGCCGGTATACAGGGTTCTGAGGGAGGTCAGTGATTGGATAATACCTCTGCATCTTCTGGATCCCAAGTCACCCAACTTTACCCCATCATTTTGCCGGTCCCTTCACGATATCAGCCGGATGGTACATGAATTCTCATATACTGAGATGTTTCAACTAAGCGATTTTGTGTCCGATAAAAAGGGAGTGGCTTTTAAATTGAAAGTCTCTGTTCCGCTTGATCTGTACGTTATTGATTTGGGAGGCGGCATGACGGAAACCAATGTGCATCTCAAGAGCGTACCTCCTGACAAGATTGCTTCGATTCCCTTCAATGCCCTCCTTAGAGGAATAATGCATGAAGATTTTCAGAAAAGTCAATTACGACCTGTGGAGTTTAAAGGCTTTTTGTCTGTTATGAGAGAGCAGATGCTCTCCCCTCCTTCTAAAGCAGAAAGGTTCGGTGATCGCAGCTATGCCATTATCTCTGATAAATACCTAAATTTTAGCTCCCGTGTCGGGTATCATTACAGCATCCTGGATTCCTACTGCAGCCAGACACCTAGTATGAATTATATTACCTTTTCTTTTAAGGGAGGGGCTGCCGATGATATCCGCAGAAACAGACGTGTCCGGGCTATTGCAATAATCCTTCAATCCCTTGATTTTACGGTTGAGGTCACCGGAGATCGGGTAGATGCCCGTTATCAAAAACATGAGATATCTCTTATTGAAGATAAACTGGACATGATCGGACGACTGCTCCAGTTCACCCGCCAGATGGATATGCTGATGAATAATGAAGCCAGTGTTGAGGCATTGGCAAAGAATTTCCTGGCAGGAAATTACAATTTGAAAAGCACTGTAACTACCCGGGAGTCAGAAGTCAGGGGATAGAAATGACTCAAGAAAAACACCCTGGGATTAACAAAAAGATCGTTCTCATTGTCTGCCTGAGTGCTGCTATCTTTCTGACAGCGGGTGTAGCTTTGGGTCTCTGGTCTGGCAGGGAGATGAGAGAGATAGTGGGGAGACAGTTCAATGAAGAACAACTGGTTATTGCCCGTAATATCTCCGATTTGATTGGAAAGGAGTTGGGCTTCTTAAAAAAAGAGCTTGTTCTACTTGGTAAGGATATCTCTGATGGGCATCCAGCCCCTGATAGGCAGTATGAAACTATCCGGAAGAGCCTTTCCCGTGTTTTGGAAAGTGGTGTTTGGAGAATTGATGTTGTAGACCCGGGGAACAAAAAAACCCATATATATACGTCTCATAGACATTGGATGTCAGATCAGGCACCTGACCAGGGACTGCATAATGGACAGCACCCGAATGTAGGAAACAATAAAGGGGTCTGGGTTTCTCCTCCCCGGACAGAGCCTTCCGGAATAGGTTTGCAATTGGCGGTACCCCTGACAGGCGCTTCTAAAAGACTGCTCCTCTTTCATGTCAATGTCTCATGGTTCCTGACCCCCCTTTTGAAAAATATTCGCTCCGGAAAGACAGGATATGCGTGGATTATTGATAACAACGGGGTATTCCTCTTTCATCCCGAGACAAAATTTGTAGGCAGGGATGCCTTCAAGGTTCGTAAAGAGCGAGACCCAAGTATTTACTACGGAAAGATCAATCTGATTCAGAAAGAAAGGATGCTCAAAGGTCTGGAGGGCACAGGCCGGTATGTTTCCGGTTGGCATAGGGGGATTACCGGAGACATAAACAAGCTGATTGCTTACTCCCCCATAATTATTTCAGACAATCCGCCTCAAAAGTGGTCTGTAGCCGTGGTAGCACCCATAACCGAAGTTGAAGAGGCCGTGCATTCAGGCTATAGGCGGCACTTCATATTGCAGGGGCTGGTCATTTTGGCTGTTGTATTGGGCGCCGCAACGATCCTGTTTTTTGAAATACGCTGGTCTCGCACTCTGGAGCAAGAGGTTGCCAATCAAACCTGGGAACTCAAAAGATCAGAAGAAAAATATCGCTCTCTGGTAGAGAGCGCCGAGGACTTTATCTTTACGGTAGATTCTGAAGGCCATTTTCAGTCCATGAACAGCTTTACTGCCAATTTCTTCGGGGGCTGTCCTGAAGATTTCTTGGGCAAGAGGCTTTCTGCCCTATTTTCTGATGAAATTGTTGAAAGGCAGATGAAATTGATAAGACTGGTCTATAGATTCGAGAAGAGCGTTCGTGACGACTTCATGTTAACATTGGGAGAACACCAGACATGGATCAGCGCCAATTTCATGCCCTTAAAGAATGAAAAGGGCAAGGTGTCCTCTGTCTTATGTATTGCCAGGGACATTACGGAGAATAAACAATTGGAAAGGCAGCTCATCAATACCGAAAAATTGGCATCTATGGGGACATTAGCGGCTGGCGTTGCCCACGAGATCAATAACCCCCTGGGGGTTATACTGGGCTTCTCCGATCTTTTGCTGGAAAAAACAGTTAAGAACAGTCAGGAATATGAAGACCTGAAAACCATAGAAAGACAGGGTCTCCATTGCAAACAGGTTGTAGAAAATCTCTTAAGCTTTGCCCGTCAGGGAGAAGGGGACGACGCTGAGCACTCTGATTTGAACCAGAGTATTGAGGATATAATCAAGGTTGTGAAACACACCCTTGATATGAACAATATTGAGCTGGTTCTGGATTTAGATAAA
>QZJR01000070.1 GCA_003599365.1 Deltaproteobacteria bacterium | reverse complement strand
GCAGTCCAGGATAAAGAGTTTGTGCCGTTAGGTGGTACTAAAACCGTTAAAGTAGATGTAAGAGTGATATCAGCCACCAACCGTAATCTGGAACAGTTGGTCAAGGAAGGACAATTCCGTCAGGATTTGTACTACAGGTTGAACGTTATTAAACTGGAACTTCCGAACCTCCGTGAAAGACCAGAGGACATACCCCTCCTTGTGGATCATTTCATCACCAAGTTTAATCAAAGGGACCAGCGAAACATTGAGAGAATCTCACCTTATGCCATGGAGATTCTATTACAGTACGAATATCCCGGCAATGTCCGGGAATTGGAAAATATTCTAGAGCATGCCTTTATACTGTGCAAAGGAAATATCATATCGAAAGAACACCTGCCTTCCTACACAATAGAGATTGCAAGCGAACTGGAAAAGATCGAAACCAGCTCGGGTCTGATGAGTCAAGTGGAAACCGATACCATCCTCTCTACCCTAAAAAAACATAACTGGAACAAGATCAAGACTTCTGAAGAGCTAGGTATCCATAGAAGCACCTTGTGGAGAAAACTCAAAAGAATGGGCAATTGCAACTTATCATGAGATGTTGCATAGGACAGTTGCAATATGCTACATTAATTATTTTTAACTAATATCTGTTTAAGATATCGGTATCCCTATATTTTCAGGCTTATCTTCCAGGAATTCGTTATCTCCAGCCATTTAAAAGTTGCATTATGCTACTTTTCTTCCATTGTCCACACCTTCCCTCCAAAATCAAAACCAGCAATTTCTTGCATGAAAACAGTATGTTCCATACTTATAATGTTTCCGGCGCGTAAATTGCATCTCTTTGCATCATTGATGGACTGTAAAAAGTCTGAAAGTGCCATTTTTGTCATTGCGAGCGAAGCGAAGCAATCTATAACTTATTGATATTATTTGAGATTGCTTCGTAGCTTTGCTCCTCGCAATGACCGGCATGGACTTTTTACGAAGCCGTCATCATTAAGAAACTAAACAAACTAGTCTAAAGCTTTTCAAAAACTATTTTTACGGAGGAGTAGATGAGCGAATTTCTGCGGATTTTAGAGGATGAGGTACAGATTGTGGCTCTGGCATTCATGGCCACGGTTTACACAATCCGGTTGATCTGGATGTTTCGATTCAAGGCCGGCAAAGAGGTTACTAAGCCTGTTGGTAGTCCGAGAGTAGGGGTAGCTTACTCTATGATGAATGTTGCTATGCCCTGGGCAATGGAAAGCGCACGGAAGAATCTGAGTTTTTACGTACAGTTTGTGATCTTCCATCTTGGAGTACTCATGGCAATCACCGCAACCCTTATTCTTCCCTACTGGCCGGAGTTCTTTGAGTCGGAACCTATTGTGCGTATTTTTCAACTTTTTATGGGTGCTGCCTTTGCAGTGGGATTGATAAGGCTCATCCGACGGATTACCAGTCCTGTGATGCGTCTTATCAGCACCCCGGATGATTATTTCTCAGTGGCGTTGTTGACAGCATGGTTTGCGGCGGGGGTTTTTGCCATGCCCAATCAGTATGAGGTGAGTGAGTGGCCTTTGATACTCTTTTTCGGCATGACGACTTTGTTCTTGATTTATGTGCCCTTTTCCAAAATTTCCCATTACCTCTATTATCCTTTCACCCGGTATTTCCTTGGTAAAACAATGGGGCATAGAGGTGTCTTCCCACGTAAAAAGGGTGGAGAAAAACCAGCCGGTCTGGAATAATATACCCAAATACAATAAACCTACGAAAGGAGAATATAATTGAGCGATAAAACCATAAACATTTCCGATGTAGTTAATTTGCCCCTGGATTTGAAAGAGCAGAAGAAGGCTTTAGAACAAAAATCTCCTGCGGTGGTCGAGGGGAAAGTAAAGGTCTACGACCCTAACAAGGACAATGTAAAGAACCTGCTGGAAATGCTGAAGAACAAGCTGAGTCGGCAGACAGTGAGTTCATTGGTAGGTTGTGTCCATTGCGGCATGTGTTCCGACTCATGCCATTATGCGTTAGCCCGGCCTCACGATCCAACTATGACTCCAGCTTACAAGGCCGACCAGATCAGACAAATCTTTAAAAGGTATATTGACTGGACTGGCCGCATTTTCCCCTGGTGGGTACATGCGAAAACCCCAAAGAATGATGAAGACCTAAATCGTCTAAAGAATATTGTCTTTGGAACCTGTAGCGGTTGCCGGCGCTGCACCCTCAACTGTCCTATGGGTGTGGATACAGCAGTCCTTGTTCGACTTACCAGGGGTCTTCTCACAGAACTGGGGATTGTGCCTGAGGGGGTCTTCGTAGTGGATAAGGATTCATGGGAAACGGGCAACCAGATGGGGGTTTCACAGGAGGACTACATTGAAACTCTGGAATGGCAGGAGGAGGAAGTTCAAGCTGAATTAGACGACCCCAGTTTCAAGATCCCCATAGACAAGGAAGATTGTGATTTTATGTACACCGTGAATCCTCGGGAGATCAAGTATGACCCACGCTCCATCGCTTACGCTTGCAAGATATTCCATATGGCCGGAGAAAGCTGGACTATGCCGAGCTTCGGCTGGGATCAGACTAACTTTGGGCTTTTCTCCGGTGATGACAAGCTGGGTGGCTATATAGCCAAGAACCTTTACGAGGCAGCCAAACGACTAAGGGCTAAACGGATCGTCATCTCTGAGTGCGGTCATGGATACCGATCCAGCCGTTGGGAAGGTTATAACTGGGCCAAATATAAGCAGGATATTCCCAGTGAGTCCGTTTTGATTACTTTGATCCGCTACATAAATCAGGGACTAATAAAGGTGGACCCTTCACGAAACCCTCTGCCCATCACCTATCATGATTCGTGTAACCTGGCTCGTTCCGGCGACCTCACCGAAGAGCCTCGCTGGATACTGGAGCGGATATGTACTGATTTTCGGGAGATGCATCCCAACAGGTCGGACAACTTTTGCTGCACAGGTGGTGGTGGAGCCCTATCGATGGTTGAGTATAAACCTCTCAGGATAGAAGTGGCAAAGGTCAAGGCAGATCAACTAAAGGCCACTGGAGCCAAGCTTGTATGCACCAGTTGCCACAACTGTGTTGATGGCCTGAGTGACCTGATCAAACATTATAAACTTGACATGCAGGTAGTACAGATATTAGACTTGGTGGCAGAGGCTTTAGTTATTCCGGAAAAGACTGAGAAAAAGTAAATAATTTAGAGGGGTATAACACATGGAAGCAATTGGACTTTGTTCACACTATTCCCGTCAGGGTGACTGGGCGTTTGATTACGCTTTTGGGTTGGCCAGCAAGAAGGATATCCAGCTCAACATATTCCACTGGCTGGAGTCACCTTTCCGTTTCCGCAGGGAGATAGTCTACGCAGATAACAAAAAACAAGAAGTGGTTCGAGTAACAGATGAATTTCAGGTCAAAAAGGAGTTGGAACTCCGTGAGTACTATGAAGCAAAGCTAGGAGACTTTGTCAAGGTCGGCTTTCGACTCTGCGAAGGCAACGAAGGGGCTGAGCTGGCTCGCTGTTTACACCGAAGAGAGTATGATCTCCTTGTAATGGGATACCTTGATCGGGGGGCAGACTTTGGCGGCCAGGTTATCGAACGATTCGCTTCTAACTTCAGGACCCCGGTTGTCATGGTGGGCCCGGATAAGCCTAACTCCTTCCACCTCAATAAACTAGCAGTTGACATTGCGGATCAGCTGGGGATTAAGGAAGGGGAATGGAGTCTCATAGAGGGTTAAGCAGCTATCTGGCAGCTGATGAAGGACATTAATATTCATGAAGAAGGCGATAGCCCAGCTGATTCGCGACATAAAAGACGAGGACTGCCATATACGCTTTGCCGCTGCTCGTACCCTCATAGATGTTGGAGCCGGCAACCCTGTGGTACGGGATGCCCTGATTGATGCCTTGAAAGACAGCATTTGGTTTGTCCGCCTGGCCGCACTGCAGAGCTTGCTGGATATTAGATTAGAATCGGATATAATTATAGATAAGATTGTGCCAATGCTTAAGGATGAACATGAGGATGTCAGAGAGTATGCGGCATTTGCCATTAGCGACATGGGACAGAAGGCAGTACAGGCAGTAACAGCCCTTACGGCAGCTCTGTCCGATTCGGTTTGGTATGTCCGAGCGACTGTGGCCTGGGCGCTGGGAGAAATCGGTGCCGGGGCAAGAGACGCATGTAATCCGCTCATCACCTGTCTCACCGATAGCGAGATTGAGGTGCGTATCTCGGCCGCAAGAGCTCTGGGAACGATAAGTAGTACAGACAACAAGGATGTGATAATAGCTCTAGAGAAAGTGGTTAGAGATAACAGCCAACTACCAGAAGCAAAAGAGAAGGCACGGGAGGCACTGGCAAGAATCAGGAGTTCTGATGTTCAAAGGAATTTTCCGCTATAAACCTTTCAGGAATAAAGAAGGAGGGGAAAATGGCTAAAAAAGTCTTGATCGTGGATGATGAGGAAGATGTACGAACATATCTAAATTCTCTTCTAAGCAATAACGGTTATGAAACAGAGATGGCGGAGGATGGAGAGGATGCGTTTCGCAAAGTTAAGGAATTTGGTCCCAATGTAGTCATCCTGGACATCATAATGCCAAACCAGAGCGGCGTGGGGTTCTATCGCAACCTGAAAAAGAGCGAAATATACAGCGATATTCCTGTGATTATTCTCTCTGGAGTTACTGCGTATAAAGATTTCTTCGCCCGTGAACGCGGCGGGCTACCCAAACCCCAGGAGTTTGTTGAGAAACCATTCTCTACCGAGGACCTACTGAGTAAGGTTGAAGCTTGCGTCAAATAAAACTTCAACAAATTTGGGTGAGGAGAGAACGTGGACCGAATCAACATCGACGGTTGGGAACCGACCCGAAACGATTATCGCCAGCTCTTCCAAAAAGTTCCCTGCTATATCTCAGTACAAAATCCTGAATTGCGCATTATCCAGACCAACGAGCTTTTTAGACAGGACTTTGGCGATCGTGTAGGGGAACTCTGCTACAGCGTCTATAAAAGAAAAACTGACCCCTGTCCCGAATGTCCTGTGGCTAAAACATTCGCCGACGGCCAGGTCCATTCCAGCGAAGAGCAGGTAATCACCCGTGATGGCAACGAGGCATTTGTAATAGTTTACACCAGTCCTATACGAAATGAGCAGGGGGAAATTGTTGCGGTAATGGAGATGTCTACCAACATAACCCCTGTAAAACGTCTGCAAACCGAGTTAACCATGATGGGGCACACGGTTGCAACAATGGCTCACGGTATTAAGAACATCCTGACCGGTCTTGATGGAGGAATTTATGTGGTGAATTCGGGGTTGAGTAATAGAAATCAGAAGGAAACCTTAAAAGGCTGGGACATCGTGCAGCGCAACGTAACCCGAATTTCCAGCCTGGTGAAGGATATACTTTACTGCGCCAAAAAACGGGGGCATGAGATTAGTGTTATCGATCCGAATCAGGTAGTTCTGGAAGTCTTCAATCTCTTTCACGAAACCGCTGCACTGGAAAAAATCCAAATGGATGTAGATATTGACCCACAGATGGGTCCGATACAGCTTAACTCTGAGGACCTTCACACGATTCTGAGTAATCTTGTCCACAATGCCCTGGAAGCCTGTAAGTTCGATCTGAACCGGCGAGAACATCGGGTAATGATCAGAACCGACCATAAGGGACCGATAGCTATTTTCGAGGTCTCTGACAATGGCCCAGGTCTACCCGAGGAATGGAAAAATTATGTATTCACCGAGATATTATCCACCAAGGAACGCTACGGCACCGGTCTGGGACTGCTGGTAACCAAGAAAATAGTTGACGAACTCGGTGGACAGATAACCTTTTCCTCTCACCCAAAAGAAGGCTCCACATTCCGGGTCTCCTTCCCCACCAAGAGTCACCATCACTCGGTTTGATGAACTAAGAAAGCCATCTCTTCCTCCGCCTGTAGTGCTTTACCTCTCTATAACTCTTCCTCTCCCCTACCTCTGTCAACCCAAGATAGAACTCTTTTATATCTTCATTTTCCTTTAATTTATCCGCAGGGCCATCGAGAACTATTCTGCCATTTTCCATAACATAGCCATGGTCAGCAATGGATAGAGCAGCCACCGCATTCTGCTCAACCAGAAGTATAGAAGTCTTCTCCTCTGTATTTATTCTCTTTATTATCTCAAATATCTCACGTACAAGCACAGGGCTCAATCCTAAAGACGGCTCATCCAGAAGCATCACCTTTGGGTGGGCTATCAGGGCGCGCCCAATTACCAGCATCTGTTGTTCACCCCCAGAAAGAAACCCGCTGGTATTATCTTTCAGATCCTTTAACCTGGGAAAATAATTATAGACCATATCCAGGTCTCTGCTCAAACTCCTTCCATCTCCCATAGCATAAAAACCGACTTTCAACTCCTCCTCCACAGTGAAATGTTCCAGTATCTGTCTCCCTTCCATTACCTGAAGGATACCCATTTTTGCTATCTTTTCCGGGGGCATCCTGTCTATCCTGGAGTTGTTGAACTCAATACTCCCATCGGTTACCTCACCCAATTCTGTATGAAGCAACCCGGATATCGCTTTCAGGGTCGTGGTCTTTCCAGCTCCATTAGCGCCGAGAAGGGCAACGATCTTTCCCTCTCCAAGCTCAACGGAAACCCCCTTTAACACTAAAATGACATTACTGTAAATCACTTCAACGTTGTTTAATACAAGCATAAAACACCTTTTAATTTAGGATCACCTCTAAAAAAGTTGATAAGATCATGAGGATTCAAAGGGTCAAGGAATCAAGGATTCGGGTGGAATGCTTAAGGCACTAATAAAATCCTTAGAAAATAAGCACTTGAACCCTAGAACCCTAGAATCCTTTTTAGCAACGAAATTGGAGAAGAACCTTAATTTACCCCGCACCCGGAAAGCCCAATACCTAATCTCATTTATTACCTATGCTCAGCAGGCCTGAGGTCAGGCAATTCACGCCATCCGGTTATAGGAATTATCTTCTCATCCTTAATTTGAGCAATATATCCTTTACCAGGGGCATGTTTTCTCGGACTGAAGGAATAGTACGTTAAGCCTAACGGTGAGAAATCTTTCAGTTTCTCCATCTGTATCTTCACTGCTGCACCATCCAGCTTATCCCAACCCACTTTATCAACAGCCTTGGATATCACTTCTTGCATCGTCAGAACATTGGCCCAGGCAAGCTGATAGACAAGTGTCCTATCCGTTGGTTTTCTCTTTTTTTCCTTGAACCATTTCGTTAGTAGTTTGATCCCTGGATCATTAACATCATCCCAGCTCTTGAAGGTATAAAGGAGTGTTGTTCCATTAAGCAGCTTACCAGCAAGCATAATAGCTGACCAGTCAAGGACTGTACAGCCTCCGAGTTTCAGGTCATATCTGATACCCTGTGCACTTTTTGCAATTGCTGCAACCCCATCTACTGCAATATTCGTATATACCCAATCAGGCTTTTTCATCTTAATCCTTATGAGTTGGGTTGTTACATCCAGATCCCGGACACTAAAGAGGACTTTATCAACAATATCAATATTCTTCTTTTTAGCATAGTCATCTACCTCAGGGGTTAAAATGGCTCGACCGAAAGTCGTATCCCATGTGAGAATTGCTATTCTTGGATTCCTTCCCATCTTATTGAAGTCCCAATTTTCAACCACCCAGTCCATAAAGCCACCGAACATATCCTGATACAGAGGATAGAGACCAAAGGTGTTTGCGGGAGGATATATAGTTGTCCCTCCCGGGACACTCATGGCCACTAGATTATCCTCAACTATCCTCTGCTTCAATGCCTCTCCCTCGGCGGAGACAGATATGAACAGCGTGAGTGGCTTAGGTTTCATCTCTCTAAATCCCATATAATGGGAGACGGCAACATTCACTCTTCCCCCACAATCCCTGATTAATGGCTTCAAAGGCACCCCTTTGATTCCTCCCCGCTGGTTAACATACTCGCAAGCATCTGAAAACCCAGAAAATGCAGGAGCAGTAATAGGTGCATAGGGGCCTGATATGTCAATGATACATGGAATTACTATCTCCTTCGGCTTCTTGGCATATGAGGATACAAAAAGACACAGGGTTAAGATAAATACTGCTGTTAATGAGATAGATAGACGTTTCATTTTACCCTCCTCTTAATCTTCCCGTATTGTCAAAAATTATTTCCCCTCTCCCCTTGAGGCTGTGTTTTAATCTATTGCCTCTGGTTAATACGAAAAAGGCCATAACCTAAAATAACTCTTTATCACCTCCCATCTGTGAGCTAACCCTCTAGGCTCAAAAATAAGAAATACAAGAATAATCAATCCAAACACAAATGGTCCTAGAGCAGCAGCGGCAACACCGGCTAATGAAGGCACGACCGTTCCCAACCATGGGGCGATATTCTTAACAAGAAGGTCTAATGTCCGTATAAACACCGTACCAAATACTGCCCCGGGCACACTGCCCATACCTCCCACAATAACCATTCCCAAATACCATATTGAGTCACTTAGTAGGAAATAATCAATATTTATAGCCCTCATCCAGTATGCCCAGAGGCTTCCTGCAATCCCTGCATAAAAAGAACAGATAAAAAAGGCGAGCAATTTATAACGAAATAGACTGATTCCCATTGCCTCCGCTGCCAGGTCATTGTCTCTGATTGCAGTGAATGCCCGCCCGATCCGAGTGCGGACCAGGCTTCTAACAAGGAATGTTACCAGTATTGCCATTGGTACAACCAGGTAAAAAATCCGCTCCTGACTATTAAAGGCAAAAGAGCCAATATGGGCAGTAGGCACAACCAGGGTATCGGTTCCTCCTGTTAGATCGGGTCTTACATTCACAATAAGCCACGGGATAATAAACTGCGCTGCTAGTGTAGCCATGGCAAGATAGAACCCCTTGATCCTTAAAGAGGGCAGACCGAATATTATCCCTGTTATGCCTGTAATCACCCCGGAACATGGTAGTGCCAACCAGAATGGAAATTTTAGATACACTGCAAGCAATCCGGTGGTATAAGCGCCGACAGCCATGAAAGCAGCTTGTCCAAGGGAAATCTGTCCGGTATAGCCTGTCAATATACTCAGACCATGAACTGAAATGATGGAAATGCCAATCAGGTTCAATAAGGAGAGGTATTTTCCACTTACAAGGAAAGGAAGGGAAAAAAGAAGGATAATACCTGCAATCAAAGATGACCAATGCATTGGGGTTCGTATAATAGCAATATCTTGGATATAAGTTTCATCAAAAGTGCCACAGGGACGGTACATATCAATTAGATCCTTTCTATCCTTTTTAGCCCGAACAATCCTTCGGGACGAAAGAGCAGGATTAAGAGCAAGATTATATAAGGGGTAATCTCTGCAAAGTTAGGACTGATATAGGCTCCTGATAGGTTTTCTAAGATTCCCACGACAATGCCACCTATGAGCGCCCCTGTTATCGATTCCAGTCCCCCAAACAGCACGGCAGGAAATGCCTTCAGCGCTATGAGAGGGGTAGGCCCCACACCAAGTCCAACCCTGGCGCCCATAAAGATGCCCACCAGGGCGGCAACAAATGCAGCTATCCCCCATGTAACGCCAAAGACCGACTTTACATCGATTCCAATGGACCGGGCTGTTTGATGGCTTTCTGCGGTAGCCCTCATAAACATACCCATTCTGTATCTTTTGAAAAAGACACCCAGAGCAAGGAATACGATGATTGAAAGGAAAAATGTCCAGAGGAGTTCGTTCGACATAACGACGAAACCTGCCACTAAAGGAGAACCCGGGATTACCTTTGTCGGATAGGGGAGAGTTGATGGTCCCCATGCAAACAGCATCAATCCTCTAAAGACCTGAGAAAGGGCCAGGGTAGCCATAATAGCAGCTAGGATAGGCTGTCCAATCAGTTTACGAAGGGTTAATCGCTCAATAAGAAATCCAATTATTATCGCTCCAGCTAAAGCCAAAAGCAAACTCAACCAGACCGGAAACTTAAACCATGTTAGGCAAGACCAACAAAAAAACCCTCCGAGCAACACTAACTCACCAACAGCAAAATTAAACACTCGTGTTGCTTTATATATAAGTACAATACCTATTGCTGCAAGGGCATATAGCCCTCCCACCATAACCCCATTGACAAAAAACTGAAGAAATAGCTCCATATCCTCTCCTTTTATTAAAGAGACGTAACCTTAAGTGTACACCTCAATGAGCCCTTACGGCCATCTTGATAGGTTACCGTCGTTTCTACCTCGTACTCATTTTTTCCCCCATAAAGAGCCTCAACCAGGTCTCCATACCTTTCTTCAAGAAACGTCCTTCTCAGCTTCCGCGACCTGGTTAACTCTGCCTCATCAGGGTCAAATTCCTTATGGAGATTGATGAACTTCCTTATTCTTGTCCATTCAGGAATGGTTTTATTAACCTTTTTTACTTCCTCTGCAACCAACCCTATGACTTCTTTTTTTTGAGACAGATCGGCAAAGGTTGTATAAGAGATACGTTCTGACTCCGCCCAGCGCCCCACATTGTCCATATCTATATTTACTAATACGCCAACGTAGTCATTATCCTTACCACCTACTACAATTGCATCCTTTATAAAAGGGCTGAACCTCAACCTGACCTCTGTATACTGGGGAGAAAATTTACGACCATTGGAAAGCTCCCTGAGATCCTCCATCCGATCTATGACTATAAGATGCCCGTCTTCATCGATATGGCCAAAATCACCTGTTACATACCAGCCGTCATCCATTTTCTCAAGGTAAGCCTCATGGGCATTATAGTAATCCACATACATACCTTCATTTTTTACCAGGATCTCTCCCTCACCAGACAACTTGACTTCTGCTCCAGGAAGTGGGGGGCCGCAACTCTCAGGCTTTATATCACCCTCTCTATGGGCGGTCACCAACCCCATCTCCGAACTGCCGTAAAGCTGCTTTGCATTAACACCTATAGCCTGGAACAATCGTATAATATCCGGACTTATGGCAGAACCTGCAGTATAGGCAACCCTTACCTTAGACAGGCCCAGCTTGTCTCTAAGGGGTCTGAAGACCGTCCAGTAACCAAGAAAATGGAGGGTTTTCCATAAGAGATTTGGCTTTTGCTTTGCGAGATGCATATTGGCAATCTTTTGTCCAACAGGGAGAAAGAGATTGTAAAAGAAGCGTTTTATCCAGCTTGCATCTCTTATCTTTGCCTGTACCATACGATTAACGCTTTCCCATTGCCTTGGACCATAGAATAAAATACTGGCGCCTATCTCACGAATATTCTCCTGAACTGTCTCTGCCTTTTCAGGGAAATTAACCACCATCCCTGAATAGATTGAACAGGCAACACCGATAATTTGTTCTCCAACCCACGCCATGGGGATAAAGGATAGGTAGACATCCTTATCATCGAGACTATCCACTTCTCTTATTGCATCGCCGGCCCTTATCAGACCCCTATGGTTTAACATAGCCCCTTTTGGGATGCCGGTAGTACCCGATGTGTATAGGATTAATGCTATGTCATCCCCATTTCCCCTGTTTATATTCTCCTCAAAAAGACCTGGGTGACTCCGCTCATACTCCTTTCCCATCTCCAATGCATCGGATAAACTCATTAAGATAGGGGCATCATAAAACCATAGGCCCTTTTCATCCCAATAGATTACCTTTTTAAGGAGAGGGAGTTCATCTTTAATCTGTAATATCTTATCGACCTGCTCCTGGTCATGGGCGATGATGAACCTTGAATCGGAATGAGATACATAGAATCGCACCTCTGGAGGAGTACAATCGGCAAAGATTCCCACAGCCACTCCTCCTGCTGACAGGATAGCTAATTCGGCCCAATATGCCTGGGGTTTTGTCTCCCCGAGTATTGCAACCTTATCCCCCCTTTCCAGACCAAGGCTTACAAGGCACAACGAAAGATACTTAACCGATTTATAATAGTCTTCCCATGTATATCTTTTCCATATGCCCCTGTCCTTTTCACGCATAGCCACCGCTTTCTTACCATATCTCTGATAATTTCTTATTAGAAGTTTGGGCAGAGTGTCTTCTTTAGCCATTCTCTCCTCCAGACACTTAGACTATGAACCTAAATAAGCGCTTATGACCTTTGAATCAACCTTTATTTCCTGAGGAACCCCATCTGCAATCTTCTCTCCAAAATCCAGTACGATGATTTTATCTGCAATATCCATTACAACACCCATGTCGTGTTCAATCAGTAATATGGGTATCCCCTTCAACTCATGAATATCCAAAATAAATCTTGCCATATCCTCCTTTTCCTCGACGTTCATTCCTGCCATAGGTTCGTCCAGTAAAAGCAATTTTGGTTCTAAAGCAAGAGCCCTGCCCAGATCAACCCTCTTTCGCTGTCCATAGGGAAGCGACCCAACAACTTTCTGCCTTATCTCCTCCATCTCTAAAAGCTCTACAATATCCTCTACTATCTCTCGATGTTTAACTTCTTCATTTCTTGCCTTACCAAAGAAGAGTGAACCGGCAATGGAGCCATGTCTCATATGTATATGTCTTCCTGCCATAAGATTTTCAAGGGCGGTAAGTCCGGTAAAGAGTTCGATATTCTGGAATGTCCTGGTTATGCCTAAAGACACAATCTTATGAGGACGGAGATTTGTAATCCTCTTACCCTCAAAATAAATATCGCCCCTCTGGGTACGGTAAAACCCCGTTATACAGTTCAGGACAGAGGTTTTTCCCGCACCATTTGGGCCAATGATTGCCAGGATCTCCTTTTCTTTAATCTCAAAACTCACGTCTGAAAGTGCTGCTACACCACCAAAGCTGAGGTGTAATCCCTCAACCCTGAGTTTGGCTGTGTTACTTTGAGCCTCCATATTATAAAATAAACCTCCGGTTTAGAACTCGGGGACTAGATTAATATGCTGTAAAATTACATTTAATGACTGGTTCAACAGGATAATATCAATACAGGATGAAGGTAATTGGAATAAAAATATCAGAAGTGCGATACTACAGGAAAGGTACCCAGGATTCAGATGAAAAATGCTACAAATAAAACCTCTTTATATCCCCCCTTTATAAAAATATGGTTTGTTTACTACTACAAAAAAATACCAAACGCAACATTTTTTGTAACTATTCAGCCCCTCTATTAATCTAAAAGTATCCTACCCCCCCCCTAAAAAAGTCAAGGGATTTTTTTAAGAAAAAACCGGGGAACTCAGCACCTCAAACGGATCGTAGGTGTATCCAAAGCCCATACGCATAGTTCCGAGTATCTCACCGGTAGTGGCATAGGCATTAACAGCCTCTATGATGAAAGGGAGCAGGTTTTCTCTCTGTTTTTTCTTAGCTGCCTCATTCAATCTCTTCAATGCCTTT
>QZJR01000075.1 GCA_003599365.1 Deltaproteobacteria bacterium | reverse complement strand
TAATATCTCTGTCCGTCTCATACGTCACCTCCATTGATGACTATTGTAAACCGGACAGATTATGTGCTACAATACAGGACAGTTTACTTGCTTCTAACACAAGTAAATAATTTCCTTGACAAAAATAGATTATTGATAGAAAATGCAATGCTTAAATTAGGCACGTAGCTCAGGGGGAGAGCGCTACCTTGACACGGTAGAAGTCGGCGGTTCAAAACCGCCCGTGCCTACCATTTAATGTGAGTTTGATTGAGTATCCCTATTCTCATAATGGTCGTTAAAAGGGCATCATAATAGGGTTTTGTTTGTGATGCCCTTTCTTTTAACTGGATGTATAGGGTGACATATTGGAGAGTAACCCCCAGTTAGAAATTCCAGCGGGACATTGTTTCTAACGAGGTAAAGTGGCTGATATGGGAAAAATAACAGTTAAATTCCCTGATGGATATTCAAGTACTTTTTCTAAGAACACTACCCTTTTCCAAATAGTAAAGAGTATCGATGACGGTTCCGGAAAAGACTATATAGCCGGGAAGGTTAACGAAAAGCTTGTTGACATGAATTTCCCTTTACTCGAAGATGCTGATCTGGAGTTTATAACCCCTGATTCTGAAATGGGACTGGATATCATAAGGCATAGTGCATCCCATGTAATGGCTCAGGCAGTTAAAAAACTCTACAAAGGGGTAAAGATTACCATTGGCCCTACCATTGACAATGGATTTTATTATGACTTTGACTATGAAGAGAACTTCTCACCACAGGACATCGCCGGGATTGAGTCTAAGATGCAGGAGATTATAGACCAGGATTTGCCTATCACAAGGAGGGAACTCACCAGAAAGGAAGCTATAGAAATATTTAAGAACCAGGGGGAGACCTATAAGGTGGAACTCCTTGAAGAAATCTCAGATGAGTTCGTTTCTGTTTATATTCAGGATTACTTTATGGATTTGTGTCGGGGTCCCCACCTACCTTCCACCGGTAAGATAAAGGCATTTAAGTTGACGAGCCTTGCTGGAGCATATTGGCGTGGGGACGAAAAGAATAAGATGTTACAGCGTATTTACGGAACAGCCTTTTCAGATACCAAAACTCTGGAAGATTACTTAAGAAGATTAGAGGATGCGAAGAGAAGAGATCATAGGAAGTTAGGCAAAAGCCTGGACCTATTCAGCATACATGAAGATGCCGGGGCTGGACTTGTTATCTATCATCCTAAAGGGGCAATGCTCAGATCAATCCTTGAAGATTTTGAAAAGAGGGAACATCTTAAACGAGGGTATCAGCTAGTGAGAGGTCCTCATCTATTGAAATTAGACCTTTGGGAAAAATCCGGGCATTTTGAAAACTATCGCGAAAATATGTACTTTACGGAAATAGAAGGGCAGAAATACGGTATAAAGCCTATGAACTGTCTGGCTCATATGCTTATCTACAAGTCTAAAATCAGAAGTTACAGGGAATTGCCTCAAAGGTATTTCGAACTAGGCACCGTGCATCGCCACGAAAAATCGGGTGTTCTCCATGGTCTCCTCAGAGTTAGAGAATTTACCCAGGATGATGCCCACATATTATGCACCCCAGACCAATTGGAGCAAGAGATAAAAGGCGTTATTGATTTTATAGAAGATGTAATGAAAATATTCAAATTTGAATATGAAATGGAGCTCAGTACCCGTCCTGAGAAATCCATTGGCGATGATTCGACTTGGGAGAAGGCAACATCGATTCTAAAGCAGGTCATGGACAAAAACAGAATACCTTATAGTGTCAAGGAAGGTGAGGGGGCTTTTTATGGTCCAAAGATTGATGTTAAATTAAAAGATGCCCTTGACAGAAAATGGCAATGTGCTACTATTCAATGTGATTTTGTCTTGCCGGAAAGGTTTGATTTGACTTTTATCAATAGTAATGGTACTAAGGAAAGACCTGTTATGCTGCACCGTGTTATTTTAGGTGCTATGGAAAGGTTTATAGGGGTATTGATTGAACATTATGGAGGCGCATTTCCAACCTGGTTGGCTCCAGTACAGGCGATTGTATTAACGGTCACTGACAGAAACATGGGTTTTGCCGAAGAGGTTTATAATCAGTTGACCGGGAGCCTGCTTAGAACTGAAAAGGACTTTCGAAACGAAAAACTGGGGCTTAAAATACGTGAGGCTCAGTTACAAAAAATACCTTATATGTTAATCATTGGTGACAGGGAAGTAAACGATGGGGTTATTTCTGCTCGAGTGCGTAGTGGTGAAAAATTAAAGTCTATGAAAATAAATGAATTTATCTCATTGGTACAAGAAGAAAGTCAGAATAGGGGGTGAATAGCCAGATTAAAAAAGCATTAATTAATGAAAAGATTAAGGCACCTGAAGTCAGGGTTATAGATTCAGAAGGGACCCAACTGGGCATAATACCTTTGAAGGAAGCTTTAAGTGTTGCCAGCGAAGAAGGCCTGGACCTGGTTGAAGTGGATCCGAATTCAAATCCACCCGTTTGTAGGATAATGGATTATGGAAAGTTTAGATATAAACAGAGCAAGAAGATCCATGAAGCCAAGAAAAGTCAAACTACTTTTCAGGTAAAAGAAGTAAAGATAAGACCAAACACGGAAGAACACGACATCGAATATAAAGTTGGTCATATAAAAAGATTTTTGGGAAGTGGCAATAAGGCTAAGGTATGTATAGTCTTTAAGGGCAGAGAGATTGCATACAGAGAAATGGGTGTAAATATTCTTAATAAAATTGCAGAAGAGGTTAAAGATATGGGGATAGTTGAACAACAGCCAAAACTTGAGGGTAGAAATATGGCTATAGTTATTGCCCCAAAACAGTAGAGATTAAAAAGTTAACGAATTAGCAAAAAGCTCCAGATGCAAGGCGCGCAAATCCGAAGAAGTGAGGCGTACTTAGGGGGACACCGCAACGACGATGGGTACAGCGCAACGCCGCAGATGGACTTTTTACGAAGCCATCAAAGTTCTTAAGGGAGTTGTATGTATGCCTAAATTAAAAACTAAAAAAGGGGCTGCAAAAAGGTTCAAGTTGACAAAAAATGGTAAAATAAAGAGAGCTAAAGCCTTTGGCAACCATATATTAACGAAAAAGTCTACTAAACTGAAAAGGGGCCTGCGACAAGCAGGATATTTGGATAAGGTTGACGCAAAGGTTATTAAAAAGCTTATACCATATGCATAGGCTAATTACCGAAAAAAAAGAGGATTAAAATGCCAAGGGTAAAAAGAGGATATAAAAGAAAAAATAGGAGAAAGAAGATATTAAAATTAGCGAAAGGATATCGTGGTGCAAGGAGTAAACTGTTTAGAACTGCATCTGAAGCCGTTGATAGAGCTCTGAATTATGCCTATAGAGATAGACGAGCCAGAAAGAGAGAATTCAGAGGACTGTGGGTTACCAGGATTAATGCTGCTGCAAGGTTAAATGATACTACATACAGTAGACTAATTCAAGGGTTAAAAAATGCGAAGGTCAGTATCGATAGGAAAATCCTTGCCGAATTAGCCGTATCTGATCCAATAGGGTTTTCAAAAATCGTCCACCTTACCAAAGGGAACCCCTAAAACCGACCTTTAAGATTTCCATCATTTAAAAGGTGTCCGTATATATTTATTTGAATCCCCCTTGAAGCTTTTGAGAATTCTGAAATAACAAGGGGGGTTATGTTATGATTTTTAGCCCGGCTTTGTTTTGTAATCAGAGTTAAGGGTACTTTTGAAGGTTTTGTATGAAAGAAGAGTTAGAGAGGCTATTTGCCGAGGCATTAGAAAAGCTGAAGGGTGCAGTAGAAGAAAGACAAGTAGCCGAAATAAAGGCAGAGTTTTTAGGGAAAAAGGGTAAAATTACAGCCCTCTTGAGAGGACTGGTTAATATATCGCAAGAACAAAGACCTGTTATGGGGTGTCTTGCCAATGAAATAAAGATCTCGCTGGAAGAAAAGATAAAAGAGTCTTTGGAGGTCATTCGAGAAAGGAAAAGGAAGGAATATCTGCTCCATGAAAGCTTGGATATAACCCTGCCGGGCAGAAGGGTGCCCATAGGTAGAAAGCATCCTATTACTGAGGTCTGCAATGAAATCATAGGTATCTTTTTGGGGTTGGGTTTTCAAATCTCTGAAGGACCTGAAGTCGAGTTAGACTATTATAATTTCGAGGCACTTAATATACCAAAGGATCATCCTGCAAGGGATATGCATGACACATTCTACATATCTGATGAGGTTCTTCTCAGAACCCATACGTCACCTGTCCAGATTCGAGTGATGGAAAAACAAAGTCCACCTATTCAAATTATTGCACCAGGAAAGGCCTTTAGATGTGATTCTGATGTCTCTCATACCCCTATGTTCCATCAAGTTGAAGGACTAATGGTGGGGGACAATATCACATTCGGTGACTTAAAGGGTATTTTAACCATCTTTGTTCATCAGATGTTTGGAGATAAAACCAGGTTGAGGTTTCGACCGAGTTTTTTCCCTTTTACGGAACCCAGTGCGGAAGTGGATATGCAGTGTGTTATATGCAGGGGGAAAGGATGCAGGGTCTGTTCCTTTTCTGGATGGCTGGAGATTCTGGGGTCTGGCATGGTTGACCCTGAAGTCTTCAAAATTGTAGGGTATAACCCGAACGAAATAACAGGGTTTGCCTTCGGCTTGGGGATAGAGAGGGTTGCCATGTTAAAGTATGGGATCAATGATATCAGAATGTTTTTTGAAAATGATATGAGGTTTTTAGGGCAATTTTAAATCGCTCTGTATAGTTGGAGCATTGAATGAAAGCAAGTTTTAATTGGCTGAGAGAATATGTAGATATTGATTTTGCTCCTGACGAGTTAGGGGAAGACCTTACTATGGCTGGTTTCGAAGTGGAGAGTATATCCAAGGTAGATGCCAACTTAAACAATGTGGTCGTAGGCAAGATAATGTCTTTAAAACCCCATCCAAATGCCGATAAACTCTCTTTGTGCCAGGTTAGCACCGGTGGACATTTATATTCTGTTGTGTGCGGTGCTGCAAATATGATCTCTGGAGACTATGTTGCTTTGGCTTTGGAGGGAGCTCTACTACCCAATGGGGTGAAGATTAAAAATACCAGGATCAGGGGAGAGCTGTCCCAAGGTATGATGTGTTCCGAAGAAGAGTTAAAAATCGGGAGGGACTCCCAGAGAATATTGATCTTACAGGATGATGGTCTTGAATTGGGGAAGGATATTGCCTCTGCCCTCAACTTGGAGGACTATATCTTCGAAATCAATATTACTCCAAACCGTCCAGATTGCCTGAGTATCATAGGCATAGCCAGAGAGATAGCCTCAATTACAGGTAAAATTTTAAAAATACCAAAAATAGAATACAGGGAGGGGAATGAGAAGATTGATAAGCTGACCTCAGTGGAGATACATGACCCTGAATTATGCCCCAGGTATTCTGCCAGTTTGATTAATGATGTTACTATCGGTTTATCCCCTTTTTGGATGAGAAGAAGATTAGAATCCGCTGGAATACGTCCTATCAGCAATGTGGTAGATGTTACCAACTATGTTCTTATGGAGTTTGGTCAACCCCTTCATGCCTTCGATTTTGATCTGTTAAGCGAAAGAAGAATAGTAGTTCAACGGGCAGATGATGGCGATATTTTCACTTCACTGGACGGCATGGAGAGGCACCTATTTAGTGACACTCTGATGATTTGTGACGGAGAAAAGCCGGTGGCTATCGGTGGCATAATGGGTGGTTTGAACTCGGAGGTTTCGGAAAATACCTCTAACGTCCTCATTGAAAGTGCATATTTTAATCCGACTAATATCAGAAAAACCTCTAAAAAGCTAGGTTTGCAGACAGAGGCTTCCTATAGATTTGAAAGGGGAGTAGATTACGGGGGGGTAATTAGAGCTTTGAATAGAGCTACCCAATTGGTCTTGGACTTCTGCGGTGGAAAGACTGCCAAGGGGATAGTAGACCAATATCCATCCCCTGTTTTCCCGAAAGAGATTTCTTTGAGTGTCAATAAAACCAATAAGATACTGGGGACATCTCTAAAAAAAATGAAAGTAAAGAGGCACCTTAAAGGTATTGAACTTGATGTCAAAGACTTGGATAGGGATAAAGTGATTGTTAAAATCCCATCTTTCAGGATGGATTTGCATAGAGAGGTTGATTTAATTGAAGAGGTAGCCAGATTAGACGGTTATAATAATATCCCCACCACTACACCTGTGGTAAGGGTTAACACTGCCGGTAAAAATCCGGCCCAGGTGTCACAGGATAGGGCCAAGGACATTCTTACCTCAATAGGATACTATGAGGTTGTAAACTACAGCTTTATCTCCCCCCTTTCAGTGGCCTTATTGAATTTAGATGATGAGCATCCCTATAAGAGATTCATCAGCATAAAGAATCCCCTTAGAGAAGATCAGTCAATCATGAGAACTACTTTGATTCCAGGACTTCTCAATACTATGAAGACCAATGTTTACAACAAGAATTTAAACTTAAAGTTATTCGAATTGGGGACGGTGTTTTATTCCGTCGAGCATGAAAAACTTCCTAAAGAAAAGAAGATGCTGTCTGCCCTTGCAACGGGGCTAAAATATGGTGAATCATGGAGTTTTCCAGGAGAAGGGATTGATTTCTATGATATTAAAGGCAGCCTGGAAAACCTTTTTGAAGGGTTAAATGTCATGAACTTCAATTTTTTACCCACTCCAGACATACCGTACTTACACCCTGGAAAGTCTTCCATAATCATGGTTGACAATACTGAAATTGGAACCGTAGGTGAGGTTCGTTCTGAGGTTCTGGAGGGCTACGAACTCTCCGATACTGTCTATGTATTTGAACTCGATTTTGATCTAATGGTCAAACACACCTTTAGTGACAAAAAGATTAAACCATTATCAAAATATCCGCCAATCTACAGGGATATTGCATTAATAGTAGACGAGAGTGTTCAGTTCAAGGATATCTATAATGCCATCAATAAGCTTAGCAATAAACTGGTTGATAATATACAGGTTTTTGATGTATATAGAGGAAGATCTGTTGCCAATGGAAAAAAGAGCTTGGCTTATCGAATTAAATATCAGTCATACGAGCGAACACTAACGGACAAAGAGGTTAATAATATCCATGAAAAGCTGGTATCTAATCTGGTAGAGAAAACAGGGGCCAGGATAAGGGAATGATAATTGGGGGAGGAAGAAAAAAATGACAAAAGCAGATATCGTTGAAAGGGTCTATGAGAAGGTTGGAACCTCTAAAAAGGAGTCGGCAGAGATTGTAGAAACAGTTCTCGATATCATCAAAGAGAATTTAAAAAACGGCGAAAAGGTAAAGATCTCCGGCTTTGGGAACTTCTCTGTTAGGAAAAAAAGACCCAGAAGGGGTAGAAATCCACAAACCGGTGGTGAAATTGAAATCACAGCCAGAAAAGTCCTTACTTTTAAACCCAGTCAGGTATTAAAGAAGGTCTTAAATTCTTAAATAGCTAGAGCAATATTTCCCTATCCTTTGCGTTGTCCATTATACCAGGTATTTCAACATCCATTGCTCTATTGTCATTGACCTTTTCAATTTTGAGAAATACAATGAAAAACAAAGGGCGTGGGGCAAATCGAACAGACAATCCTATACCTGAAAAATTGTACTTTAAAATAAAGGAAGTAAGTGAGATTACAGGGGTAGAACCTTATATATTGAGATATTGGGAATCTGAGTTTAATATAATTAACCCTTCCCGCACCAAGTCCAAACAGAGGCTGTATAGAAGAAAAGACCTGGAATTAATCTTAGAAATAAAAAAACTCCTTTATGAAAAGCAATTTACCATTGCAGGAGCCAAGAAGAAACTCAAAGAGTCCAACTTGTCCGAGGAGAAAAATTTTCAACCGACACCTCCAAATGGAAAATACAAAACCCTTTTGGATGATGTTAAAAAGGAATTAAGTATAATAAAAGAATTCTTAAGTAAATCTCGATAATTTTTAGGCGGGACGTGGCGCAGCCTGGTAGCGCACCTGAATGGGGTTCAGGGGGTCGGAGGTTCAAATCCTCTCGTCCCGACCAATAATTTTCTGATACGAGACCTTTGAAAAATGCCTAATTTGTCATTGCGAACGAAGTGAAGCAATCTCATAACGTGTTGATTATCAAAGAGATTGCCACGGCGTGTACATGCCTCGCAATGACTGAAAGCGAGTTTTGCAAAGGTCTATGATACTTAATTTTAGTTATGAAGAGGAGGGGTAATATGAAACTTTTAATGGTTTTAATCTCATGCATTGCATATTTTGCTATGCCTGTTTTTGCTCAGGAGCCTTCAGGGATGGACATTATGAAAGAACAAAAGAAAAGGCACGAAGCAGCTCAGGAGTATGAGAGCATAAAAATGGTGTTGATTGACAGCGCTAAAAACAAGGAGGCTCGTGATTTGAAGCGGTATGTCAAAAAAGACAAGACAGGGCTTTTTAGATATCTTGCGCGTTTTGACGGTCCTGCAGACATAAGAGGAACAGCGTTATTGACATGGGAGCAAAAAGGCAGGGAAGATGACCAGTGGCTTTTCCTTCCGGCATACGGACAGAAACTCAAAAGGATTGCAGGCGGAAATAAAAAAGGATACTTTATGGGAACTGACTTCGCGTATGAAGACCTTCGTCCTGAGAAACTTGAAGACCATACATATAATGTTATCAAAAAAGAGAAATTTGAAAATCAGGACTGCTATGTTATTGAAGCATTGCCTGCAACAGACGAAGAGAAAAAAACCAGCAGTTACTCAAAACGAACCCTCTGGGTTACAGCTGATACCCTTGTTACATTGAAGGTGGATTTCTATGACCGCAGCATGAAACTGCTGAAAACTCAGACTGCATATGACATGAAGACTATAAAGGGAAAGATGATGCGTGCAAATAAAACATTGATGACGCATCACCAGAACAATCATAATACCTTAATGGGACTGTTAGAGCGGAAAATAGACGAGAATATAGACGATTCCGTATTCACTGAACGGGCGGTTGTAAGTTTTAAATAGAACATTCATGAGTCATTGTGATGAAGGCCTGTTCCTGACAGGTTCAGGTTTTGCAGTAAGGACAGCCGAGACGGCTGTCCTACCATAAATAATAGTTATTTAGCAGTTCTTTATTGGGAAGAAACGGTTATAAGTCATGAACATGGAAAAAATAGTAAGGCTGTCTTATGACAGGCCATGGATTGTAGTTATTATAACTGCCATTATAACTGCTGTGCTTACTATTCCTGCGATTAGCCTCCACATAGATGTTTCAAGCGACAGGTTTATGGCAAAAGGCACTCCTGAAAAGGTCAAGTATGAGGATACAATAAAGGTCTTTGGTTCCGACGTCCTCTCCTTTATTTATATCAGGGATCCAGAGTTATTTACTGAAAAGAAATTAACCCGTCTCAGAGCCATGTTTGACCAGCTTGCCAATCTAAAAGGCGTTGAGAAGGCGGAAAGCCTGTTCACAATCAATAATATTAAAGGCGAGCAGGGGGGTATTGACACAGCGCCTCTCCTTGATATTATACCTGCTGATCCCAATGAACTTCAGAAAAAGCAGAAAGACGCTATTGATAATCCGATCATCAGGAAGAGTTTTATTTCTCTTGATGGCAAATCTACGGTTATATCGCTTTACCTCAGCAGGGATAAAAAAGACTATAAGTTCGACAGCAGAATAAAGACGGATATAGAAAAGGTTACTGATACATATAAAGGCGATTTTCAGGAGATTTTCCAGACAGGCGCGCCGTATGTAAATACCTCTATGTCAGAGTATATCGTGGACGACCAACTCATATTGGTGCCGGTCGCTGTGTTCGCTTTGCTTTTTGTTATCCTGTTGACGCTGCGTAATATACACGGGGCAATAGTCCCTATAGTCAACGCTGGTATAAGCATTATCTGGACATTCGGCTTTATGAGACTGTTCGGCGTACCGATAAACCCCTTAACTGCAATTGTGCCTGCCATTATGATTGTCATAGGAGCTACAGAAGACACCCACATGATTGCCGAGTTTTTGGAAGCCACAAAAAAAGGTGAATCTCCGAGAGAGGCAGTTCTCGTCGGCATAGGAAAAAAGCTCAGCACAGCGTTCTTCTTAACAGCGTTTACCACAGTTATCGGATTCGGCTCTATTGCCTTCAATGATGTGATCATTCTGCAGGATTTTGGGATTGCATCCGCATTGGGTTTCTTCCTGAATTTCTTTGTAACAATAACCATGACACCTGTATATCTGAGATTTTTTGGAAAGCAGGTAATGGCAAAGGGTTTTCATGGAGAATCAAAAGACAGCAAAATCCTTGAGAGAATCGTGAGGACAGTGACTTATTGGGGCACTCAGTACAGAAAAAGGATAATAGCCATCAGTTCTTTACTGCTTATTATATCGATAATCTTTACATTTCGTATCTATGTGAATAACGATGTTATTTCGTATTTCAGGGCAAGTTCGCCGATTGCCCGCGCTGCCCAAAAAATGCATGATAACTTGTCAGGTCAAAACCTGTTCTATATCACTATTGATAAGGATACGGGGGATTTTAAAAAGGCAGATAACCTGAAAAAGATAGAGGAGGTCAAATCCTATTTAAAAAATCTCAACGCATTTGATTCTGTCCTGAGTCTTCCGGACTATATAGCTCTTGTTAACAAAGGGATGCAGAACGGAGATCCGGCCTTTCATAAAGTGCCTGATTCTGACAGCCTCATAGCCCAGTATCTTTTGTTTTTCCAGCGCAGTGATATAGAAAGGTTTGTCTCAGGCGATTACTCAAAAATAAATATAATGGTTCGTCACAATATAAACTCTTCCACACAGCTTAATGCACTTGTGGATAAGATAAGAAAAGACCTGAACAGCGGACGCTTCGGCAATTTCGATAAGGTATTGGTCACAGGCGAAGGGATTTTAATTGCAGAGGCTGCTGAAAGCTTTATATCAGGACAGGTGTCTTCTCTTCTTTCAACAGCATTCATTATAGCGGCGATAATGGGATTTCTCTTCCTGTCCGTGAAAGCGGGGCTGATAGTTCTGATTCCGAACCTTCTGCCGGTTTTTAT
This sequence comes from Deltaproteobacteria bacterium, assembly GCA_003599365.1. Lineage (GTDB taxonomy): Bacteria > Desulfobacterota > UBA8473 > UBA8473 > UBA8473 > UBA8473. The sequence continues at coordinate 2,406 of QZJR01000075.1, read as the reverse complement.
ATTCTTCGGTATGATGGGTTTACTAGGCATCCCCTTAAACGCCGGAACTGTTATGGTAGCTGCAGTTACCATAGGAATTGCTGTCGATGACACAACTGTGTTTATGGTTCTCTACAATCAGAATCTTAAAAAGTATGGCGATGAAAAACGGGCACTTGAGGATACACTTTTATCTGAGATTAAGCCTATATTCATTTCAAGCGTTTCATTAGCCGCAGGGTTTGCTACATTAGTTTTCTCAAAATTTGTTCCGATAGCCCAGTTTGGGGCATTGAGTGCATTTGTTATGATTATCGCATTTGCTACAGAACTTTTTATAACCCCGCTTACACTCTCGTCTGTCCGTCTTATCACATTATGGGATGCTATAGGGCTTGAACTTAGAGAGCGTCTTATTAATAAATCCGTGCTCTTAGAGGGATTCAGCAAGTTTCAGATCAGAAGGCTTATCCTGATGTCTCATATAATAGAAGCTAAGGCAGGAGAACATATAATTCATGAAGGCGATACCGGCGATAAGATGTATCTTGTTGTAGACGGCCAAATGTCTGTATCAAAACAGGTCAACGAACAGCGAACAGTTATTGCCAGCTTAGAACCGGGAGATGCGTTTGGCGAGATAGCACTGGTGAGCAGCCAGCCAAGGACAGCGGATGTCTTTGCTGTAACCAATGCAAAACTCTTATCGTTAGACTGGAAAACACTTGAGAGGCTGCGCCACCTGAGCCCGTTCATTACCTCAAGACTTTTCCTGAACCTCTCAAAGATTTTAGGAACCCGTCTTACAGAAACTACGGAGAAAATGGTATGCCGTTTATAGCTTTCTGCCTTGCAATTATTATATGCGTTATGTTTCCGTCGAGTCTTTTTGCTCAGGACAAAGATACGAAGAAGATTGATGACCTTGATGCTCTGCTCTCTTCAGAAAAACCTGCAAAACAGGAAGACAAAAATCCTTTCTCCCGTGCTTTTAAACAGGCGAAATGGACGTGGAGTGTGACAGGATATAACTTTACCCAGGACAATGAACATCAGGATGAGAGTAAAGGAGACGACACAAAGTTATGGCAATCTTACACGCAGTTGTTAATGGATACATGGTTAGAATTGGGAGGATATGAAACCAAGATTGACCTGCTTTTTCAGTATGGCTCCGAGAAAGATCAGTACACTTCTAACCGGATTGCATATTTTTCACAGCTATACGTGAAGAAAAAAATTGACAAGTCGGACTTTGTTGCAGGCTATAAATATATAGAGGACGGGATCAGCACGCTTTTTTCGCCTTCAAAGCGGATTGCAAAGTATGATGCTGACCATCCCACTGACCCTGATAAGCTGGGTGTCTGGCAGTTGTCATGGACATATTACTATACAGGCAACAACAGTACTGAAGTGAGAATACTCCCTTATTTTGAAAAGTCGAGATACCCTCCTGAACCGTCCCGCTGGATGGCAGGTAAAGGCGATTATGATCTGGTTGATTCAGATCTGCCCGGAAAAGCCGGTGAGGATTACCAGATTACAGAGGAAAAAATACGTCATAGGTTAACAGACTCGGGCTTTATGATTAAGCAGAAGATGACTGTTGAAAGCATTGATTTCTTTTTAAGCGGATATGCAGGATATTTGCCTGAGCCGGTGCTGAAACGCGTTAGTGAAAACGAATATGAAAAAGTTTATATAAAGGGCGGTATCATAGCAGGGGGCTTTTCAACGACATACGGCAAGTGGGAGTGGCATGGAGAAGGTGTCTGCCAAATTCCTGAGAACCACAAAGAAGATACATATATCAGCTATGTATTTGGGACAGAATATGACCTTAATACATTCCTGAAGATTGATGCAATAGACTCTGCAAAGCTTACTGTTGAATATTCAAACGAATTGGTTATTGAAGATCAGTACCATCCTGAGTATCCTGTAAATACGCGGTCTTCACGTTTCGGACGCAACGCAATATACATATTGCAAAAAGTTGATATTGATGACAAGAATAATGTTTCTTATTACAGCGTTTATAACATCTCCAAGAAAGACAATACACAGCGCTTGAGTTATGAACATAAATTCAAGGGAAGCAATTCCATAGAAACGGCATTTGAATGGTTTAATGGTGAAGAGAAGACACATTTCGGCCGCTGGGATAAAAACGACAGATTTATAATCCGATACACCAAGAAATTCTGATTAATGCCTGTCCCCACTGACCTCATCACACTATGTATCTTTCTATTATATCAATACACTCTTTATTGTTTTCTAAGGTGGCAATCGAAAGTGGTATTGCACCCCTTTTATTCTCAATTTTAAGGGTATCAGGTGCCTTTTCAATAATAAACTCGAGGCATTCCTTTTTGCCTTTCTCAGCCGCTATAAAAGCAGGGGTTGCCCCAGTGTTATCCT
>QZJR01000021.1 GCA_003599365.1 Deltaproteobacteria bacterium | reverse complement strand
TTTCCTTTCATGAGACGTTATTCCGAAACCCATCTTCAAAAGCGCCCACATCTAAGAGGCAAGGATATTGAGATAACGCGTAAAGCCTGTGAAAAGTTTAAAACAATCCCGGTGTCCATTATGAACTTTCTGGAAGGGACTCGTTTCACGGCGGAGAAACACAGTAAACAACAATCGCCCTATGCCAACCTATTAAAACCCAGGGCTGGGGGCATTGCTTTTGTGCTTGCTGCTATGGGGGAGCAACTGCATCGTATTCTAGACGTAACCATTGTGTATCCCCAGGGTACTAAGAGTTTCTGGGCATTTCTCTGCGGTAAAGTCAGCGAAATTAAGGTAAGGGTTCAATCGTTCCCCATACATAAAGAAATTATAGGGGATTATTCCCAAGATATGGAATTTCGTGAACTATTCCAGAACTGGCTGAATACATTTTGGGCTGAAAAAGACAGGTGCATAAACGCCTTGCTCCATTAACCTCTGAGCATGTCCTGAAATTGGTGCCCATAGAGGCTTACCTCGGAATCAAAAAAAGACGGCTCAAATTCTATATGACTGAATACCTCCAGTATAATTATAACTACTCTGCAAGGTGTTTGGAGCTCCAAATTTGATGAAGTCGTAAAAAGTCAAAAATAAGACGGCACAGTAAAAAGCTCCAGATGCAAGGCGCGCAAATCCGAAGGAATGAGACGTACTTACAAGTACGCTGCAATGATTGAGGATGCAGCGGAACGCCGCAGATGGACTTTTTACGAAGTCGTCAAATTTAAACTTGCGTTTTAACTGATTATAGACTATAAAAAAGACGGAGGAAAATACTTGTTTCGTCTCAAAAACCTTAATAATACCACTGAGATATATTGATGAAACTCTTCCGTTACTCTCCAGCTTTTATAAGTATTATACTGCTAATCATTCTTTTTCTCCCAGCGAATGCCCTTTGTAAAAAAGCAAGAATTAAAGATGCAATTGTAACTAACACACCTAAAGATCTTCTAGTCTATTTCTCCGTGGAAGGCTGTTTTACAAAAAAAATGGAAGAGGCAATCCTCAACGGTATCTCAACCACCTTCACGTTTTATATTAATTTGTATCACCCTCGTAATTTCTGGTTTGATGAACCCCTTGCAGCGGTTATTGTTAGACACACCATTGTTTATAATAACCTGAAGAATCAATTCACGGTTACTCTCAATTCAAAAGATAAAAAAGAGGTAATTTTAAAGGATTTTTTAGAAGCCAAAAAGGCAATGGCAGAGGTAAATGGGATTACCGTTATACCTATGAGTTCTTTAAAGAAGAATAATAAATATTATGTGAGGATAAAGGCAAAACTGGATCCTATAAAACTCCCATTTTTTCTCGATTACGTGTTATTCTTTGTTTCTCTGTGGGACTTTGAGACCGATTGGTATAGCGAGTCATTTATTTATTGAGAATTAATGTAACTACTCAGGTTCAAAGTTCCAGAGTTCACGGTTCAAGGTTTCGAGACCTGGGTTGAAAAATGCCCAATTTGTCATTGCGAACGAAGTGAAGCAATCTATGTGCCTTGCCCTGAGACTGCTTCGCCCCGACTTGTCGGGGCTCGCAATGACTGAAAGCGAGTTTTGCAAAGGTCTACACGGTTCAAGGTTAGAGAGTGATGAAATAAACCTCGGGTGAGCAAATGCTAAATAGAGATTCTCCAAAGATTAACATTCAGGAATTGAAAAGACGAAAACGCGAACGTTATATAATCCTGTTCACCACCATTCTGGTCATCTTCCTTACATTCCTGGGAATCTACTCATCAAAGACAGGCAATCAACTCCCCATCGCCAATAATATATTGGTCTTTGGGTTAATAAATATAAATGTGATTTTGCTGCTCCTTATAGCTTTTCTGGTTGTAAGGAACATTGTAAAACTGGTTTTCGAAAGAAAGAAAAACATACTCGGTTCGAAACTGCGCACCAAATTTGTTGTGGCCTTCGTTAGTCTCTCGATAGTTCCAACCGTTCTCTTATTTTTTGTGGCAGCCGGGTTCATAACCAACAGCATTGAAAACTGGTTTAACATTCAAGTAGAAAACTCCCTTAAAGAGTCTCTTACAGTTGCCCAGGCATATTATCAGAATTCTGGAAATAATGCCGTATATTATGCAAAACATATAAGTCAGGGGATAACAGAAAATAGACTTTTAGACCAAGGAAAACAAGGGTCTCTTAAGGGGTTTGTCAAATCTAAACTGGATCAATACAATCTGGGGGCAATAGAGGTATTTTCACCCAGAAAAGAAGGATTGGCAAAGGCAGTTAATAATGAAATACCCATTGAAAAGTTCCCTACGGAAGACTCAAAACTGGTACAGGAAGGATTAAAAGGAGAGAGTAGTATTACCAAGATTCAATCAGCAGGCAAGGGGGAACTGATCAGGGGGGTAGTCCCTATCTATCCTGCAGGGAAAGGTGAAAAGCCTGTCGGAGTGGTAATAGTAAATTATTTTGTGCCTCTGAGCTTGGTTGCTAAAATGGCAGAAATATCTTCGACTTTTGCAGAATATAAACAGCTTAAAATGTTAAAAAATCCTATAAAGACAAGTTACTTTATAACCCTCTCAATAGTTACCCTGCTTATAATATTTTCAGCTACATGGTTTGGTTTTTACTTGGCCAAAGAGATTACAGTACCGGTCCAAAAATTAGCAAATGGGATACATGAGGTTGCAAATGGGAACCTGGACTTACATATAGAGGCTGGCACCGATGATGAGATTGGAAGTTTAATGAACTCGTTTAATAAGATGACTTTTGATCTAAAGGCTAGTAAATCTATGCTTGAAGAAGCAAATATTGGATTGAAAAACACCAACATAGAACTTGATCAACGCAGAAGATACATGGAGATACTATTAAAGAATGTGGGGGCTGGTGTTATTTCTATTGACAAAGAAGGCAGGGTTAGTACTATAAACAAATCGGCAGAAAAGATTTTTGGGATAACGGCTGAACAGGCAATAAACAAATCATATAATGAGGTATTTGCTTCCGAGTATCTGAACGGGGTCAAAAAACTTTTGGAAGAGGTAACTTGCTCTACCGGCGGAACTATTAAAAGGCAGATAAGGTTATCTTTGCCAGATGAAACCCTGACTTTACTGATAAATGTTGCTGTGCTGAGAGATGAGGATAGAAACTATATGGGGTTGGTGGTGGTCTTTGATGATTTGACCCAACTGCAAAAAGCACAACGAGCAGAAGCGTGGCGAGAGGTGGCTCGGCGCATAGCCCATGAGATTAAAAACCCCCTTACCCCTATAAAACTCTCTGCCCAAAGGTTAAGAAAAAGGTATTTAAATAAATTTTCTGACAATGGTAAGGTTTTTGATGAATGCACAAAGACTATAATTGACCAGGTGGAAGATTTAAAAGGCTTGGTAAATGAGTTTTCGAATTTTGCCCGCATGCCCGCAACAAATCTCTATCCAAATGATATAAATAAAATAATTAAAGATGCCCTGGTCCTGTATCAGGAAGGCCATAGTAATATAAAATTTGAGTTTAAAGAGGGTAAGAATGTTCCAATCTTCGATATAGACAGGGAACAGATTAGAAGGGTAATAATCAATCTCCTGGATAATGCCGTTGATTCTATTGAAAAAAAAGGGACGGTTCTCATAGAGACCTTTTATGATGATGCTCTTCAGGTTGCTAGAGTAGAAATTGCCGATACCGGTTGTGGCATCCCTCAAAAAGAAAGATCGAGACTATTTGAACCTTATTTTTCTACAAAGAGGTCAGGGACGGGATTAGGCTTATCTATAGTCAATACGATAGTTTCTGACCATAACGGTTATATAAGGGTAAAAGAAAACTACCCTAAGGGATCAAGGTTTATAATTGAGTTGCCGGTTAGGGTTTGAAAAAGGATATGGATAAGCTTACCATGAAAAAAAGTATCTTGATAGTTGATGATGAAGAAAGTATAAGAAAATCTTTAAGCGGCATATTAAAAGACGAGGGGTTCAATGTGTCTTTGGCCAGCAATGGGATAGAGGCTATTCAGAAGGTTGAGAAAGAGAGGCCTGATTTAGCGCTTCTCGATATCTGGATGCCTGGGCTTGATGGTATTGAGGCTTTAAAGAGGATAAAAGCAATGTCTCCAAAGCTGGTGGTTATTATGATTTCAGGACACGGCACCATAGAGACATCAGTTAAGGCGACGAAACTCGGGGCATATGACTTTATTGAGAAACCGCTGTCATTGGAGAAAGTCGTTTTAACAATAAACCATGCCCTCAATTTCCAGCGATTGGAAAAGGAAAATGAGATCCTGCGCGAGAAGATTCACAAGGGGTATGAAATAATAGGCAATAGTGAAGCGATTACAAAACTAAAACAGCAGATTACGGTAGCTGCTCCAACCAATGGGTGGATTTTAATATCAGGAGAGAATGGAACTGGAAAGGAGTTGGTAGCCCGTTCAATCCACAGGAAGAGTCTCAGGGCCGATAATCCATTTATTGAAGTGAACTGTGCTGCAATTCCGGAAGAATTGATTGAAAGTGAATTGTTTGGCCATGAAAAAGGCGCTTTCACAGGGGCGTCTTTCCAAAAGAAGGGTAAATTCGACCTGGCCAATGGAGGCACTATCTTTCTGGATGAAATAGCTGATATGAGTTTGAAAACTCAGGCAAAGATACTGAGGATTCTCCAGGAACAAAAGTTTGAACGGGTAGGCGGAACTAAGAGCATCAGCATAGATGTTAGGGTAATCGCTGCTACCAATAAGGACCTAAAGAAAGAGATGGATACCGGAACCTTTAGGGAAGATCTCTATTATAGGTTGAATGTTATACCCCTTGAGGTTCCTGCTCTTAGAGAAAGAAGGGAAGATATACCCCTTTTGGTCTCTCAATTTTTCAAAGAGTTTTGTACAGAGAATGGGAAAGAGCCAAAAGAGATTTCAAAGGAGGCCTTGGATATACTGATAGGATATGGCTGGCCTGGTAATGTTCGGGAATTAAAGAATGTTATCGAGAGGCTGGTAATTATGAGTCCCGGGAGGGTAATCAGGGTAGAAGACATCCCGGCTTCGATAACAGGGAACCAGAAGATAGATGGGGAGTATTTAATTTTTCAGTATAATTCCTTGAAGGCTGCAAGGGATGAATTTGAAAGACTATTTATTAAAGAGAAGCTGAAGAGCTTTGGTGATAATGTATCCGAAACAGCGCATGCTATAGGTATTGAAAGAACCCACCTGCACAGAAAGATCAAAAGCTTAGGGATAGAGATGGAAAGGCAATAGAACAAAATTAGAAATCCTAATATCTAAATCCTAAACAAATTCTAATGTCAAATGACTAAAATTCAAAACAAAGTTTGGGACATTTGAATTTATGATTTTGAAATTGTTTAGAATTTCGTGCTTCGGATTTTGTGGTCTTTGATCGATATAGAGACGAAACCCTCAAATGACGTTGTAGGGTTAAGGTGAAAATAAAGAAATGGAGGACATAAAATGGATTCTGGACATTCAGATTTAAGAGAAGAAGTTGGGATATGGAATGCTGAAGTAGAGAAGGTTATCAGTAAATCCCCGGAAAGGAAGGGGAAATTTGAGAGTACCTCTGGTATTGAATTTAAAAGAATCTTTACCCCGCTTGACGTGGAGGATATAGATTATGTTAATGATATAGGGTTCCCAGGCGGATATCCGTTCACAAGAGGGGTTCAGCCTACCATGTACCGTGGAAGATTCTGGACCATGAGGCAGTATGCAGGGTTTGGTACTGCAGAGGATACAAATAAACGTTATAAGTATCTACTGGAACAAGGCCAAACCGGCCTGAGTGTTGCCTTTGACTTACCTACCCAGATAGGTTATGACTCGGATCACCCATTGAGTTTAGGTGAGGTGGGTAAATGTGGCGTTGCGATTGACTCTCTGGCAGATATGGAGACCCTGTTTGATGGGATTCCCCTGGATAAGGTGAGTACCTCCATGACTATCAATTCTACAGCTGCTATTCTGCTGGCCATGTATATAGGAGTAGCTGAAAAACAGGGTGTGGCTTTAGACAAACTAAACGGTACAATTCAAAATGATATCCTAAAGGAGTATGTCGCCAGAGGGACGTATATATATCCGCCAAAAGAGTCGATGAGGATAATTACAGACATATTTGCATTTTGTAAAAATACTGTGCCGCGTTGGAACACCATTAGTATCAGCGGTTATCATATCCGGGAAGCCGGGTCTTCAGCAGTTCAAGAAGTCGCTTTTACTTTAGCAAACGGTATTACTTATGTAGAGGCGGCTATCCAGGCTGGTCTTAACGTGGATGATTTTGCCTCTCGCCTGTCCTTCTTCTTTAATTCCCATAACAATATCATTGAAGAGGTAGCCAAGTTCAGAGCTGCAAGAAAGCTATGGGCAAAGATAATGAAGGAAAGGTTTAAGGCTAAGAAAGACAAATCATGCACTTTGAGATTTCATACCCAAACAGCCGGTTGTACCCTTACCGCACAGCAGCCAGTCAACAATATAGTCAGGGTTGCATTTCAGGCATTGGCCGCTGTTTTAGGAGGAACCCAATCTCTTCATACCAATTCCTTCGACGAGGCTCTGGCATTGCCATCCGAAGATGCAGTTCGAACCGCCCTCCGAACCCAGCAGATTATTGCCCATGAAAGCGGTGTAGCTGATATGGTAGATTGCCTGGCAGGTTCTTATGCCGTTGAATCATTAACGGAAACTATTGAGAAAAAAGCCTCAGAGTATATTGAGAAGATAGATTCCATTGGTGGGGCAATAAAGGCGATAGAAGCGGGATATATGCAAAAAGAGATAAGCGATAGCGCCTATCATTATCAGATGGATGTAGAAAAGAAAGAGAATATAATTGTTGGATTAAATCAATTCGTAATAGAAGATAAAGCGCCAACCAATCTCTTAAGGGTTAATCCTGAGGTGGGGAGGATACAGCAGGAGAAATTAGAGAAAGTAAAGAGCAGCAGGGACAACACAACAGTTAATAAAACACTCAAAGACTTAGAAGATGCCGCAAAGGGGGAAGAAAATTTAATGCCAATCATACTGGATGCTGTGAGAAACTATGCCACCCTGGGTGAAATTGCGGATGTTTTCAGGGGTGTTTTTGGTGAATATCGTGAGGCATAGTATTGACCTTTTTTAACCATTCAAGGGCTCCATTGATTGCTCTTTCATCTGTTCTGATTCTGTGAACAGCCCCCTCAATTACCAATATATCTTTGGGGTCTTTGGCTTTTTCATAGAGCCTTTTTGCATGGCTTATATCAACCAGTTCGTCATCAGTTCCATGGATTATAAGCATGGGCCGAGGGGAAATCCTGCTAACCCATTTTATGGGGCTGATGTCGTTAAAACCAGCTATCCATTCCTTAACAGAGGGGGGATAATTCTGATCTCGTATTATCCCAACTTCCCTGGCCTGGTTTAAAAACAAGAGGGCATTTTCTGGTTTTGAGATAAATCTGAAATCTGACGGACAGGCGCACGTTACTAAAGAAAAAATCCGCGGGTCATGAGCAGTCACATAAACAGATACTGCTGCACCCCCACTGAACCCCATTAATGATACACTTCTTTTGTCTACCCCAGGATGATCAAAGCAGAAATCTATCATGGCAAATAAGTCTCGAGTCCAGCCAAGGATGTCAAAATTGCCATCGCTTTCCCCGGCACCTCTGAAGTTAAAGATCAAGGAAGCAAAGCCCTCCATACAGAATCTTTCTGCAAGGAGCTGATAACCTTTATCTGTTGGGTCCTTGATTCGTCCAGGGATGCCATGACATAGGCAAACAGCCGGATAGTGATTCTCTTGTTTAGCTTCGGGAAGATAAATTTCTCCCCCTATAAGTAAGCCATTCACTCTTTGAGACACTTTTTCTTTGATCATTTCTTGCCCCTTTTCATAACTCTCACTATAGTTAATCCAAAAATCAGTTGCAAACAAAAAGTTTATTTGGTAGTATAAAAACTATAAAGATTTATACTTCTTTTCTGTTCTTAACATATGATGAAGTCGTAAAAAGTTTGAAAGTGCCATTTTTGTCATTGCGAGCGAAGCGAAGCAATCTATAACTTATTGATATTGTTTGAGATTGCTTCGCTCCGCTCGCAATGACATTCTGGTGGCATGTCAATTTATTTAAGACGTTTACTATGGTTGTATATCCAAAATGATCGATTCACACGTTTTAGTTCTGAATAGATCCTTTTTACCCATCAATATTACAACGGCGAAAAGGGCTTTTTCATTATTATACCAGGGGATCGCCAAGGCCGTCAATTCTCAGTACGAAACATTTGATTATGAAAGCTGGAGTGATTTAAGTATTGAACAACACGATGAAACTATCGGCCTGGTTGATAGAATAATAAAGATTCCCAGGGTTATACTATTGGTAGCCTATGATCGAATACCAAAGACCCAGGTAAGATTTACCAGGGCTAACATATATGCAAGAGACAGAAACACGTGTCAGTATTGTGGTGTTGTCTTCACAAAGAACGAGTTGAGTCTCGATCATATTATTCCAAGAGCTTACGGAGGAGCCAGTTGTTGGGAAAATATAGTCTGTTGCTGCTTTTCCTGTAATAAGAAGAAGGGCAGCATGGGGCTCCACGAGGCCGGCATGAAACTCCTTAAGCCACCTGCTAAGCCTCGTTGGCCTCCTTTTTTCAAGGTCCCCCTCCAGGACATAAGACGCCAGGAGTGGCGAATGTTCCTAAATATGGTAGACATCTCTTATTGGAACACGGAGCTATTAGAGTAAACGTAACTACTCAGGTAGGCACAAAGGCACAGAGCACCAAAGGCACTAAAAATACGGTTTGCAGCTTGCAGTTGGCAGCTTGCAGTTTGTAGTTAACCGGTAACTGAACTATTCTTTGTGCCTATGTGCCTTTGCCACTTTGTGCCTGAGTAGTTACAAGTAAACTTTCACTAATTACATGGTTCAAAAATTTGAATTCATTGTCCCTGATAGTGATGGGAGAAAACGGCTGGATATCTTTCTCTCAGAACAGAACCTGCCAATTTCTCGCTCTCAGATAAAGAGATTAATAGACACCAAACTCATCAAAGTAAATGACATATCCACTAAAACCGGCTTCAAGGTAACAAAGGGTGATCTGGTAAAGGTATCAATCCCGGAGCCTGTACCGGCGGCTCCTGGCCCGGAGAATATCCCCCTGGATGTTCTCTATGAAGACAGTTTTGTCATCCTGGTAAACAAACCTGCTGGCCTGGTTGTTCATCCTGCTTCTGGCAACTATTCTCGCACTTTAGTTAATGCTCTTCTGTATTACAGTCATGACCTCTCAGGGATAGGAGGGGTAATTCGGCCCGGTATAGTGCATCGTCTTGACAAAAATACTTCAGGTGTCCTGGTAGTAGCCAAGAGTGATTTTGCCCATCAATCACTGGCAAGCCAGTTTGAAAAACATTCTATAACAAGAAAATACACTGGTATCGCTTACGGTACATTTAAGAATGAAAAAGGCACCATTGCTTCCCTCATTGGCAGGCATCCTGTGGATAGAAAGAAGATGTCAACTAAAGCCAGGAGTGGAAAGAAGGCCGTAACCCACTGGAGAGTGATCGAGCAGTTCGACGAGATTGCTTTATTAGAGATAAACTTAGAGACGGGAAGAACTCATCAGATAAGGGTTCACCTGGCGGATATCCACCATCCTATAATAGGGGATCCAGTCTATTGCAGCAATAAAAAGCTGTTGACAATAAAAGATGACAGGCTTAGAAACAGGCTGAAAAGCCTGAATAGACAGGCCTTACATGCCGGTCTTCTGGGTTTTAACCACCCCAAAACCGGGGAATACATGGAGTTCTCTGCACCTCTTCCGGAAGATCTAAAAGATATATTAGATACCCTACAATCTGAATTGGGCAGTTAATCTTTCATGTCTGGGAGGAATAATTGAAGAGAAGAGTGGTTATTACGGGTTTGGGTGTAATTGCCCCTAATGGGATTGGGAAGGAGGAGTTCTGGGATGCACTGGTTAACGGAAGATCGGGGATTGGGAGAATAACCAGATTTGATGCGTCAACTTATCCGTCTCAGATAGCTGGGGAGGTTAATGGAGACTCCTTCGATGCATATATTGATCAAAAAAAATTGAGAAAGTTGGACAGAGTTTGCCAGTTTTCGTTGGCCTGTGCAAATATGGCGATAGAAGATTCTAATTTGTCCATAGAAAAAGAAGATAGAAATCGAATAGGTGTAATTGTAGGGACAATGTTTGGAGGGTTAGGGATCGCTGAAATTCAGCATTCTATTTTTCTTGAAAAAGGATATAAACGTATAAATCCTTTCCTTCAGCTAGCTACATATCCAAGTGCTTGTTCAAGTATTGTAGCAGTTGAATTACAACTCAATGGTCCTAGTGAGACAATTTTTACAGGATGTGCCTCTTCAAATACTGCAATTGGTAATAGTTTTGAATATATCCGCGAGGACAAGGCTGATATTATGATTGTTGGAGGGGTCGATGTCCCTATCACGCCTTTTATCTTTGCATCTTTATGTCAGCTTAGATTAGTGTCAAAAAGAAATGATACTCCATTAAAAGCTTCAAGGCCATTTAATATTGACCGTGATGGAATAGTGATTAGTGAAGGTGCAGGTTTTCTCATCTTGGAAGAGCTTGAGCATGCATTAAAAAGAAATACCAGCATCTATGCTGAAGTGGTAGGATATGGTGGTACTTGTGATGGTTATCATTTATCTGCTCCGTTACCTAACGGTACTCAAGCAGCAAGAGCTATGACATTAGCTTTGAAAGATGCTGGATTACAACCTACAGATATTGATTATATCAATGCGCACGGAACATCTACTCCTTTTAACGACAAAACCGAAACCCTTGTTATAAAAAAAGTATTTGGTGATTACGCATACAATATACCAATCAGCTCCACAAAGTCTATGATTGGCCATCCCCAAGGGGCAAGCGGAACTATAGAAATGGTGGCCTGCTCTCTTATGTTACAAAATAAGTATCTTCATCCAACCATAAATTATGAGAACCCTGATCCTGAATGTGATTTGAACTACATTCCAAACGAAGGGTATAGTTGTGAAGTGAATACCATCTTATCAAACTCCTCAGGGTTTGGCGGGTATAATGCCGTGAGTGTTATAAGAAGGTATATTTGTTAAAAGTTAAAACAAGTTCAATGGTAAATTGTTAAAGTCCAACAGGAGATAGTTTGGAGCCAATTTCTTTCTTATTTGGTGTTGTAATTACCATTTTAATAGGGGTATTCGTTTATCTAAAAGGCCGGGAAGAAATAACGAATAGGATATGGGGGTTACTTTGTCTTAGTGTAGGCTGGTGGTATTTCGGACGTTATATGAGGTCTACTTCTGTAAACGAGACAGATGCTCTATTCTGGTGTCGTTTTTTATATATTGGAGCCATTTTCATTCCTTCTCTTTTTCTCCATTTTTGTTTATCCTTGTTTCGTATTAAAAAGAAAAAAGTTGTTATCACTGCCTATATATTAAGTTTTATTTTCTTCATATCAAACTTTACTGATCTATTTATCAAAAGCGTAACTTCGAAATTATTTGGTTTCTATCCTGTACCAGGTATTTTTTATCCTTTTTACCTTTTATTTTTTATTGCCTACATAAGCCTTGGTTTCTTTGAGCTTGATAGAGCCTATAGGAAGGCTATAGGATACAGACGTAATCAAATAAAATATATATTCCTAGCATCTATAGTCGGTTTTTTAAGCGGACTAACTACATTTCCTTTGGTATTTAACATTAAAATTCCTCCTGTTGGGGCTCCTTTCGTTTCCCTTTATGCAATAATCATAGCCTACGCCATCGTTAAGCACCGCCTAATGGACATCAATATTGTAATCAAAAAAGGTGCAACTTACTCCCTCCTGGTACTCTTCTTATTAATTCCCTCACTTGTTCTTGTAACCCTTATCCAAAAGTCTTTCTTTGGCTCTATTAGCTACTCATTCTCATTTATTATCTTAGTGTTGCTTGCAGTAGCTACCTTCATCTTTCCCAGATTAAAGCCAGGGACAGAAAAGACAATCGAACAGATATTATTTAAGGGTAAGTATGACTATAAGAAAACCCTGAACGATTTAAGTAAAGCAATGATATCCATCCTGGATAAGAAGACCTTACTGGCAAAGATAATCAACACCACTACAGAAGCCATGAGAGTAGAAAAAGCCTCTATAATACTGCTTGATGAGGAGAGGGGCGGTTATTATATCCAGTCATCAAAAGGGTTAGGTGAGGTTGACAGGGAAGGGTTCTCTCTAGCAAAAGATGGTCATTTAATAAAGTGGTTGTCGAAAAATGGCGAAATAATCGTAAAGGAGGAGTTGGAAAGAAAGATTGACAGAGGAAATGTTCCAGCCGGGGTAGCCATTATAAAAAGATTGAATGATATGGAATCGGAGGTATGCATCCCGCTGATTACGAGACAAAAATTGATCGGTCTTTATAATATCGGTAAAAAAATGAACGGGGATATCTTCTCCCATGAAGACCTTGCCTTGCTCGAAACCCTCGGCAACCAGGCTGCGGTTGCCATTGAGAACGCTCAATTATACGATGGGTTGAAGAAATCTGAGGCTCAAATGCGCCGTGCCGATAAGTTGGCGGCATTGGGCACTTTGACCGCCGGATTGGCACATGAGATAAGAAACCCCCTGGTTACCATTAAAACCTTTACCCAGTTATTACCGGAAAGGTTTGATGATATAGAATTCAGGGATCATTTTCTTAAAATTACTTCTGGTGAGGTGGACAGGATCTGCTCTCTGGTAAATGAGCTCCTGGAGTTTGCCCGGCCGTCAGAACCCAACTTTCACGAGGATGATATCAAAGATGTGGCCGAAAAGATAATCCTTCTGATTGACAATGAGGCCAGGAAGAAAGATATTAAAATAAATAGGATTTATGGCAAAGAGATACCCCCTATAATGATTGACAAAGAACAGATCAAGCAAGTTCTTTTAAACCTGTTTTTGAACGCTATCGAGGCTACACCTGAAAACGGAACAATTACCTTTGAAACCGGATTAATAAATAAAGGTAATTCCAGAGATTATGTCCAGATGAAAATACGTGACACAGGAAAAGGAATACAGAAGGACGATCTTGAGCATATATTTACCCCATTCTTTACTACCAAACATCAGGGGAGTGGTTTAGGGCTGTCTATATCTCACAAGATTGTTGAAGAGCATAAGGGATATATCGAGGTAGAGAGTACAGTTGGGAATGGTACCACCTTTTCTGTGTATTTGCCGTTAACCCCTTTTAGAAATGATACTTCTGACAGGGTAAACCTGCCCTTTGTTAATAAAAACAGAGGTAACTACTCAGCCACCGATCTACGCTGATCATCACCGATGTTTTTTCTTTTATTATCAGTAACCACTCAGGTACAAAGTGACAAAGGCACATAGGCACAAAGCAGAGCGAAGCAGGGTCGTTTCATTGTTTTTTCATACTTTGTGCCTTTGCTGCTCTGTACC
>QZJR01000065.1 GCA_003599365.1 Deltaproteobacteria bacterium | reverse complement strand
GTTCTCTTTGGCTTAAATGATTGTATTTTTTCATGTCCTTGAGGATAGCATATTCCTTTCTGCTACCTCAAGCGTTGCACTTCATTATTGAACTGAGGATATTAATATTTGACATAGGATGGAGGAAGGGATAGAGTGAAAATATGACAATCGCATTGAAAGAGTTGACTAACATTCGTTCTTTGCCGTTTCCAGTTTAAAGGCCCTTTGTTGGCCAGATGATGAGATTTGGAGATGGTATGATCAATATCTGAAATGAATAAACAAAGATGACGGCTAACAAGCCGACCGCTTATAGCGTTGTCTGATTGTAAACATTAGGTACGGACATCTCAAGCAAGATGCAGATCGGAGTGTAATCAACCGTGGGAGGTAGGTGAAAAGGCATGAACACGATTCAAGAAGCGGAAAAGTTACTAGCCGCGATGACGCGCGCCGAAAAAGCACAACTACTTCAGTGGGTGGTACGCGATTTGGGTGATGCCTTTCCTGGCATTGAAAGTAAACCCGATGTCTGCGGCGGTGAGCCGTGCATTGTCCGTACACGTATCCCCGTTTGGGTTCTGGTGCAGTCCAGAAGATTGGGCATAAGCGAAGCAGATTTGCTCCGTTCCTATCCGACTCTGCGAGCAGAGGATTTAGCGAACGCTTGGGCCTATTACCGCACTCACCGGGACGAGATTCAACAACAGATCCGCGAGAACGAGGAAGCATAAATGGCGCGGCTGTATTCAAACGAGAACTTTCCACTTCCCGTTGTCGAGGGGTTGCGGCAGTTGGGACATGATGTACTGACTATCCAAGAAGCTGGTCAGGCAAACCAATCGTTGTCTGATGAAGCGGTGTTGGCATTTGCATACGCTGAAGGGCGGATGTTGTTGACCTTGAATCGCAAGCACTTTGTTCGATTGCATCGTGAACAAAGGGAACATTGTGGCATTGTCGCCTGCACGGTTGATCCAGATTTTGCTGGTTTGGCTCAACGGATTCATGAAGCGATTGAAGCGCATGCCCAGATATCAAGACCACTTATTCGTGTCAATCGCCCTGCGAGTTGAAAGGCTGCGCCTAACGTTGTTTCTTAATTAATACAATTATATCGGTACAAACCCCAACCTCAAGGTGGGAAAGATCACAGATAAGGATACCTACTTTGAGGCAGAGATCCGTACAAAAGAGGATTCTCTGGTAACAAGACTCGCCATTGACAAGGCAACCGGATGGGTTCGGCCTCTCAACTAGGAGTTAGAGGCTGGAGGTTAGGGGTCGTTCCCTGGCCTCTATCTATATAAGCAGATTAAATAAGGTTAGCTTTTCATTAATGCATTTGCTGCAACCACTCTCTGAATCTCACTGGTTCCAAGTACTACCTCATTAAACTTAGATTCTCTGTATATCCTTTCAATTGCGTATTCTTTAGATAAACCATAGGCACCGTGAACCTGAACCGCATCAGAGGCCACTTCCCTTGCAGCAGCACCGGTGAATATTTTCAGCAGTGCCGATTCAGCAAAGACATTTTCCCCTTTGTCCATCTTTGCACCCACAGAATAAAGAAAAGCACGGCTGGCAGCAACCTTTGATGCCATAGTAGCCAGATTCCACTGGGTCATTTGAAACTTTAAACCAATTGGAACGCCCCTGTGGGTCTTTTCTTTCGCGTACTGTACTGCATAATCCAATGCTGCTTGGGCCAGCCCCACATTCCCCGCACAGGATACCACCTTGGCAAAGACTTCCACGCCCAGTAATATATTGAAGCCCTGGCCTTCCTCCCCCAGGATGTTTTCACCTTCTATCCTGGCATCTTCCAAAATAATATCACCGTTATCTGTACCGCCAAAAGCGAGAAACTCTTCTCTCTTCCCTACTATATAGCCAGGATTCTGCGTTTCCACTGCAAAGGCGGTTACTCCTTTTTCCGTCAGGGCGAATATAACTGCTATGTCGGCAATGCCCGAATTGGTTATAAATCTCTTTGTTCCGTTAAGGATCCAATCATTTCCATCTTTAACCGCCTTTGCCTTCAGCTGTTTTGGGTCAGATCCGGTCTCTGGTTCAGTAAATGCCCAGGCACCCTTTAATGAACCTGTCAACAATCCTTTAAGATATTTCTCCTTTAGGTAATCACTGGCGTAATTCAGAAATCCATACGCTGTCATGGCAGATACAACCGCGTAGAACATGCATGGGAGATATACATAAGACATCTCCTCGATAGCTAAAAGAAGGCTTGTAAAGGAAGCTTCGGATCCACCCCATTTTTCCGGAAATGGTAAGCCGGTTATCTTCATATCCATTATCTTCTGTATAAGGTCTTCGGGTATCTTCTTTTCTCTCTCTATCTGATCGATAAAGGGTGCAATCTCCTTCCTGGCAAATTGTCTTATTGTGTTTCTAATATTCAGTTCTTCCTCAGTGAAATTGCAATCCATTTGATAAACTCCTTTCTTGGAATTATGCGTTTAATTACTTACTTAGTTCATCCTGAAAAATGAAAAATTTCCTTTGGAGCGAACATGAGCAGGATCTTTGGGGCACCCATCTTGACGAAGCGGAAGATAAGCATTTTCAGGTGGTTGAGCCCGAAGGGCGGGGTTCTGAAAATGCCTGAAGAGAGTTATAGATGGGTCAAAAAACCTGAACCAGAGAGCGGAAAAGGGAATTTTTCAGGGTAAACTACTTAGAGTTAGGTAAACTGAAATGGTTGTAACGGAGATAGAATATTCCCTGTTCCCCTCATTTGAGACAGTATTGACTATACAAATTCACTTTCCATCATCAACACGTTCTTTGACCTTCCCTGGAGTAGGAGGGGCATCATCACTAAGAAATTCTTTATAATTATGGGGTGATAATTTTATAAAAGCACCTGGAATATCCTCGATAAGAAAGCTTTTATAATTCTGAGGCGAAAATTTTATAAATTTATAGGGTATGGCAACAGGTTCCCGTCCCGTGGGAAGGGTACGATAGGTAAGAACCCATACAGCCCCCGTCGTTGTATTGACAAGGTAGGCATTGTCGTCTTTGCCAGGAACAATCTGATATGTTCCAGTTTCAGCGGCAAAGGATACAGTACAGAGAAAAACCACCATAAGAGATATCAATAGAATCCACACCCCTCTATATCTCATCACGAAAACCTCCTTAGTTTTAAAAATAAAGTTTGCATGTGGGAAACGACATCCCTCTATTTCCTCACGATGGTTATTTCTTCACTGGGCTCACTCTCAAGGCCGTCCTTATCTACAGAGATAACGACATATGTTTTTTGTTTCCCCTTCGGAAGACTTTCCCCGGTAAACCCTGGTGTTTTAACGGTAGCAATTTTCTTTATACCAAAAAATCCTTTCTCGTAAACATCATAATGCGAAATATCAGGTTCGCTTCCAGGTTTCCAGTTGAGCACAACCCTTCCCTTATGTAGGTCTCCGTTAAACCCCTCAAGGCGCTTCGGTTTCGGTTTGGTCTGGATACCGATGGTTTCCGAAAAATCACTTAGCAGCGCATCCCTGTCTTCGGCCTGGATACGGTAACGATAGGTATAGCCATCCTTGAGACCCTTATCAATGTATGCGATTTCGCCACGAGTATCTGCAATTCGGGTAAATTCTTCCTTCTCAGTGCCAGCACGCCAGACATGATAAGCGGCGATATCCTTTTCTGGATTTGGCAGCCAGATAAGAGGCACCTCTTTGACCTTCCCTTCTTCTCCTTTAAGTCCCGATGGTTTCGTCGGCCTGGCCTTTGTCGTAGCAAAGGCTGTCTCAGAAAAATCACTCTCCACATCCACCCTGTTGAAGGATCTGATTATGTAATAATAGGTGGTGTTATCATCGAGCTTTTCTTCCCCTCCCCCCTCGTGGGTAAACCTATTGGTCGTCCGTTCCTTTAATTTTGAGAGCAACAGATATTTACCTACCTTTTCTCTGGACCAGTATATCTTGTAACCCTCGATGTCTTCATGGGAACTTGCCGTCCACGTAAGTTCCACCTTTTTTACCATGCCACTTACAGCTTTTACCCCCTCCGGAGCAGGTGGTTTACCCTTTGTTGCGGCTGATACCGCTACCGATGGTGATGTTTCCCTTTCTTCATCCTCAAAAGCAGTAATTCGATAGTAATAGGGGAGATTATCGCCAAGTCCTTCCTTATCATTATAATCCACCTTCTCCCTTGTACCGGTACCTGAAATGCCGGAAACATCAACCTTCTTAATCTTGGTAAAATTTCCGCTTTCTCCAGCGCTTCGATAGATGTAGTATCCCTTGATGAAAGGAGAATCAACAGGAGCCCACGTCAGCTTAACTTCCCTTATCATTCCCTGGGCTGAGAGACCACTGACAACGGATGTGGTTGTGGCTTTAACAGAGCCTGAAAATTCACTTTCCAAACTCTTTTCATTGTATGCCGTCAACTTATAGTAATAGTCTTCCCCATCGGCGAGTCCCCGTTCTACATAGGTCACCTTAAGCAATTTGTCGAGGGTGGTTGTGACATTTACACCAATGCCCAGATCCCGACCGAGGATATTTGCCACCTCTTTATAGGGACCCTGTTCTACCTTGGCCCGATAGAGTTTATATCCCTTCAATTCCAGGGGATCATCACTCTTTGATGGGCTGGGGGACCAGGTCAGCTCAACACTCTTTATGTGACCTATTGCCTTCAAAATAACAGGGGGGTTAGGAACCGGGACTGTCTCGGCAGAAATAACGGAAGAAAAATTACTACGAAGGCCACTACTGGCAGATGCCCTGACCTGATAATAATAAGTGGTATTCTTCTCTAAGTTACGATCAAGATACTCAGGTTGTGCAACCTCGGAAATCCATCTAAAAGGACCGGATTCGGAAGTACTGCGAAACACTTCATAACTGACGGCAGTGTTACCGGGTGCATTTTCCCAGGTCAAATAGATACTACTGCTACCCGATCGTTTCTTTATGTTAACTGGGCCTCCCCAGATCGGCTTTTCTTCATCCGCCTTTTTGGTAGTGGTAGTGGGATTTGTTATTGCCATACTAATAAGGGTACTCAGCTTTTTGATTTCACTCCCCAGAGCTGTATCACCGAAGGATACCAACTGGGTATTAAAAATAGACGTCTTCTGTTTGATATGAATAACCTTACAGTTGACTACAATTGTAGCTCCCTTTTTTTCAACGTTGCCGACAACAATGACGTCAACCCCCAATTGTGCACCGATATTAAGCACATTTGCCGGATTATCATCCTGCTGGAAGTCATGGAGGTTCAAAAACGACTCAAGGTCCCTGCGGCCAATCATGATTAGCTCACTTTTCTCTTTAAGAGAATCTATAAGCATATTGGCAACCGATGTGCCATAACCTGAGGCGTCTAGATTTACAGTTCTAAAGTTAAAAACAGCAATCTTGGCCTGCAGGGAAGTATCGGCTAAGACAATGATTGGATAACATAGCATTATCGCCACAAAAATCAAGCAGCACTTTTTCCCCATTTCTTTCCTCCATGCTCAAATCTCTTGGTTACAGTTCACTCATCTTTAACCAGTTCAGCAATTATATCCATGGACTTCTGGGAAATAGGAGTAGATATGCCCTTTAATTTTTCATCAAAAATGGCATCTGTAAATCTTTCAACGGAAAGTTCAGGATTCCTTCGTTTCTGGTATTGCTGACCCTGGTTAAAGTACTCAACCTCAAGGCTCTGAAAATTCTTGAGGATAGTCTGCCCCATTATCGACACCTTTTCATTGGTTAATTCATCCATCACCTCTACCTCTGTCGGAAGTTCTAGCGGATCATAGGGGATATTGGCAGCCGGTACGGAATCCTGGTACGTGTCTTCCTTAAACGCCTTTCCCGGTATTGTATTGGTAAAGATGTTCTCTCCTGTAAGGGTATCCACAAGCTTATAGGAGACCTCTATTATGGCGCTGATCTTTGTTGTTCCCCGCCTGTAAGAAATGAATTGATAAATCTTCTTCTTAATCGTAGAAGGGGGCGCGGACTTAAGCTGCTCTGGAGTTGGTCTTTGATTCGCCATACTCCACAATAAGAATTGAGGATTAGGTTCATCTGTTTCGTCAACAAGGGCTTTAACTTGGCTGATACTCGGGGTATCTGTTTTCGTGGCCGCAAAGTGGAGAACGTCACCCATGATAAATGTATCAATTCCTCTCATCTTTGCAGTTTGTACCGCCTTGATGTCAACGAGACCGGTTTGTCCAAGCTGCATTTCCCTCAGAATAGACTGCAGATTTTCACGCTCGATAATACGCAGATCACCACTGGCGTTCCGATGTAGGTAAGCAATCAGTTTGTTGGCCGCTATTTTACCCGCGTCTCTATCGTTACTGGGACTGCTAAAATCAAAAACAGCGATGGACTTTCTAATACGCTTGTTAATCTGGTCCTTAACCTCCAGAATCCTTTGAAACAGCCCCGGGTAATTACGATTCAATGCCTCAGCTCTCTGCAACCAGACTAAGCTATTACCCCACATCTCACGCCCGGAAAATTTCCCCGCCCTCTCCATCAGCTTTGCACAAAAGTTGTTAACAGTTTCTTTGTAAACAGGATCATCTAATAGAGAAGGTGAAGATGCAGCGGCAAGTTCTAATCTTTTGAATGCCTTATAGAACTTGCCCTGATTGACCAATTTGACAGCTTCCTGAAAATATATCTGTCCCACCTGTATTTTCATGACCTCCAGCTTTCTCACAAGATCAAGATTGTCAGGGTGGTATTTACCGGCCTTTTCGAGTAACTGAATAACCCTCTCCCAGTCCTGTACCTGTTTTGCCTTTTCAGCTTCGCTAATGTAATAATCGGCATTGTTCTTGGACATAGCATCCTTATACAGTTTGGCTACATCCAGGTAATTAGGATTGATATCCATAGAAGACTTAAAGGCATGAACTGCCAGCTCCCATTCTTCCTGTTTACTGAAGGCAATGCCCTGCTGATACAACATTCTTGTCCCTTCTTGCTCCGCTTTGAGGAGTCTATTGGTTGCATTCTCATAGGAGGGAGAAATCTTAACGATCT
Organism: Deltaproteobacteria bacterium; assembly: GCA_003599365.1. GTDB lineage: Bacteria > Desulfobacterota > UBA8473 > UBA8473 > UBA8473 > UBA8473. The sequence continues at coordinate 6,630 of QZJR01000065.1, read as the reverse complement.
GTCTTAATTTCGTCACGGCAGCCATCCAATCCTCCTTTTGCATATCCACTTCTGCCTGGCTGGACAACGACTTAAGATTGTTCATAAGGGTGTTAACCTTTCCTTTGATATCACTGGCGAAAGCCTTAATAGCACTGTTTTCAGGATCCAGGCTATAGGCAAGACTGGCTTCCTTCGCCACCTGCTCGAGCACAGAGAGGTTCGCCTCAGGAGCAGAAGCAAGTACCTGTCTTGCCTTCTCATAACGCACCTTAGCCGCCTCACGCTTTGCCCGGTTCAGTCCATCTATGTACTCCTGCTTGTTAGGATCCTCCTTCACTGCCTGCTCAAAAAAAGGTATGGCTTCTTCCCAGCGGTTCGCCTTACTCAATTCATCGCCGGTCCTGTAACTCTCAAGTGGGGCACAGCTAGAAAGAAGAATCAGTACAAATAAAGCGATTAGAATCATCGGATAATTTCTTGGCTTAATCATTATATACCTCCCTTAATATTTTATAATTTTTGACAAAGCGATCAGCCTTAAGTATAGGTCGTATCTATCGAATGCTGATAGGTACATTGCCCTCAGTGTAAGAGCATCGCTTCAATCCGGTTCTGGGTTATCTTTACTATCTTAACCTTTCCACCACTTACGGTAATTGCCGCAATATCATCGGCTAAGCCCTGAGTATTTCCCTTAATCTCCAGATCCAGATCAACCCTTCCCTGAACATAGGAACGCTGGTACATCTCTTTGAACCCTTTTACTGCCATGGATAGAAGATTCTTGAACCGCATCAAATCCTCGTAGGAATTAAGGCCTGAGACTAATAATTTGACCGTAACCGTATTTGTTAATTCAGAAGACCAGCGATCCAGGGTCTCTTCCATCATTTTCTTTGCCAGTTTTACAACTGTTTCTTCCGTTATCAGTTTAAAGTCCCCCTTCATACCTGGTGCCGACTTGCTTTCACTGTCCGTCGAGATTATCTCTCCTGTATCACCATTCATGAGCTTAACAGAAACAGTAACCTTGTTTGAGCTCACTTCAACACCAGACACTGTAAAGGAATTAACTGTGGCATCAACACTGCCGATAATCACGACCTCTGCACCAAAGTTATGACTCATCTCAGCCAGCATCCTCTGGTCCCCGGTAAGGGTCTGGATGTTTTCGTACTTCCTGTTTTTTCTGACAATTTCAGCATCAACGAGTTTGAATCCGTTAGACATAAAATATCTGGCCATGGCCGCTTCAGCAACGGCATCCTTTTGGGCTTGTCCACCGAAAATAATCATCAGGCGTGGTTTGGACTTTCTCATCATAATAAGATTGACAGCATCCATACGATCCTTCAGCTTTCCTTTTCCAACGTCGGCTTCAATAGTCACCCTGTACATATCGCCCTCTCTCTTTTCCGAGATAACCCTGTAAGTATTGATAAAACCTCTGGATTCAGAAAGGATCTGATCGAGTTTTAATTGGAAATTTTCGACTTCTGTACTACTCGTAATCATAACGCCCACAACTCTTTCTACTGCATTACGCTGGGCATTGTCAATGGCCTTATCTCTGGCGATATCCACTAAATTACTATGAATGGCTGCCATACCTTCTGCCAGAATCTTATCCTGAGCAGGGGCAGTGCCGCACATAAACCCCAAACCAATTAAAATAATAAAAAAAACCGTTCTCTTCATTACTCTCTCCATAGGGTCTTTCCCCCATTTTAGAAGGATTCCGGTGACCTCAATATGCATTATTTAGGATCTTCTCCCAAAGTACACGGTTAGATTAGTGGGGATTTTAGATTATATATGGTATAAAGTCAAACAAATTGTAATCGCTCAGGAGTCTGTTGACGGGTGAGGGGGCACTGCCTGAGTATTATTCAGCATAGCTGTTATCTCTCGATATTCTGCATCAGTGCCGTCATAATCATAGGTTGCATCTTCACCTATCATGGGTATAATTGCAAATCTGCCCTGGAAAAACTGTGAAATGATGTTTTCAAATTCTTTTATACTCAGATCCCTTCTAATGAAGTATTTGGTATATACATTCGGATATCCCAGGTTATGAGTGATCCTGAATAATTCCATCTGAACTTTTGGATTAAGCGATTTGCGAAGGCTATAAGCGGTGTTCATGTTATTCACATTTATAAGATTTGGGTTTGCAAGTGCTAGAGATGAAAACCTGAACCCCTGTCTGCCAGATTCATCTTTTATATTAGAGACTTGATAAGTTGTGTCATTGATAAGATTGAGAGGTCTTCTGCCCAGCTTGTCCTGATCTCCTTCAATAAGTACGGCAGGAAAGATTGCGGCGGAATGATGCTGGTAATCTTGAGCGATATGGAGAAAGTCTTCTATAAATTCCTTTGTAGTCAGCGGCGAATCCGAGGCAACAAATAACGCATGCTTCCTATCATTGTAAGCAGCACTGGCAGCATATCCTTTTATTACGTTCCCTGCGAAAGAATTATGCTTGACCTTTTTAGGTATCACACCAAAACGCTCAATTGCATGATGAGGGATTTTTGAATTCTGGTTTTCAATTCGGAACGGCTTGTCGAATTTCCTGAGAAATTTACCAAGACGTCGCTCAAGAAGCATCTTATGGCCTACAATGACTATCTCATCAATTAAGTCACTATCAAAAAGCTTTTCAAGTATAAACTGAATCACGGGTTTGTTTATTACATGTCCATCCTTAACAACCTTAAATTCCCTTAAAGGTTTGTATCCTGTCTCTATGAACTTTTCGCCGTAATGTTCCGCAACTATTCTGCTGTATTTTTTTACTGCTCGCCTGTTGTTATATCCGGCCATTAATATGGCACTAACCATTTTATCACCATAAGGCAAGAGATAAATAAATATGCCTGCAGATAAACGATTGGTTTTATTTCAAACAGTATGCTCATTGTGTGGTAGATGAGGGATAAGGTTTTGCAGCGAAACAAAAGGTTTATGGATGATGTATCCGTTCGCAGTTTGCAGTTACTAGAATACAAACCGTAAACTGTGAACCGTGAACGGTTAACTTATTTTATCAGTTCATCTCTCTTTTTATTCCAAAGAACCCAATCACTAATATCCTCTTCTGATGAGAAGGAAACAGGTTTCAATGCCTTACCCTCAGGGGTAATTACAATCTGCTGCATTTCTTTTACGATGTGTTCCCACTCCTTCAAGGTAACTTCACGAGGCCCAGGAACCTCTTTGGGCCCCTTAACTTCCTTGGGTGCACCAATTTCAAAGACAGGTTTAGGAATCTCTTTTGGAGGGCTTGTCACATATACATTCCCACCGTAAACTCTAATCAGCACTGATTTATCTTTGCTGACATCCATTCGATAGATAGTACCCTTGATCCCTGCTACGGCATTTTCACTGGAAATCTCAAATTTTTTACCTCTTCCCAGGAATCCTTTAGCATTGGCCCAGGTTTTTCCCAGAAACAGTTTAACCCCGAAATTTTTATCCCCACTTTCCCTGTTATAGCTCAGGTCACTGACCGTAAAGCTTGTATTATCTGCGAATCGAACAAAGCTTCCATCCGGTAGTTTTATTTCTATTAAGGCTTTTTCACCTGTATTTATCCTATCCTCTTTATGGAGGATATCATGCACCTTCAAGGGGATCCCTTTTGCTTCCCCTTTTGGCAAAACATAGACCTTCCCCTGAAGGAAGGTAACTACAGCCTGGTCTTTGGAGGATTTTACCTCTTTAGAGAAGGAAACGGAGGCAAGTAAAAAAATCAGTACTATTAAACAGATTGCTGATTTACATATTTTCATAAAGAATCTCTTTTACAATAATTTCGTTTATATATTTATCTATTCAACTTTCTTAACGTTACTTCGATGGTTTGAAGCGACTTGCTGGAATAGACATCCCGACTATAGGGAGCATAACCCTCTTTCTTTATCTCTACTTTATGTGTCCCGCTGCTTAGCTTTATATAGCCAGGGTTGCCATCATATCTGTTTGCCTCTCCCATGGAAGCCCCGTCTATAAAAACCTCTGCATCGCCAGGACTACAGACAATCCTTATCGCTCCTTCATTGCCTACACCTATAGTAGCTTCCTTCGGGGTACCACACCCCGTCAGGAAAAGAATGAGAAACAGAGAAAGCAGTATAGTGTTCTTCATCATAAACTCCTTTTTAATAGTTTACAGGGGTCAGTTGTCAGTGGTCAGAAAAAAAAGAATAGCTGATCCCTGACCCCTGTAAACTGACAACTGGCAACTGAAATCCCTGACTTTTGTCACTGCGCCTTAAGTTTAACCACATCATTGACAGTTAATCCTGTGCCGGATTTGATAGTAGCCTTGGTTAGATTGGCATCAACGTAACCTGTAACAAGCAATTCAGCCTTTAATGGGCCTTCTTCCCTGCCCAATAAGACACGGGTCTGGGGGTCATATATCTCTTCGCCCAGCGAGTAAACCCTCAGAGTATTCCCAATCTCTAATCCTACATCCTTGCCTGCATTTATATATACGGTTGAACCACTTACCTTAGCAATCCTTCCACTCCACTCTGTTGACTGTAACTGCTGGATAAGATTGTCCATAAATTTAGTAATGGAAGCCCTTAATGCATTTTGTCCCATGGTTTCATCGTAGCCGCCGCGCTGTCCAAGACCCAATACCTCAGAGATCTTCTTTTCGAAGACACCAGAGCCAGAATCGGCAAACAGTATTTGCCCGGTTGTGGTATCAACTACCCTGACATCTACGGTACACTCTGCCTTCTGGACCTTCTGTTTGTAAACTCCATAATCCTGCCCCTCTGTTTTAACGCCAAATTGAGAGATAGAGCCTGTTACCATAGCGTTCAACCCCAGTATTTTACCTGCTTCAGCAGCCGTAGCAGGATTGATTACACCTGACTGACCTAGGGCCTGCTCACCTAAAACCTTCTGTAATTGAGCCCGCTCCACCACAATGAATGCCCCTGTCTTAAAGAGTTCGGTAGTCAGGATGTCCGATGCTGAAGATCCCAATCTTCCCTTCCCATAGGTTGTCTTGTTCTCAAAATCCACTATTCCTACCCTTTTCTTGGGACCTTTGGAGACAATCTTGGGTGCTTGTTTCTCCACTGGCTTTTCCGGAGGAGGAGCTGTTGTCATCATGGGCATACCGGCACAGCCGAGAGTGAACAAAAATAATGTGATAATTAGACCTGTCCTCATTTTCTTGCTTAACATTAGTTAATCCTCCTGTTATTTGGTGAAAAGGGGTTAAGGGTTCAACGGTTCAAGTGTTTGTTTTCTCCCCTCGAATCCCCATGATTTTACTGACCTCTTTGGAGATGATCCAATTTTGTTATTCCAAACCCTAAATTGACATGTAAAAACATTAAGGGATCAAACAACTACCCTTTGGAGGCGGAACATACTTGGGTCCGTTAGGTAATGTAGAAAATGCCGTATTGATTACAGTCTGGACATAAGGATCATACTTCTTAAAGGCAGCAAAAGCTACATTCTTTATTAACTCGTCTCTATCAAGTCCAAATTTCCTTTCAGCAACCGTATGCTCCGATTCCCAGAGCTGTTCCCCTGTTTTGGTATCTATGAGTTTGAATTTCGCCCCCACCTTAACGGAGGCATAGACCACCAGGTAGGTAGTACTCCAATCTGTTACTGTACAATATAACACTGCATCAACATTGAGGAGCTTCCCTATTTCCTGGGGGGTCATGGAGTTAAGCTGACCGGCCTCCCTTATATCCTTTTCGGCAAGTTTTGAATCAATTTCAGCAATGGGAGGGGATAGGTAGCCTTTATAGGGAATAATATTAAAGAGCTTTGGCCTGAATAGCTGGGGTGCATCCATGTCTACGGTTTCATTTTGGACAGGTAATACTGCAACTGATGTAGGAGTCTTGGATTGATAGTCAGGAACCAAGGTATGAGGGATTCCAGGCACACAAGCACTGGAGATGAAGATGAGTGTAATCCCAATAAGGATAAGTTTTAAATGTTTCATGCATATCTCCTTTCAACAGAGACTATTGGTGTTTGTATAGAATGGTCAGTTCAATGGAGTTCTGGGTAAAAGAGTTTATATTAATTGAAAAGCCCTGAAAGTTTTTAGTTGTCAATTCATCAGATAGAGACTGGGCGTCTCCCTTTATATCGATATCAATCTTGGCCACTCCTGCATTTATGCTCCTCTGATAGACCCCTTTAACACCGCGAACCTGTTCTTGCAATACGTTTTTGAATTTCACGAAATCCTGATAACTGGAGATCCCGTTTATAGTCATTTGAACCATTGTAGTTCCGCCAACCTCTTTGCCCCATGTATTTATGATCTGATCCATGAGTTTAGAAGCTAAATCAGATGCCGCTTTTTTGAGGGCATCGGAGCCCCCGGTAACCTCATCTATGTGAACTGCCGCCCCATGGGTGTTTGCAGACGCAATAATCGCTCCGTTATCAGTACGGATAGCCCGTGCCGACATATTTGCCTGGACTGATTTCATAGAGGTGCCCATAACACTTCCTATATATTTTGCCAATGCCTTGCCAACTATCACTACCTCGGCATCGTACTGATTACCAAGAGAGACAGCCGTATTATCGTCCAGATTTGCTACCTGGTATGGCTTGCCTATCTTTATATTCCTT
>QZJR01000072.1 GCA_003599365.1 Deltaproteobacteria bacterium | reverse complement strand
GCGAACCTGTGTGTTCGCCCAATAATTGGGCAGACACATGGGTCTGCCCCTACGAGTTCGTTTGTCGAGGCTTGCGCGCCTTGCATCTGGAGCTTTTTACTTTGCCATCGTGTTATTCCGTTGACAGTTGACCACAATCTCGGATGTTAACCTGTTTCGAGGGTTTTCCACTCGGTGATCCCAATGCCTCTATGCGTTTGACCACATCCATGCCGTCGGTCACCGTTCCAAAGACCACATGCTTGCCGTCAAGCCAGGCAGTTTCGGTCGTGGTGATAAAAAATTGCGAGCCATTCGTGTTAGGACCCGCATTTGCCATTGACACAATCCCAGGTTTCGTGTGGCTGAGCGTAAAATTCTCATCGTCAAATTTGTTGCCGTAGATCGACCTGCCACCTGTCCCGTTATGATTGGTAAAATCACCACCCTGAAGCATAAAGTCCGGGATTATCCTGTGAAACTTACTGCCCTTGAACCCAAAGCCCTTTTCACCTGTACACAAGGCACGAAAGTTCTCGGTTGTTTTAGGAACAACGTCTGTGCATAATTCAATCACTATTCGCCCTAATAATTCGTCATCAGCCTCAACGTCAAGAAAGATGTTCACACGCTTCATGATGTTCTCCTTTTTTTCAGTGTTGATAAAAAAATTCTGCGTAAGTCAATATTTATTGTTTTTTATAGAGAATTTACGGTATGATATCCACTTGTTTTTATTTGATCCAGCGACTCTGTTTCCCCTTAAGTATAAAAAGAGGCAATAGAGAAAAGATTTTGCTATTTTAGTTGAAGATGGTATAAAATCAAGAAAAAAGGGATGAATAGTTGCTTTAAAGTTCTTACAAAACAGGAACAGATAATGCTTATCTCAAAAGTAAGACGTACTATAAAAAAATACCGTATGCTGGAACAAGGGGATAGTGTTGTAGTGGGAGTCTCAGGAGGGCCTGATTCCGTCTTTCTCCTCCATGCATTAAAGGAATTAAGAGAGGACTTTAATCTTACCCTGATTGTTGCTCACCTTGATCATTGTATTCGCGGGGTGGAGTCAAAGATGGAATGCAGGTTTGTAGAGGATCTGGCAAATAGGCTGAATCTACCTTTTGAAGCAAAATCCGTTGATGTCCCTGCTCTCAAAAAGTCCGAGGGAATCTCAACTCAGCAGGCTGCCAGGGATGCCCGATACGAGTTCTTCATGGATACCTTGAAGAACTTCAATGCGCAAAAAGTAGCTCTGGGGCATAATGCAGACGATCAGGCTGAGACGGTTTTGATGAGGTTAATAAGAGGGGCAGGGACTAAAGGTCTTTGCGGGATTCCTCCCATCAGAGATGGTATTTTCATCCGACCTCTTATTGAGACCCGGAGGTTCGAGATAGAAGGGTTCTTGAGAGAAAACAGCATTGAATCTGTTATTGATAGTTCAAACAGAGAGGATGTCTATTCACGCAATAAGGTGCGTAATAGCCTGATCCCAATATTGATCAAGGAATACAACCCGGGTATTGTTCAAACCCTGATCCATACCTCTCAGGTATTGAGGAAAGAGGATGAATTTCTGGACAAACTAGTCTTGGACATCTTCTCTAAGATTTGTGTCTCTGAGGAGAAAGGATCGCTAACCATGGATATTTTGCATCTAAAGGATTTGGAAGAATCCATGCAGGTTAGGGTATTGAGAAAGGCGGTGGAGTCCTTTTCGGGCGACCTAAAAAGGATTAGCTTTAAACATCTGGAATCCATAATAGGGATACTTTCCAATGGAGGTGCCAATAAGTCGTTAAATTTACCCGGAGGAATCATCGTTGAGAAACGATACAATGAGTTAATAATAAGGAGAGAGATCAAAGAAACTCTGTTCTATTATTCTTTTTCTGAAATTCCACACTGTGTTAGACTAAAGGAGATCGGTAAAGAAGTAGATTTTAAGGTTATTCCACAAGAGGAACATTTGAATTTAAATGTTGATCCTAATGTGGCATTTATGGATTATGGCCAGATTAAATTCCCCATTGTTATAAGAAACTTCAGGGAAGGAGACAGGTTTCAACCTATGGGAATGGAGGGCACGAAAAAATTAAAGGATTTCTTTATCGATAATAAAATACCTAAATCTATACGCAGAGAGATTCCCCTTCTCCTTTTCGATAACCTGATAGCATGGGTCATGGGCTTAAGGATAGACAATAGAGTAATGGTAAGGGAATGCCCCGCAGAGATTCTTCAGGTGAGAATTTTCTGAAGGGGTTTGATTAATGAGCGATTGATTTTTTGTTTCTTCTCCCAATTAGTTGGGAGAAAGTGGCACAGGATTCGAGGGTACTGGGGTTCAAGTGAACAGAACTTAACCACTTGGATCCTTGACCTCTGGAACCCTTTGAATAAGACCTTTATCATACCTTTAACTCCTTGTAATTTTTAAGCATTTCACTCGAATCCTTGAATCCTTGACCCCTTGAATCCTTTTCATCGACCAACTCTTTGGGAGATGAACCTGATTTTTATTGTAATTTGTGATGATTTGTATTATATATTTGAACTACCCAGGTAGATAGACTGAAGGCGGAAGGCTTTTAGGGGTTTTTATAGCTTCAGGCTTCAGCCTTTAGCCTAAACACCTGAGTAGTCACCTTTAAACTTTAGAACTGATATTGAAGGGTATAATGAATCCATTTTACAAAAACATGGCGCTATGGCTGATCATCACCTTAATGATGATATTATTGTATCAACTTTTTAATAAACCCCAGACAATCGAAGATAAAGTTATATTCAGTGATTTTTTATCCGCAATTGAAAGGGGTGATGTCTCAGAAGTTGAAATCCAAGGGGAAAATATTCAAGGTAAGTACCTGGGTGGCAAGGGATTCAAAACCTATGCTCCTCAAGATCCTGACCTGATTAGAATCCTGAAGGAAAAGAATGTTAGAATATCTGTTAAGCCCAGGGAAGAATCCCCATGGTATTTTACTGCCCTTATTTCTTGGTTTCCCATGCTCCTCCTTATCGGTGTGTGGATAATCTTTATGCGAAATATGCAGGCCGGTGGCAAGGCAATGTCATTTGGGAAAAGCAGGGCTAGATTGCTTTCAGAACACCAGCACAAAGTGACTTTTGAAGACGTGGCCGGTATTGATGAGGCAAAGGAGGAACTTCAGGAGATCATAGAGTTTTTAAAAAACCCCAAGAAATTCACAAAATTGGGCGGGAGAATCCCCAAAGGGGTTCTTTTAATGGGTGCGCCTGGCACTGGAAAGACACTATTGGCAAAAGCAATTGCCGGAGAGGCTGAAGTCCCTTTCTTCAGTATAAGCGGATCAGATTTTGTTGAGATGTTTGTAGGGGTAGGGGCGTCTCGAGTTAGGGATCTGTTTATCCAGGGCAAGAAAAATGCCCCCTGTATTATATTTATTGATGAGATTGATGCCGTGGGAAGACATCGCGGAGCCGGGCTCGGGGGTGGGCATGATGAAAGGGAACAAACACTGAACCAATTACTGGTAGAGATGGATGGATTTGAATCTAACGATGGTGTAATTCTCATTTCTGCTACTAACAGACCCGACGTGTTGGATCCGGCATTGATGAGGCCGGGAAGGTTTGATCGGCAGGTTGTAGTGCCGCCACCTGATGTAGGTGGAAGGATAGGGATACTTAAGGTCCATTCTAAAAAGACACCTCTGTCCAGTGGTGTAGATATGGAGGTTTTAGCAAGGGGAACCCCTGGTTTTACCGGGGCTGATTTGGAAAATCTGGTGAATGAAGCGGCTTTGCTGGCAGCAAGGAAAGATAAGACGAATTTAGAGATGGAGGATTTTGAAGAGGCCAAAGACAAGGTTATGATGGGTGCTGAAAGAAGGAGCATGATCATCAGCCCTGAGGAAAAACGTAACACAGCTTATCACGAAGCAGGTCATGTATTGGTTGCTAAGCTGCTGCCGGGTACAGACCCAATCCATAAAGTGACCATAATACCCAGGGGCAGGTCATTGGGTTTGACCCAGCAATTGCCCATAGATGAAAGGCACACATACCCCAAAGAATATTTGTTAAACAATACTTCAATTCTTCTTGGAGGAAGGGCAGCCGAGGAGATAGTATTGGGGGATCTCACCACCGGTTCCGGCAACGATCTTGAAAGGTCTACGGATTTAGTAAGGAAGATGGTTTGTGAGTGGGGAATGAGTGAAGACCTGGGGCCTCTTACCTTTGGTAAAAAAGAGGAGCAAATCTTTCTTGGGAGAGAAATTGCTCAGCATCGGGATTATAGTGAAGATACCGCTATAAAGATTGATAAAGAGGTTAGAAGGATTGTTACAGAGAACTATGGAAGGGCAAAGAAAATTTTAACTGAGAATATTACTACCCTCCATGACCTTGCCAATGCATTACTGGAAAAGGAGGTTCTTGATGCCTCGGAGATCAACGATATAGTAGAAAAAGGACAGGTGCAGACAGAGACTACGGAAGTTAAAGAAGTGAATAAAACCCAGAAGGCAACCGAGACTACAGAAATTAAAAAGGTGAAAAGGACTAAACAAAAACTGTTAGTTCCGGAATCTTGATTAGAATGACCGATAATCAATACGAATATGAATTTGTTATAAGATGTAAAAAGGGTGATCTAAACCTCAGCAAGCGTACTCACATTATGGGGGTTATAAATGTAACCCCCGATTCTTTTTCTGACGGAGGGTTCTTCTTTGACCAGGATCGAGCCGTTGACCATGCTTTGGAGTTGGTTGATGAGGGGGCCGATATTGTAGATATCGGTGGAGAGACAACCAGACCTGGTTCAAAACCGATTACTGCTGAGGCCGAGATTAGCAGGGTTATCCCTGTGATAGAGAGGCTTGCGCGGAAAATCGATGTGCCTATCTCCATAGATACTTACAAGTCTCTTGTTGCAGAAAGAGCCATAGAGGCTGGCGCCGAGATAATAAATGACATAAGCGCATTGAATTTTGATCCTAAAATGGTAGAGATTGCTTCCCGCCATGATGTTCCTGTTGTCCTGATGCATATAAAAGGTACCCCTGAGAATATGCAGCAAAACCCCTGTTATGAATCCCTGATCTCAGAGATTATCGAATACCTGAAAGACAGTATTGAGATGGCTGAAAAAGCTGGAATAGACCCCCATAAGATTATTATAGATCCTGGAATAGGATTCGGAAAGTCTCTGGATGACGGACACAACCTAAAGATAATTAATAGGTTATCAGAATTCAAAAGTCTGGGCAAACCTATCCTTGTGGGCCCATCGAGAAAGGCATTTATTGGGAAAATCCTGGATGCTGATGTAACACAGAGAGAGGAAGGGACTGCTGCTGCCGTGTCAGCGGCAGTACTCAATGGAGCCAACATCGTAAGGGTTCATAATGTGGGTATGATAAAGAAGGTTGTTAGAGTAATTGATGCAATAAAAAACGAAATCGTGAATCGTTAGTCGTGAATCGTAAATCGATTCACGATTCACGATTCACGATTCACGAGTAAAGCTGATAGCCATGGAGACCTATTATGGGAAGATTGTTTGGTACAGATGGTGTAAGAGGGGTTGCAAACATTGAACCCATGACTGCTGAAACAGCTGTACAGTTGGGTAGAGGGATTGCCTATTTATTTAAAAATGAACATAGAAGGCACAAAATAGTTGTTGGTAAGGATACCCGTCTTTCTGGATATATGATAGAAAACGCCTTGACTGCCGGAATATGCTCCATGGGTGTTGATGTTCTGCTGGTTGGCCCTCTTCCGACTCCTGGGATTGCCTTCATTACACCCAGTATGAGGGCAGATGCAGGGGTAGTAATCTCTGCATCCCACAATCCTTTTCAGGACAACGGAATAAAATTTTTTTCCAGAGATGGCTTTAAGCTGCCGGATGAATTGGAGATGAAGATTGAAGAGTTGATCTCAGAGGGCGGTATAGATTCTCTTCGTCCGACGGGATCAGAGGTCGGAAAGGCGTTTCGTATAAATGATGCAGCGGGCAGATATATAGTCTTTCTTAAGAATACGTTTCCAAGGACGCTCTCCCTGGATGGTTTGAAGATCGTCTTAGACTGTTCAAATGGTGCAGCCTATAAGGTAGCTCCTGCTGTATTTAGAGAACTTGGGGCAGAACTGGTTACATTGGGTGTTGAGCCCAATGGTGAGAATATTAACTTAAACTGTGGTTCTTTGCATCCAGAGTTAATCAGTAAGACTGTTAAGGAGAAAAAGGCAGACATGGGCATAGCCTTTGATGGGGATGCTGACAGGGTGGTCTTTGTTGATGAAAATGGTGAGCTGCTCGATGGGGACCATATTATGGCAATCTGTGCGGCGGAGATGATAAGGAATGGGAAGCTCAAGAAGAATACATTGGTTACTACCGTGATGAGCAATATGGGACTGGATATAACCCTCAAAAAGTTGGGAGGAAAGGTCGTTAAAACAGCAGTAGGGGATAGGTATGTAGTAGAGGAGATGGTGAGAAATGGTTACAACCTGGGTGGAGAAAAGTCCGGCCATATTGTGTTTCTGGATCATAATACCAGTGGAGATGGGATTCTATCCGCATTACAGGTATTGGCAGTTATGAAGAGAAACAATAGAAGATTGTCGGAATTGGCCCGGATAATGGAACACCTTCCCCAGGTTTTATTGAATGTAAAAGTCACAGAGAAAAAGGAGATAGATGATATCCCTGAAATTACCTCTAAGATAAAAAAAACAGAAGAAAAATTGGGAGATAAAGGAAGGGTTTTGGTTAGATTTTCAGGAACTGAGTTAATACTGAGAATTATGTTAGAGGGAGAAGATGGAGACGAGATATCTGCTATGGCAGATGAGATTGCCGATTGTGCAAACAGGGTTTTGGGGGGATAGTGGAGGTAGGCTAAGTGGCCAGATTGTCGGTAAATGTTGATCATGTTGCAACCCTTAGGGAAGCGAGGAGGATAAGCGAGCCTGATCCGGTTACAGCAGCCGCTATAGTGGAACTGGCTGGGGCTGATGGTATAATAGTTCATTTGAGGGAAGACCGAAGGCATATTAAGGATAGGGACCTCCGGTTGCTCAAACAAACAGTCAAGAGCAAGCTGAATTTAGAAATGGCATCAACCGAGGAGATGATAAGGATAGCTCTGGAAGTGAAACCCGATATGGCAACGTTGGTGCCGGAAAAGAGAGAAGAGCTGACCACCGAAGGTGGACTGGATGTGAATATGAATAGGGAAATCATAAAAAATTCTGTGGCGTTGCTTAAAGATGGAGAGATAGTTGTTAGTCTTTTCGTTGATCCGGATATAGATCAGATTACGGCTGCCCATAGAGTTGGTGCCGATTATGTAGAAATCCACACAGGGACATTCTGTGATGCTAAGGACAGGATTGAGGAAGAAAAAGAACTCGATAGGATTTTGACTGCTGTTAAAATGGCAGGAGAATTAAAACTTGGAATAAACGCCGGGCATGGGTTGAACTATCTGAATATCAAGAGGTTAACAGGGATTAATGAGATTGAGGAGTTCAGTATTGGTCATAGCATAATCTCTAGAGCTCTATTTGTGGGTTTGGATCAGGCAGTTAGAGAGATGATTGCACTAATAAATAACTAAACTCTAAATCCGAAGTACTAAACAAATCCAAATATCAAAATCCCAATGACAAAACATCTTTGGAGATCGATCTTACGGGATTTTTTAATGGTTTTGAATTTAGAACATTTGATTTTGTGTTTGTCTAGGATTTCGAGATTAGGATTTAGGATTTTTCACATTTTATTGGGGGTATGTTAAGGCTGCATGTCCCATGATAATGATTATGGGGTTGCTCAGGTAATACTGGAGGGCTAGATTGAAGGCAGTCACGTCTGCGATTATGCAGAGGTTGGATAGAAGGGCTATTGAGGAATGCGGAATCCCTGGAATAGTTCTTATGGAAAATGCCGGAAGTGGGGCAACAGATGTAATTGAAAGTTACTATCCTGAGCTTATTAACAAAAAGGTTACGGTCTTTGCCGGCAAAGGGAACAATGGAGGTGACGGTTTTGTTATTGCCAGGCATCTTTTTAATAGGGGCGTTCAGGTAAAGGTATATCTCTTGACTAATGGAGACAGCCTCTTGGGAGATGCTAAGACAAACTTCGAAATTGTAAGACATCTGGGTGTAGATATTCTTGAGTTTAAGGGTGAAGGCCTTATAGAGTTGATTAGGGATGAAATAAGAGACTGTGATTTGATTATCGATGCCATCTTTGGAACCGGTCTAAACTCCGAGGTAAAAGGTCTGTTTCGCGACGTTATAGAGGTTTTGAACCAGACAGATATTCCCATGGTTGCCGTTGATATACCCTCCGGGTTAGACGCCGATACCGGGAAGGTTTTGGGAAACTGCATTAAAGCAGACCTGACAATCACCTTTGCCCATCCCAAGGTGGGGCTGCTAATACCAGAAGGGACAGAATATGTGGGAGACTTGGAGGTAATTGATATAAGCATACCTAAATACTTAATTGAGGAAGAAGAGATACAAAACTACGTTATTGATAGAGATGAACTGAAATCTGTCCTTAAACCCAGGGACCTCAATTCCCACAAGGGAGACTTTGGGCATCTTTTAGTAGTGGCAGGGTCTCCAGGCAAAACCGGGGCAGCGATTTTGACCTGCCAGGGAGCTATGCGGGCAGGGACCGGGCTTGTTACTCTGGGCATCCCGGAAAGTCTTAATCCCATATTGGAGAGTAAGCTGACAGAGGTAATGACCGAACCTCTGCCGGAGAGTATCCCTGGATTTTTGGGTACCCTGGCCATTGAAAAGATTATGGCATTAACAGAGAATAAAAGCGTATTGGCTTTAGGGCCAGGAGTATCTACAAATGATGAAACGGTAGAGCTTGTTCATAGGATAATCAAAGAAATTGATGTCCCGGTTGTAATTGATGCTGATGGTCTGAATGCCCTGGCCAGAGATGTAAATATCCTGAAAGAAGCAAAGGTGCCTATTGTTTTGACCCCTCATCCCGGAGAGATGGCAAGGTTAATGAATGCCTCAGCAGCAGAAATCCAGAATAATAGAATAGAAATCTCCCGTAGGTTTGCCCAAGAATACAATGTATATCTGGTTTTAAAAGGATTTAGGACCATCATAGCTGATCCCTATGGAAATATCTGGATCAATCCCACAGGAAATCCAGGGATGGCTACCGCCGGTATGGGGGATGTTTTGACCGGTATGCTCTCAAGCTTTATTGCCCAGGGGTTTGGTATAATGGATGCTGCTAAATTAGCCGTCTTTTCCCATGGGCTGGCAGGGGATACTATTGCCTCTGAAAGGGGAGAGATAGGTTTGCTTGCCACAGACGTTATAGGAAGAATACCGTTGGTTTTGAATGAGTTGAGAAATCGGTAGTGTCAGTTGACAGTTGTCCGTTGAAAGTCTTACTCTTCTGATCTTCTACTCCTCAACTCTGTAAGAGGAAAGGCGAATCAAAACAACACTAAAAACCCCACAAGCCACCTTTGAGTTTGGAGAGCTTTTGGGCAAATATCTGATGGCCGGTGATGTTGTAGCATTGATTGGGGATTTGGGTACAGGAAAAACCCAGTTAGCGAAAGGGCTGGCACGAGGAGTAGGTGTCCCTGAAGAATACTGCATAACCAGTCCAACTTACACCATAGTCAATGAATACCAGGGCAGGGTTCCCCTCTATCATTTTGATCTTTATCGGCTGGAAGATAATTCGGATTTGGAGAACCTTGGATATGAAGAGTACTTTGAAGGAAGGGGGGTTACTGTAATTGAGTGGGCAGAGAAAATAACCCATCTGTTGCCTGAAAATCGTATGGAAGTACGTATTGGCCATTTAGGAAATGATGTTAGAGAGTTTGAGATCATTGGGTTTGGAGATCATTATGGCAGGATTGTTGATGAAGTGGCACACTTTTTACCGTAGAGCTTATATTTGATGAAGTCGTAAAAAGTCAAAAATCAGACGGCACAGTAAAAAGTTTCAGATGCAAGGCGCGCAAATCCGAAGGAATGAGGCGTACTTATCTGTACGCTGCAATGACTGAGGATGCAGCGGAACGCCGCAGATGGACTTTTTACGAAGCCGTCATATTTGAAGTCCGAGAGGATAAATAAGTGTAGGAGGAGAGGAAAGATGAAAATTTTAGACGAGGCTATAAAAAAGGGACAGAGCACACTCTCAGAGTATGAGTCGAAAAAGTTTTTAGCTTCTTATGGTATTCCAATAACAAAAGAGAGGTTGGTAAAGACGAAGGAAGATGCAATACAGGCGGCAAAAGAGATAGGGTTTCCTGTAGTATTAAAGGGCTGTGCTTCGGATATAACACATAAGACAGAGCTCAATATGGTTGAGCTTGACTTAAGGGACCACACATCTGTTGCCGATGCCTATGACAGGATTGTCAACCATAAGGATGTTTCCATGGATGGTGTTTTAGTTCAGGAAATGATCAAAGGCGAGAGGGAACTGGTTATCGGTTTAACACGTGATCCTCAGTTTGGTCCCTGCGTAATGTTTGGTTTGGGTGGTATTTTCACAGAGATTTTAAATGATGTTTCCTTTCGTATAGCACCTTTAGAGAAGAGGGATGCTCTGGAGATGGCAAGGGAGATTAGGGGTCATAAGATTCTGGATGCCTTTCGTGGGAAGCCCCCTGTTAATTTGGATATTCTCTGTAATGCATTGATATCGATTGGCAACATCGGATTAGAATTTGAACAGATTAAGGAGATAGATATAAATCCCTTAATAATAAACGGTGACAAACCGGTTGCCGTAGATGCCCTGGTTGTACTGAATATATAGAGGATTGTGACAGTTTCCAGAGATCAGGTGACAGGGTATCCGTTCACAGTTTACGGTTTGCAGTTAACAGTTGGCAAAAATGCTTCAAGCTTTATATAAACAGCGGGCTTAAGCCTGCTGTTGTAATTAAACTGTAAACTGGAAACTGAGAACCGGGAACGGTTATTTATATTCTTAGACTCGAAAGGACTGATTGGATCGTATGAAGAGCAAGATAATGACAATGGATAAAGCAATCAAAGAATTTGTCAGAGATGGTGATGTAGTTTACCTGGGAGGTTTTATTCAACACGAGCCATATGCCGCTATACACGAGATCATAAGACAGAGAAAAAAGGGATTAACAGGATCAAGTTGTGCGGGTATGATAGCACTGGATCAGCTTATAGGGGCAGGGTGTTTAGATAGGGTAATTACCACTTATACCTGGAACCCGCTGCCTAAGCCGGCTCATGCATTTAGAAGATGTTTAGAAAAGGGAATCCCTCACGATGTTAAGATAGAAGAATACTCTATTCTTGCCCTTACCCTGTCTTACTTTGCCGGGGCACTTGATTTGCCGTTCGTTGGAACAAAGACCCTAATGGGTTCTGATTTGGCCAAAAACTCGAGTTTCCTTGGTGAGAATAAGCTAAAGGTAATAGAGTCTCCATTTAACGGAGAGAAGGTGTGCTTGATACCGCCCATAAAACACGATATAGGTATAATGCAGGTTCAGAGGGCCGACAGTATTGGCAATGCACAAGCCTGGGGAGTAATGGGGGACAGTAAGTATGGTATAAATTCATGTTCAACAGTGATTATATGTGCTGAAGAGATTGTGGATACCGAAGTCATCAAAAGAGACCCCGGCCGTACTATAATTCCCGGTTTCAAGGTAAGCGCTGTGGTTGAAGAGCCTTGGGGGAGTCACCCGTCTTATGTTACTGGCTGCTATGATATGGACTGGAAGTACTTCTCTTTCTACGACAAAGCGACAGAGAGCCTGGATGGCTTCGAAAATTACCTTAAAGAATGGGTTTATGGTGTTAAAGACAGAAGTGAATATATAAAAAAGATCGGCAAGAAGAATCTTGATGCTCTAAAAGCGAAGCCGTGGAGTGGTAATCCGGTTGACTATGGATACTGTGCCCAATATCAGGAGGATTATGTCTTATGAAATATTCAACAGACTATTCATCCATTGAGATGATGATAATAGCTGGTGCGAGAGAGATAGAAAACGGCCAGATATTGATTGTGGGTACTCAATGGCCTATCATTACAACACTATTTGCCAAGAGGACCCATGCCCCGGATATCACCATCTGTTACGAAGGTGGAGTTGTCCTGGAATCTATTCCGGATAGGATTCCCCTCTTTACCGGTGATCCCTGTATAGCATCCAACTCTGTATTACTGAACGATTCTCTGGATACCCTTGGAATGATACTCCATGCCGGGTATCCTGATATAGCCTTCCTTCCCGGAGCAAATGTAGATAGATATGGTAATATCAATACAACCTGCTTTGGAGATTATTCAAGACCAAAATTTCGCCTCGGTGGTAGTGGTGGCGCATGTGATTTTGGGAGTCTGGCAAAAAGGGTTATAACGATGCTTGAACACGAGAGGCAGAGATTCCCTGAAAGAGTAGATTTCATAACAACACCAGGGTATCTGAACGGATTGAACTCAAGAGAAGAAGCAGGCTTGAGGCCTGGTACAGGTCCCGGTGCGGTTATAACCACACTGGGCATTTTCAGGTTTCACGAGGATACCAGGGAGATGTACGTAGATACCTATTACCCGTGGGGGAGTATAGAAGAAGTGAAAAAGGGTTTTCAATGGGATATAAAGGTATCCAAGGACGTAAAAGTGGCTGATCCCCCAACAGAAGAGGAGATAAGGATATTGAGGGATGAGATAGACCCCTTTGGGATGTATTTGAAAAATAACAAGGCAAAACCAATCTCCACCCTTTGAGACCATAACACTGTCATAACCACTCTAAATCCTTTAATAAAATGATAACATATTGATATTGCACAATAATTTAGTTTGAGTAAAGATTGTGCAAAGAGGTAGAAACCTGCAATTTTTTAGGCTTCCAGGCTATTGTTTCACAGGGTTATAAACAGGTTATCCACAAAAGATGTTGAAAGGGATGGGGGTGGGGATCTCGGCATTCATTTTCTTCAATCGCTAGTCTGTTTAACTGTCTTTTTCACCGTAGTCTTCTCTATAATCGGCTGCTTTCAGATATTCTTCCTTCTCTTTTCCACTCATAGAAGGTTGCCTTTCTTCCTTATCGTTTAATTCATCCTGCCTGCGAATCCTCCGATGTTTATTTAAGATATCAATAATCTCGACAAAAAAAGGAATATCTTCTTCATTAATCTCCTTTAATGCCTTTAAGAATACCTGTTTTTTCTCGCTTTTCGCAATCTGTTTTAAATCCTCAGGTAATAGTTTTAATAATACCGCTGTTCCTTCTTCTAAAAAGAAATAACTCAATGGGACAGACAGGGCATCACTAATCCTCTTCAGTACCCCGATTGATGGGAATTGCCTGTTCCTTTCGATCTTTCCGATGTAGGTATAATCAACCTTGCCGCTTACCTTTAACGCAAGCTCTTTCTGAGTTAGCCCCCTTTCTTTTCTTATCTTTTTTAATCTGTTGCCGATCTCGGTTCTCAATTTAACCTCCCTAAATTATTAGAAATTCTATCTCAATTTTTGGAGATAGTCAATAGATAATGTTTTTTTGTCATTTTCAAATTAGGATCATCTCCAAATTAGTTGATCGATGATAAGGATTCGAGGAGTCCAGGATTCAAGGATTCGAGTGAAATGCTGATAAAGAAAGGATTCAAGGGGTCAAGGAGTCAAGTGATTAAGTCCAGTTCACTTGAACC
>QZJR01000068.1 GCA_003599365.1 Deltaproteobacteria bacterium | reverse complement strand
TTTATAAACCGAGAAAGAAATATATCCCTCCAAAAGATCATCCCTGGAGGAAGACATTTATAGATACACCAAAGCGGACATTTCTAAATGTTTTAAAAGAGGACATTTCTAATTGTGGTTGACAAAAATTAAATTTGCTTTGCAATTTAAGCCAGGATAAATTAAAATAAAAAATTCTCCTCTCTTCATCCTGATACCCTAAAGATAAAATCTAGGATTAGAAAATCATGGTAAGCAACAAAATAATAATCAAAGGAGCCAGAGAACATAACCTTAAGAATATTGATGTTGATATTCCCAGGGATAAATTGGTAGTAATTACAGGATTAAGCGGTTCTGGAAAATCAACCCTTGCATTCGATACTATTTATGCTGAAGGACAGCGAAGATATGTGGAGTCTCTTTCTGCTTATGCCCGGCAGTTCTTGGAACAGATGGAAAAGCCTGACGTAGAATCCATTGAGGGTCTTTCTCCGGCTATCTCTATTGAACAAAAAGCAATTAGTAAAAATCCTCGTTCCACTGTCGCAACGGTTACTGAGATATACGACTATCTGCGAATACTGTTTGCCAGAGTTGGGAAACCGTTTTGTTATAAATGCGGCAAAGAGATTCTCTCTCAAACTGTTCAGCAAATCGTTGACCAGATAATCGAGTTACCGGATGAAACCAGGATCGTCATCTTATCACCAATAGTTAGGGGACGAAAGGGGGAATATAGAAGAGATCTGAATCAACTGCGAAAGGATGGTTATGTGAGGGTTAAAATTGATGGGGAGATAATAGACCTGAGCGAAGAGATCATCCTGGATAAAAACAAGAAGCACCATATAGATGTCATAATAGACCGGCTTATCATTAAGGGAGATATAAAAAAGAGGCTTGCAGACTCTCTGGAGACCGCCCTTAACCTCTCCGAAGGAATAGTTAAGGTAGAGATAATCGGTGGTGAGGAACTGACATTCAGTGAAAAGTTTGCCTGTATAGACTGTGGTATCAGTTACCCGGAAATAACCCCGAGGATGTTCTCCTTTAATAACCCTTACGGAGCCTGTCCTGCTTGTGGAGGATTGGGGACTGCCATGCACTTCGACCCCGATCTTGTTGTACCCAACCCCAGTTTGTCGCTGAGGGAAGGGGCAATTTTGCCATGGGCAAGGAAAAATTCCGGCTATTTCCATCAGATGTTAGATGCCTTGAGTGAGCACTATGAGATAGATATATACACCCCATTCAAGGACTTGTCTCCTGCGGTTCAACATGCCCTCCTCCATGGTTCCGGAGAGGAAAAGATAAAATTCTACTTTGAATTAAATGGACGGAAAGTCTTTGATTATAAAGAGTTTGAAGGGGTTATAAATAACCTTGAACGCCGATATAGAGAAACCGATTCCGACTTCATTCGAGAGGAATTAGAGAGGTATATGAACAATCATCCCTGTACTACCTGCCATGGAAACAGATTACGTCAGGAGAGCCTTTTCGTTAAGGTAGACGGCAGGTCAATATGTGATATAACGAACCTCTCGATAAAAGAAGCCTCCAAACTATTCTCTAACATTTGCCTGAGTGATCGGGATATGGAGATAGCAGAGCGAATATTAAAAGAGATTCGGGAAAGGTTGGGATTCCTGATAAATGTCGGTGTAGACTATTTAACCTTAGATCGGTCGTCAGCTACCCTATCCGGGGGGGAGGGGCAACGTATCAGGCTTGCTACTCAGATTGGTTCGAGCCTGGTAGGAGTTCTATATATATTGGATGAACCCAGTATAGGATTGCATCAAAGGGACAATATCAGACTCCTTGAAACCTTAAAGAGATTACGCGATATAGGCAACACTGTATTGGTTGTAGAACACGATGAAGAAACCATTCTTTCGTCTGATTATATTGTGGATATGGGTCCAGGCGCAGGGACTGATGGTGGAACGGTAGTATTTTGTGGGACACCACAAGAAATAGTTAAAGATAAGGATTCCCTGACAGGAAAGTACCTCTCAAGGGAGTTAACAATTCCAGTGCCTATTAAACGACGCAGGCCTGACAAAAGATACTTCGTTGTAAAGGGGGCTACTGAAAACAACTTGAAAAATATATCAGTTAAAATACCCCTGGGCCTGTTTAATTGCGTGACCGGGGTTTCCGGTTCGGGGAAAAGTACATTGGTAATTGATACAATATGCAAGGTTTTAGCTCAAAAACTCTACCATACCAAAGAGCGAGCTGGAAAGGTTACGGAGATTCAAGGGCTTGAGTATATAGATAAAGTTATAGATATAGACCAGAGCCCCATAGGAAGAACCCCTCGTTCTAATCCAGCTACCTATACCGGGGTTTTTACTCATATCCGGGATATATTCTCCAAACTCCCAGAATCAAGAGCACGGGGATATAGGCCAGGAAGATACAGTTTTAATGTCAAGGGAGGAAGGTGTGAAGCATGCAGAGGTGACGGAACCATAAAGATCGAGATGCATTTCCTTCCTGATGTTTATGTTATCTGTGAGGTATGTAAGGGGAGAAGATACAATAGGGAAACATTAGAAATACAATACAAAGGAAAGAATATTGCTGACATCTTAGACATGACGGTAGATCAGGCATTTGCTTTTTTAAACAGAATCCCTAAAATCAAGGCAAAACTTCAAACCCTTTCTGACGTGGGCTTAAATTATATAAAATTAGGACAGTCAGCTACTACCCTCTCAGGTGGAGAAGCTCAAAGGGTAAAGTTGGCAAAAGAATTGAGCAAAAGGAGCACCGGGAAAACCCTCTATATTCTGGATGAACCAACTACAGGCCTTCATTTCGCTGATATTCAAAAGTTACTCGATGTTTTAAATAAACTGATCGATGCAGGGAATACGGTTATTGTAATCGAGCATAACCTTGAGGTAATAAAAACTGCAGACTTTATAATTGATTTAGGGCCAGAAGGCGGAGAAAAAGGTGGGGAAGTAGTGGCATGTGGAACCCCGGAAGAACTGACAGGCATAAGTGAATCTTACACCGGGCAATTTTTAAAGAAGGTAATTCCCTAAAATTAGTATTGGCTTTTAAGGCATACTAAGCTTGCCTTAAAAGCCAATAACCAGGTTATATTACCAATTTTTTCTTTCTTCAAAGTAGTCCAATCACGAACAAGAAACAATGATTGGGCGAAACGTACTTACAGCTTCATATACAGCATAAAGGATATTACAAAAGCATAGATAACCAGGGACTCAATCAAAGCAAGACCAATAATCATTGGCGTCATTATCTGACCTGAAGCACCTGGATTCCTGGCAATACCTTCAAGCCCGGCTGCAATGGCTCTGCCCTGCCCCAATCCACCACCGAAGGCAGCAATCCCAATGGCAAATCCACTCGCTATGGCTATAGCACTCTTCGTAGTGGAATCCAAAACTCCACTTCCTTCTGCTGCAAAAGCCATAGGGACAATGGAAAATAAGGTAACGACCAGAAGAAACAAAATCATTCTTGCCCTTCGCTTCATCCGCAATCCTCCTTTCTATTTAGAGATTAAATATCATGGACAACACTTGACGACTTCGTAAAAAGTCCATCTGCGGCGTTCCGCTGCATCCTCAGTCATTGCAGCGTACTTGTAAGTACGCCTCATTCCTTCGGATTTGCGCGCCTTGCATCTGGAGCTTTTTACTGTGCCGTCTGATTTTTGACTTTTTACGACTTCATCACACTTAGACCTTACTCTTTAATCACTCTTTAATGTTCTTCGGCAAGAGCACCTGATATGTACATCATTGAAAGAAGAATAAACACTAAAGATTGAATGACGGAAACAAAAATTCCGAGACCCAATGCAAAGATCGGAACAATCAGGGGTATCAAACCAGAAAATATCACCAGAACCAAATGATCACCTGTAATATTTCCGAATAACCTAAGGGATAATGATAATGGACGGGCTAAATGACTTATAACCTCAATAGGAAACATCAGCGGAGCTATAGGCCAAAAAGACCCGGTAAACTGTTTCACATACTTCCATCCATGTCTCTTAATCCCTACATAATGATAGTAGAAGAATACAGTTAGTGCACATGCGGCCGTTGTATTGATATTGTCCGTTGGCGGTAAAAACCCTGGGAAAAGCCCCAACAGATTACAGAATAATATAAATATGGCAAGGGTACCGATCAAAGGTAAAAACCTTCTTCCCTCATGTCCTAATGTGTTTTCTACCAATCCAAGGACTGCTTCAACAAGCACCTCCAGAAAATTAGCAAGACTAGCTTTGCCTTCAGGAATAAGGTCTTTAGACTTTCTTGCATAACCTATAAGGACAAGAATAGTTAGAACTAAAAATACCAGTATTCCGTGATAAACAGCATTAGCGTCATGCTCATGACCCAAAAGAGATGTAAAAAAATCAAAGAACGGTAATGTTGAAACCCATGTAAAATCATGTCCCATGATCTGTCTTCTCCCCTATGATTTCTTTAATACTTGAACAAATCCATCTAGAGCAATACCGATGAATACCGTCGAGAGTCCTATTATTAGACCAAGCGTATTCACAATACCAGAATAGATAACCACAAATATAATTGCAACCAGGGTAGCAAATTTAAAAAAATAACTCAATGCAAAAGCCGCAGCATTATCTCTCTTTTTAAAACCACCCTCAATAATCTTACGAAGAAACCAAAAATTTAGGATGACTATAGCCCCTCCTAAAAACACTCCCAGAGTAACAGCAGATGATTTATAGACTATGCTGCCCAGGGTAAGAACCAGAAGTATTATAATATTATTTCTCTGAATAGAAGTAAGCCTTGATTCTTCTTTAACTTCATTCACACAATTACTCCTGGTTAATTCCGTCATCCTTTTTTATGTCCTTCAGTAACTTAAATAGACTTCTGAACCCGGCTGCAATACCAAACAGCATGAAGACTATTGTTAACCATGGTTTAGTATTGAACAACCTGTCTAACCACCATCCAAAGAGGATGCCAATAACAACCGAGATAACCATTTCCAGCCCAATTGTACTGTATCTACCGATCAGCCTGAAAAGTTTTCTCTTATTTTCCATTGATCAGCTACTGTCATTGCAACAATTGGACTTTCCTAAAAAGACAATACAAAAATGAATGAATATTCATTTATTTTTGTATTTAACATACTACTATATTTTTGTCAACAATTTTAACCAGACAATTTTAACCAGACCTTTTTTCAAATAGATTAGATAATCAAAAATTAAGCAATTATCCCACCTGTATCTGCCCAGCTATTCTATTTTAGGCTGTAAACACCTCTTTGAGTTGAGAAGCTACCGCTTCGGGTAATTCAAACCACTCCTCCCTTCGAAGAAGCAGTTTCTGCCTCCACGTGATATCACTTGTGTAATATGGGGGCAGATAACCTCTTGTGACAATCTTTATGCCCGGCCAGAAGTACCCCTGTTTTTCTCCCAGAGGCCCTGAATAGGCAATAAGATTAAAGGAGGTTACGTTCTGGCTGCGATAGTATTTTAGAACCATGGACAGCCCTTTTGATAGGTTTTCTATGTCTTCCTTTTCAAACTCGATAAAGTTCGATTTGCCTTCTATCAACCCCTGTACTTCTTTAGTACCACTTGGGGCATAGGGTACAAGCCAATGGGTATTACCAACCGTGCCAATGTACCTCTCTCCTTTTTTCTTCTCTGTCTCAACAAGATCAGACCAGTAACTTTTGGAATTTTCATTGAAATAATGCTTACTCTCTGTAGCCAATCTCTTTATGGAATCAAAGGGAAAGGCAGTTACAAATAGGTGAAAGTGGGAATGAACAGTAGACGACCCGGCAGGAAAGAGATAATTACAGCCGAAAGCAGCATGTTTTGCCTCCTTATCTTCCTTGTATACCCTTTTTATGAACTCCAGTGCACAGGTAAAGGTATCAATCAGGACTTCAGGAGTATATTCATCTAAACTGAAGAAGTGGTTATCAGGATAGGTTAGTACGGCAGAATACCTTGCCAGCCCAAATGTATTTGGGAACAGGATAGTCTGCCCAACCCTTAGCCTGCCTTCAGGCAAGATATTCTCCAGATATTTAGGGGTAGCTTTACTCACGGTTTCTTTGCACATGAAACAGCCCTTCCGTGACTTTTCGATGGTCTGCTTTAGCTCCTCCTCATCCATCGCCAAAGACCACTTCGTCCCTGCTTCAAGTGCAGTAATATTAAGATAGGTGCTATCTTTGGTCAAAGGATCCAATCGGTATTCGATGATCTGTGTGTCAGGTTCAAAGTCCTTCATCGGGCTTAAAAACTTACACTCTTCTGTGAACTTCTCAAAGGTTATGGACATCTTTAATACCTCCATTTTCTATATTCCGCTTGCTAAAAGGGTCCCCAAAAATCTATGAACTCGCTCTCAGGGATACTTTTTGAAAGCCCTCTAGGCAATAACACTGCCATAATTCCAGCAAAATGTCAATTTTAATGTCCTATTATTTATGATTCAGACATTGGATAAAAAGGTCTAGAGTCTAAAGTCTGAAGTCTAGTGTCTGAATTGTAGCTTGACACAGTTCTTAGTGGTTGATATATTTAAACATAATGACCTCGTAATAAGTCGTCAAACATAAAAAATGACTGAAAGGTGGTGAGATTATGAAAGTAAAATGTGACATCTGCAAGACAGAGATAGAAGAGGATGAGGCCGTGAAGGAAGGAGAGGCTGTCTTTTGCGAAGAGTGCTACATGGAGAAGATAAGAAAGAGGTGTTAAGAGGAACTCTATACCTCCCTCCGGAGGAGACCTGAAAAGCTTCCTGGGGGAAGGGGGAGGAAAGGGGAACGCCCACATGCTGGTAAAAAATTGGATGTCCAAAGATGTCATTACAGTTGACATTGATGATTCAATGAAGACTGCAATAAAGTTAATGGAAGATTATAACATTCGCCGCATCCCTGTCTTGAAGAAGGATAGACTAAAGGGAATAGTATCATATCTTGATATTAACCGAGAGTCTGCTTCCCAGGCTAATGCCCTGGCAGTCAGTGAACTGAACTACCTTATTGAAAAGATTAAAGTGAAGGATATCATGAGTGCCAACCCAAAGACTATTTCCCCCCACGATACGGTGGAAGAAGCGGCGGTGGTCATGTTAGAACAGAAGATAGGAAGTCTTCCAGTGATTGATTCCAATGGAAAACTGATAGGCATAATTACCGAATCCGATATATTTAAGGTCCTTATCAGTATGACTGGGATTAAGCAGGGCGGTATTCAGTTTGCCTTTAATCTTCCCGATAAATCCGGTTCTATTAAAGAGGTGGCCGATGTATTCCGGTCCTATGGGGGAAGCATGCTTAGCATCATGACATCCTATGAACATGCTGAGGAAGGCTATCGGCAGGTTTATATCCGCATGAAGAATATTGACAGGGAAGAACTCAACAAGTTAATAAATGAACTAAAAAGATTCGATCTTCTGTATATTGTGGATAACCAGGAAAGAACCAGAAAGATATTTTATGAGTTCTGAAATGCCCAATAATACCGGAAACTCTGGTCGTAAAAGCAAAACAACTGATGGAAGATAAAGGATTAGTTGAAGTAGCCCCAAGTCTGCCACTTTCAAAGACCTTTTATTATCAGGTACCGGAAGACTTAAAGGATAACCTGGAGATAGGCAAAAGGGTGCTGGTTCCTTTGGGCAAAAGGAGGATAACCGGTTATGTACTGGGGTTCCCTTCAGAGATAGAGATCAAAGATACCAAAGATGTCCTTGATGTCCTTGATGATCTCCCTCTATTTAGGAGAGAGGAGTTAATCTTTTACCGCTGGGTCTCAAGCTACTATTTCTCTCCTATAGGGGAAGTGATAAAGACTGCCCTGCCCAAGGGAATTAATATCGAGACATTACAAATACTTTCCCTTGCTGAAAAGGGTGCCAACATTCTCGCCTCATACAATGGCGACTCTCCTGTTTATCCCGTCAGGGATGCTGTCCCTAACGGAACTTATCGGATATTAAAGGAAATTTCAGGGGGAAAGGGTGTTACATTAAGGCACCTTATAAAGAGGCTTACTGTAAATAACCCCCGCTCTCTACTGTTTAAGTTAAGGGATGAAGGGCTGGTTAATATAGAATTCAAACAGAAGGGGAGACTGATTAAGCCTAAAACTGAGAGATTCGTGAGATATGAAAGGGATAGCCTATCCAAACAAGATTTTACCTCCTCTATGGATATATTGAAAAAAAAGGCACCCAAACAGGCCGCTATATTCAAATTTGTAAGGGATAAGGAGAAGGTGTCTTTTCGAATGCTTAAAAAAGAGTTCGGCAATTCATCCGGCAGTGTTAAAAGACTTAAAGAGAAGGAATTAATCTCTGTGTCCTATGAAGAGGTGTATCGTGATCCCTTCGCAGGATATGCTTATAACAAGGATACGCCACCAAGGTTGATGAAGAGACAGCAGGAGGTTCTAAATAGGATTATTAAAGGTATCAACTCCGGCAGGTTTTCTCCGTTTCTCCTCCATGGTGTAACGGGGAGCGGCAAGACCGAGATTTACCTGAGGTCTATTGAAGATGTGATAAGATTGGGCAAAGAAGCAATCGTCCTGGTTCCCGAGATATCCCTGACACCTCAGCTGGTGAGTCGCTTTAGGTCGCGCTTCGGCAATAATAATATAGCCCTCTTACATAGCGGGCTATCGGAGGGGGAGAGATACGATGAATGGAGACGGATAAAGAAAGGGGAGGTTAATATAGCCATAGGGGTTCGCTCTGCTATCTTCGCCCCTTTTGAAAATCTTGGGATAATTATCGTAGATGAAGAACATGAGACTTCCTACAAACAGGAAGATAAGCTGCGATACAGTGCAAGGGATTTGGCAATGGTAAGGGGTAAGTTGGCAAAGGCAGCAGTAATTATGGGGTCGGCTACACCCTCTTTGGAATCCTATTATAATTCAAAAACCGGCAAGTTGACCCCCTTGAGTCTGCCCGAGAGGATCGAGAATAGGCCCCTCCCATTGGTAGAAGTGGTAGACATGAGAGATGAGGTTAAAGAGAGTTCCCGCAAAGGTCTGATATTTTCAAAGAGATTGGAAAAAGCTATAAAAGAGACTCTGGCAAAAGAAGAACAGGTTCTCTTATTTCTAAACCGACGGGGGCTTGCAACCTTTGCTATCTGTGAGGAGTGCGGATTAATTATTAAATGCCCTAACTGCAGTGTCTCCCTCGTCCATCATCTCAAAGGGGATGCCCTCCATTGCCATTACTGTGATTATTCCAGACGAATGCCAGACCTCTGTTCAGGATGTAGAAAGCCAGGGGTCCGGTCGTTTGGGTTGGGTACCCAAGGGGTGGAGGAAGAAGTGAAGAGGCTTTTTCCTTATGCAAGGGTTGCAAGGATGGACCGAGATACTACTGCCAGAAAGAGATCTCACTATAGGATATTAGAGAAGTTCGAAGCAGGAGAGATAGATATACTTATCGGTACCCAGATGATCGCTAAGGGACATGATCTGCCAAAAATAACTCTGGTAGGGGTTATCTCTGCCGACACCTCCCTGGGTTTCCCCGATTTTCGGGCAGGTGAAAGGACATTCCAGATCTTGACTCAGGTAGCCGGCCGGGCTGGAAGGGGAATACTCCTGGGGAAGGTTATTGTCCAAACCTTTAATCCCGAGCATTATAGCATACAACAGGCCAGACTCCATGATTTTACAAATTTCTATAAAGAAGAGATTGTTTTTCGGAGAGAATTAAACTATCCTCCTTTTTGCCGTCTTATTAACTTCAGGATTTCAGGTAACAGCAAAAAAAATACAGAAGAATACGCCGAGGACCTGGGAGAATTCAGTAAATATCTGTTGGAGAAAAACAGCAATTACCATAAGTATATAGAGATACTTGGACCGGTTACTGCACCCCTTGAAAAGTTAAGAGGTAAGTATCGATGGCAGATGTTAATCAAGGGTAAGAAATCAAATCTGCTTCATTCTTTCGCAAGACAGGTAATGCAAGAGGCACCTTTAAGGATAAAAGGAAGGGGAGTTGCATTGTCTGTGGATGTTGACCCGATTAATATGCTGTGATTAAATAACCTGAAACTTGATGGACTCGTAAAAAGAAGTCAAAATTGGGATGGCAAAGTAAAAAGCTCCGGATGCAAGGCGCGTAAATCATGAGGAGTGAGCGTACTCACAAGTACGCTGCAATGAGTGAGGATGCAGCGGAACGCCGCAGATGGACTTTTTACGAAGCCGTCAAACTTGGATAAAAAGGAAGTCGTCACATGTCTATTTTAAAAATCCTGACATATCCTGATCCTGTTCTGAAAAAGAAGGCAAAACCAGTTGAGATGATAAATGTAAGGATAAAAAATCTGGTAGAGGATATGCTGGAAACTATGTATGCCGCTCCAGGGATAGGTTTAGCGGCACCTCAGGTTGGTGAGTCTCTTCGGGTTATTACC
Source organism: Deltaproteobacteria bacterium (assembly GCA_003599365.1). Classification (GTDB taxonomy): domain Bacteria; phylum Desulfobacterota; class UBA8473; order UBA8473; family UBA8473; genus UBA8473. The sequence continues at coordinate 3,447 of QZJR01000068.1, read as the reverse complement.
GTTGATGTGACCCGCAAAGAAGAAGGTCTTATAGTATTGATTAATCCGGAGATAATCTCGGGAGAGGGTGAATGTACCGAAGAAGAGGGTTGCTTAAGCGTTCCAGACCTTAAAGAGATTGTCCAAAGAAAGGAGAAAGTGCTGGTTAAGGGGTTGGACCTTGAAGGAAGGAAGATACAGATACCTGCAGAGGGGTTGCTCGCCATTGCCTTTCAACACGAGATTGACCACTTAGACGGGATTCTTATAATAGATCGGGTCAGCAGATTGAAGAGGGATATCTTCAAAAAAAAGCTAAAGAAAAAATTTAAGTAGCCTCTTAGGGATTTCAAATATGAAGATTGTATTCATGGGGACACCGGACTTTGCTATCCCTGCCCTTGACCTCCTTGTAGCAAGGGGAGAGAATATAGTTGGTGTGGTAACAATGCCTGACCGCCCTAAAGGGAGAGGAAGGAAGCTAAAAGCCCCACCAGCCAAAGAGACCGCAGAGCGTAAAGGCATCACTGTATTTCAACCTGGAAAAATAAGAGACGATTTCTTTATTTCGAAATTGAGAGGATTAAACCCAGATGTGATTGTTGTGGTAGCCTTTGGTCGGATTTTACCAGAAGAAATCCTTAAAATTCCTCGATTGGGTTGTATTAATTTGCATGCGTCTCTCCTTCCCGGATATAGAGGGGCAGCCCCCATTAATTGGGTTATTATCAACGGGGAGAGTATGACAGGTGTAACTACCATGCTTATGGATGAGGGGCTGGATACAGGAGACATTTTGCTTCAAAAAGAAGTAGAGATTGAAGAGGGCGATACTGCCGAAAACCTCCATGACAAGCTGGCAAAGACAGGGGCCAAATTGTTACTGGAAACCCTCTATAGGTTGAAAGAAGGTAAAATAACACCTATCCCCCAGGATCACTCCAAAGCAACCATGTCTCCCATGTTAAAAAAGGAAGACGGATTAATAGATTGGGAAAAAGGGGCTAAGGAAATCTCAAACCTGATAAGAGCCCTGACACCATGGCCTGGTGCCTTTACCCATCTTCAGGGGAAGATACTCAAAATCCTTCAGGGTATTGCTATGGAAGGAGATTCAAAGGACATCGTCCCAGGAACCATTATAGAGATAGATGAAAAAGGCATAACGATCTCTACAGGCAACGGGTTTCTTTTGATAAAGGAAATCCAGTTGCAGGGTCACAAAAAAATGGAGGTAGCCGATTTTCTCAGAGGACACAAACATAAAATCAATGTGGAGACTCCTCTAAGGTAAAAATGGATTCGAATTTATCACAGGATATTAAAAAGAAGTCAGGTAAATCTCGGAAACCGATGTTTATAGGTCTATTGGCATTTTCCTGCCTGATTTTACTTGCCGCAGCCTTTCTTCTCTGGTGGGTGCCGTATATAGGACTGACCAATATTTACCACGGTTTACCTTTGATTTATGGAGGTATTCTGGCGGGTATCGTCCTGGTAACAATAGCCGGTATAGTGCTCTTAATCTCGACCGTGGTCATGGAGAAAGAAATATTTTTTTCTCATAAATTAAGGGGGGCTGTGGTACACATAGTATTTCCATTAATGGTATTTCTGGGCAGACTTTTAGGGATACCAAAGGAAAGAATTCAGCAGTCCTTTGTTGAAATAAATAATCAGCTTGTTTTTTCCCTGCCCTTTAAGGTAAAACCGGAAAGGTTGCTGTTGTTGATGCCCCATTGTCTTCAGGACAATGAATGTAAGGTAAGGATTACAGGAAATGTAAGAAACTGTGAAAGGTGTGGAAGGTGTGAAATCAAGGAGTTAGTGGAATTAGCGGATGAGAATGATGTAAAGCTCTCTATAGCCACAGGGGGAACTATTGCCAGAAGGATTGTAGTGGAGAACAAGCCGGAATTAATTATTGCAACCGCCTGCGAGAGAGATCTTACCAGTGGTATTCAGGACAGTTACCCTATTCCAGTTTATGGCATACTAAACAAACGACCTTATGGGCCCTGTTTCAACACCCAGGTGGACATGAGTGAGGTTAAAAAGGCAATGAAGTTATTTTTAAGGTAATCATCTATAGGGGGGAAAGATAAAATCAGCCCGGCAGATAGCATTGGAGATATTGGAGAAGGTGGATACCCAGGAGGCATACGCGGATATCTCGTTGAATAGTGCCCTTAGAAAGAGTGATTCCCTTACCCCTCTAGACAAAGCCTTCATAACGGAACTGGTGTACGGTACCCTTCGATGGCGAGGAAGGATCGACTGGGTTATAAGTCGCTTCTCAAAGATTCCTGCCAAAAAGCTGGATCCCTGGATATTGAATATAATGAGACTGGGGGTTTATCAGCTCCTTTTTTTAGACAAGGTGCCACCTTTTGCTACTGTAAATGAATCGGCAAAACTGGCCAGATGTTATGGAGATATTGGCAAAGTAAAATTTGTGAATGCCAACCTCCGGGCAGTTGGCAGGGGACGAGATAAGATAGAGTACCCGGATATTGAAAGAGATCCCGAACTCCACATATCAGTGGTATATTCCCATCCCCTTTGGATGGTAAAGAGATGGATGAAAACCTTTGGGGTAAAAGCTACTATCGATCTCTGCCAGAGCAATAATGAGACTCCGCCTCTTACGATCAGAACCAACACATTAAAGACACCAAGACAAGAACTGTTCAATGAGCTGGAAATGAATGTAAAGGAGATATCTTTAACTCCATGTTCCCCTGATGGGTTACAGATTAGAGGCGCTTCTGACATTACAGCACTTTCTTCCTTTGAAAAGGGTTTGTTTCAGGTTCAGGATGAAGCATCCCAGTTGGTGGCTCATATTATAGCCCCCAAACCAGGAGAGAGGGTGCTCGATGCCTGCTCCGCACCAGGTGGCAAGACCACCCATCTGGCCCAACTGATGGGAAACAGAGGTGAGATATTTGCCCTTGACATCAATTCTTCCAGGCTTGCCCTTCTTGGGGAGAACTGTAAAAGGCTGGGGATTACCAATGTGAAAGCTTTCAAAAAAGATGCCTCGCTCCCATTGGGATTCTCAGAACAATTTAATAGAGTCCTGGTTGACGCTCCATGTTCTGGTATGGGAGTGCTTAGAAGGAACCCTGACAGCAAATGGAACAGAAGAGAAGAAGGCATTGTCCCTCTTAAAAGGCTTCAATTAAGCATTTTGAATAATCTGGCAGCTTATCTCAAGGAAAATGGCGTACTGGTTTACAGCACCTGCACTGTTACCCCTGAAGAGAACGAAGAGGTTATTGATGATTTTCTGGCAAATCACCCAGAGTTTGTTTTAGACAGTATCTCAAATGTCCTTCCATCCAGTTGTGGTTCTCTGGTTGACAATCGGGGGTTCTTCAAGTCCTATCCTCACCTCCACAACATGGACGGCTTCTTTGCTGCCAGATTAATAAAAAGGGGGATAAAATCTTGACAAATGTTTTC
>QZJR01000014.1 GCA_003599365.1 Deltaproteobacteria bacterium | reverse complement strand
AAAGTACGAGACCGGCCAGCTTTCGCCCAGTATATGCTGAAACCTTTCGGGGCCTTCTTCCGCCATCTTTTGTGTAAAGCCCGTTTCTAGAATGATGGGGATATTCCTATACTGAGGATCATCTCTGAGTTTGTATGCTAGATCAAATCCCTCTGTATCCGTGCTCATCATAACGTCCAGGATGATGATATCCGGTGCCTTTTCCTTGATTTTCGCATACCCTTCCTTTCCGTTATAAGCGTATCTTACTGTAAAATCATTGCTTTCCAGGATGATACGAAGAGAGTTAACTACATCCCTGTCATCCTCAATTATAAGTATGTCTCTTCCCGTGCTCATTTGTTCCTCCTGTTTGTCTGGCTATGGTATCACAGAAAACTCTTTTTGACTATTTATGTTACTTTCAGAGAAAAAAAACATCACAGTAATTTTGTAAAAAATACTTTCATAACATGTGCTCCGCAAATAATTGAAGGTCATGTTTTTAGTGAGCATTATCCGAGAGCAGCCTTGATTGTATATATTCAACTGCCGGCTCCACAAGCGCTTTGGTGGCTACTGAAAGATTGCGGTGAAAATCAAAGTCATAGCCGCGTATAGACACGAGGTAACCATTGGGCTCTCGATGATAGAGTTTCTTCAGGAATGCAAGCAACATTGGCGGCGTTATGTTGTGAGAAAAGGTCGGTGGAGTGTAATCCTGCGATACAGGTGTGCAATGCAGATTATCCACGTTCTCATAAACATGCGCATCTACAAATACAACCTGGTCGTAATCAGTCAATACGTCCATCAGCTCCGGTACCAGTTGAGATAGAAAGATGGAATCTGTCTCTCCACCAAGTCCTTCCAAGCCGGTCATCTCTTCGCTCAAAATCTCTTGACCGAGGCGCCGGCGCAGAGCATTGATCACGTAATATGCAACACCGTCATCAGCGCGGTCAAGGTTTCCAAAACCAATAACCAGAGTACGAGACATAAAGCCTTTGTAGATGTAAAAAGTTGCAATCAAGTTGCAAGCGAGTAAACGATTATGTCCACCCGCTTGCGTTAAACTCGATCAGGTTTTTTAACTAACGAGAAATGCGGTCCAGGACATTGCCGTCAGCTGCAATAAGTGTAATTTCCAACGGCATCTTGCCGATAGCATGTGTTGCACACGACAAGCATGGATCGTAGCAACGGATAGCCGCTTCTACCCTGTTCAACATCCCTTCGGTAAGTTTATTGCCATCAACGAAAGCTTTTGCAACAAGCCCTGACGCTGTGTGCATAGCCCAATTATTGTTGCCTGTGGCAACAATAAGGTTTACCCTGGTCAGCTGGCCATTCTCGTCAGTAGCGTAATCGTGGAAGAGCGTTCCTCTCGGAGCTTCTACCACACCGACTCCCTGGCCTGCAAGCTTAGTTGATGACGGATAGGCACGGATATCGTTAGACAAGATATCCGGATCGTCCAGCAACTGAGCAATCCGTTCCAAGGCATAGACGAGTTCGATCAACCGGGCGTAGTGATAAAAGAGGGAACCCTCAACAGGTTTGCCGTTGTTTATCTGTTTGAATAGTTTGAACTCCTCGTTGGCCAGCGGCGTGCCGATCTTGTCCGCAACGTTCAGACGCCCCAACGGTCCGACACGATAGGTTCCGTTCGGCCAGCCTAACTTCCGTAAGTAAGGAAACTTGAGGAATGACCATGACTCCACATGCTCCGCCACATATGACAGGTAATGATCCGTACGGAACTGAGCGGCAATATTGCCCTCGGCATCCCTCACCCGGATCTCACCATCGTAGAGCTGAAGGCCGCCTTCCATGTCGACCAACCCCATGTAGCCGGAGGGGAAAGTTGCGAATGACTTGACGAGTTCCATGTTTGAACCTATCCAGTCCTTGCCGATGCTTACCGCCACCTTAGCAATACCGACCATGGTGTCTAACTCGGTGAGGATATCATCGCGGTCCTTCTGGTTAAGAGGCGAGTTGACTCCTCCCGGAACAGCAAAATTGGGATGTACGCGCTTTCCACCGAGCCTCTCAATGATCTGCTGCCCGTAGCGGCGCAGGTTAACCGCCTTCAATGCCAGTTCCGGGTTCGCTGCAATAATCCCGAATACATTCCTTATGGCAGGATCAGCATCAAATCCCAGTACCAAATCAGGCGCAGCCAGATGAAAAAAGTGCATTCCGTGCGACTGCACATATTGACCCATGTGTATTAATTCGCGAAGCAGCTTTGCGGGCCGCGGCGGTTCCAATCGGGCAACCCCATCGCAGGCCTTCGCTGAAGCCAGGTGATGGCTTACCGGACAGATACCGCAAATGCGCTGAGTAATCTGCGTCATCTCAAAGTATGGACGACCTTCGCAGAACTTCTCCAATCCTCGGAATTCATCCACGTGAAAGAAAGACTGTTCCACCTTGCCCTCTTCATTCAGATGGACTGTGACCCGCCCGTGACCTTCAATTCGTGTTACAGGTTCAATGGTTATTTTTCGAGCATTCATTCTTGTTCTCCTTCAATCATATGTAAAAAGTTCTCGTGGCAAAATCACAGGTGTGCGCCCTGCAAGCAGTTCTGTTAACGCGTACCAGAACGCATTGGCTCTCGGCGGGCAACCAGGGATAAAGAGATCAACCTTTACCACCTCACCGACACCTGTTACCATATCGAGGGGTTTCCCAAGCTCCGGAGAGTCAGGAATGATGCCATTCACTACGCTTTCTGCTTCCAGATAAGCGCGATTTAATGCTTCCTGTGTGCCACACATATTGCGCATAGCCGGAATGCCTCCAAAAGTGGCACAGTCGCCAATAGCAATAAGAATCTGGCAGCGTTCACGCATTTGCTTGGCTACTTCAACATTGTGTGAATTGCAGATTGCCCCTTCGAGAATACCCACAGTCACGCCTTCTTTTGGCGGATGTTTTAGATCAGTTACAGGACTTGATGTAAACTCCACCGCTTCCAACAGCTTTACTATGCGTTCATCAATGTCCAAAAGCGACATGTGACAGCCGGCACAGCCAGCCAGCCAGTCTGTGGCTACTTTCACCTTTGTCATATTATTAGCTCTCCTTTCACTTGAGTTCCTGGGCTGCCAGAGTAGAAATCTCGTCCAACGAAGCGCCAAGCTTCTTGCCCAGTTTGCCTGCCAGTAAGGATATGATTTCCCAGTCTGCCTTGGCTTCGCCTTTAGGCTCGACAGCTTTGTTGACTTTCTGGATACGTCCCTCTGTGTTTGTAATGCTGCCTCCTCGTTCCGACCATATAGCCGTCGGCAGAACTACATCGGCACGATTGGTCAAAGGTGACAAGAAGCTGGCCTGTGCAATGACAAATGTGGTCTTATCAACCTTCGTTAGCACATCCCCGCCGTTCCAGTCTTGCTCACCTATAACAGTATATAAGACTCTGGCGGCAGATGGTGTGAAACCATTGTCGAATCCGAAAGATACCGCGGCACGGGTGTTGACCCCGAGTTCGAGAGCCACGAAAGCGGCCTTCCCTTGCAGCTTTTTAAGTGCGCTTGTGGTCTGCTCCGTGCTTCCGGCTCCGTATAGCACGATCGGTTGTTGTGCACGCTCTGCGATCTCAATGGCTTTACCGATATCGACCATACCCAGGCTCATGTGGGCGAACGCTGTAAGCCCGTTGTCCTCTCCATCCGCCACGATGAGCCGCGCCCCCTTGTCAACGGCGCGTTTAATCAGGAAGGAGGCGACCGGCTGATCCTTGACAGGATCGGCACCGACGACGAGAATAACATCGCTCTTGGTGATGTCGGCTAGTGATCCCTGTGACTTCTCGAACAGTTTCGGTGCAACCGGATTCAGTAATCCAACGTTTGTCGTTTTCAATTCCTGACAGAACAGTTTACTCAGTAAGTAGAGCGCTTCGTTCGTAGGGTTACTGGAAGTCAGCACACCGATCTCTTTTGAATTGGCGCTGCCAATGCGCTCAGCAACCGCTTGTAACGCTTCGTCCCAGCTTGCCGGTTGTAGCTTGCCGCTTTTCCGGATCATAGGGCCGGTAACACGCTTGCGCTCATCGTAAAGAGGATCAAAACGGCCATTTTTGCAAAGCAGTCCGGCGTTTACTGTCGCATCCCAGTCGCCCTCAATGCGCAGCACATTGCCGCCACGTGTCACGATCTCCATACCGCAGCCTATACTGCACCGGTTACAGGTGGTTTTGATATGCTCAGTCTGTATGTCACGCCCCATGTAAGCGCTTCGCTTATCGCACAAAGCTCCGGTGGGACACGCCTGCAAGCATGTGCCACAAGAGATGCAGGTGGATTCGCCAAAGGGGACATTCGCATCGGCATGGATCATGGACTTAGTGCCGCGATTCCGCAAACCAAGAGTATGATTGGCCACGAGATCACTGCATGCGCGTTCACACCGACCGCAAAGGACGCAGCGGTTATGGTCCATGAAGAAGTAAGCTCTTGTAGCATCTACCGGGAAGGGTGTTGTATAGGTCGGATAAACCCAGTGGTCGATACCATAGCGATAACCGAGATTTTGCAATTCACAGTCCCCACTCATCTCACAGAAAGGGCAGTAATGGTTTCGTTGTGAAAACAGCATGTCAAGGATGAATTTTCGCGCTTTAATCACCTTCGGTGATTCCGTCTGTACCACCATTCCTTCATTGATAGGGAAAGTACATGCCGTGATCAGTGTGCGCTGCCCCTCAACCTCCACAACGCATATGCGGCAGGCACCAACCGGAACCAATGCAGGGTGGTCACAGAGCGTGGGGATATCTATGCCAGCCTGTTTTGCAGCCTGGAGGATGGTGCTGCCGGACGGAGCGCTGACTTTTTGGTCATTTATTGTTATATCGACAATCTTCATAGTTTTTCCCTTCCATTTCTTGATAAATACTATTACCTATATCGATGTCAAGTTTTTTATCTTAACGGCAACCATACACTGTCTAAGTCCTGACTCAGAAAGGTCAGTCAATTTCAGCGTCACACCGCAGGCAGCGGCATGCTTCCCGGATAGCTACTTCTCTCAGGAAACCAACTTCGACTTCCCTGAAGTTTCCCTTTCGTTCATAGGGGTGCAGTTCCGGCATCTTCGCCTGTGGCGTTTCGACGGTCTCTTCATCGATAATAAACGGCACGTCAATCTTTTCTTCCTCCGGTTCCTCGTATGCCGGTTCACCGTTGACCTTCCTGATATAGTTATCCATGTCCCTGGCTGCCTGGTGTCCCGCCGCAATGGCTCCGATTACTGTATCCGGCCCAGTCAGCGCATCCCCACCCGTGAAGAATTTCGGGTTGGTAGTCTGGGACTTGGCGCCTTCCGCCAGGTCGAATGTGGACCGCTTACTTACGCTAACGCCGCTCTCTTTCGGAACAAAACTCATATCCGACACCTGACCGATGGCGGCAATAACCGCATCCACGCTGAGAGTGAATTCGGAGCCCTCAATTACGACAGGTATCTTCCTCCCGCTACGGTCAAAGTCGCCAAGCTTCATTCTCTGGCATGAGATGCCAATTACCCTGCCGTCTTTCCCTTCGATTTTCAAAGGTGCGACAAGGTATTCGATCTTGATTCCTTCTTCTTCGGCAGCGATGATCTCTTCCTCTGCCGCCGGCATGTCTTTTCTTTCACGACGGTAAAGTATGGTGACATCCGCGCCGAGCCGAAGCGCTACACGGGCCGCGTCTATAGCAGAGTTTCCGCCGCCTATAACCGCTACTTTTGAACCGAGGGTTTTCCTGCCATCCAACCAGATCTCTTCATCTTTGTTGAAATCTCTCAGGAACTCGACACCACCGAAAACGCCCTTCAGGTTTTCACCTTCAACACCAATGGGCTGGCTCTTCTGAGACCCTGGAGACAGGAAGGCGTAATCAAAGTCCTTGCTCAATTGATCGAAACCAATGTCTCTGCCAACACTTGTATTGCATTTGATTTCCACGCCAAGGGCTTCAATGTTGTCCCTGATTTCATCGGCAAGAATGTTTCTGGGAAGTCTGTATGCAGGAATGGCCCAGCGAAGCATACCACCGGGCTGAGACAGTTCTTCGAAGATCGTAACCTTGTATCCTCTCAATGCCAGATCACGCGCTGCGGTCAGACCTGCCGGCCCTGCGCCGATAACGGCAATCTTTTCTTTCCTGGTTACAGGAGACATTGCCTGCTTCGGTCTCGGTGCGCTATCCGTGATAAAACGCTTCAGAAATTTGATGGCCAGAGATTCATCGAGATTGTCCCTGCGGCACTTCGCCTGGCACTTGTGGTTGCAGACCCTCCCGCATACCGATGGGAACGGGTTTGTCTTCAGCATGACCTTGTAGGCGTCTTCAAAACGCTCCGCACGGACAAGGGCAATGTAAGCCGGTATATCCATACCTACAGGACAGACATTCTGGCACGGCGACTTGAAGAGGGAAGAACAGACACCCGCCCTGCATTTGTGGTATCTGATGTGCTCCTCATACTCATGCCTGAAATAACGGATGGTGCTGAGAACCGGGTTTGGAGCCGTCTGCCCGAGACCGCAGAGGGATGCATCTTTGATGATCCCGGCCATCTCTTCGAGCAGTTCGATATCGCCCTCCTTGCCCTTGCCCTGGGTGATGTTGGTCAATATCTCCAGCATTCTCTTGGTGCCTTCACGACAGGGAGTGCACTTTCCGCACGATTCATCCTGGACGAAATCCATGAAGAAACGCGCCATATCCACGGCGCACTTGTCCTCGTTCATGACGATCATACCGCCGGAACCCATGATGGCGCCAAGCTCAACTACGCGCTCAAAATCGATGGGGGTATTCAAATGCTCGACAGGAATACAACCGCCGGATGGTCCTCCAAGCTGCGCAGCCTTGAATTTCTTGCCTTTGGGAATTCCACCGCCAATGTCAAATACGATCTGTCCCAGAGTTGTCCCCATGGGAACTTCGACCAGACCGACGTTGTTCACGTCTCCTGTTAGAGCGAACACCTTGGTTCCCTTGCTCCGCTCCGTTCCTATTGAGTTGTACCAGGATGCGCCTTTTAGAATGATCTGACCGATGTTGGCAAACGTCTCCACGTTATTCAGAACGGAAGGTTTTCCCCAGAGACCGGAGATTGCGGGGAATGGAGGTCTTGGCCTCGGCATGCCGCGTTTACCCTCGATGGATGTCATCAGCGCCGTCTCTTCACCGCACACAAAGGCGCCTGCGCCCTGATAAATCTCGAGGTCGAAATCGAGTCCCGATCCCAGGATATCCTTCCCAAGGAGACCGTACTCCTTTGCCTGGTTTATGGCAACCGTTAAACGGTGAATGGCGAGGGGATATTCAGCGCGACAGTAGATGTAACCCTGTTTGGTGCCGATAGCCTTGGCTGCGATGACCATGCCTTCCAGTACCGCGTGAGGGTCCGCTTCCAGAACGCTCCTGTCCATAAAGGCGCCGGGGTCACCCTCGTCGGCGTTGCACAGGACGTACTTTACATCGCCGGACGCCGTAGCGCAGAACCTCCATTTGAGACCGGTAGGAAATCCGGCGCCGCCGCGGCCTCGCAAACCTGAATCAAGAACCTCTTTGATAATCTGTTCAGGGGTCATTTCTGCGAGAGCTTTTGCCATCCCCGCATACCCGTCTCTGGCAATAGCCTCATCGATATTTTCCGGATCGATCTTGCCCCTGTTCCTCAACACTCTCAAATCCTGGAGAGCGAAAAAGGGTATCTCATGCATCTGGGGAATGACTTCCTGAGTGGCCGGCTCTTTGTAGAGAAGTCTCTCCAGGACTCTTCCTTTCACCAGATGCTCTTCTACCAATTCAGGTGTATCTTCCGGTTTGATTGACACATAAATGACGCCCTCCGGATACACCACCATTATGGGGCCAAGGGCACAGAATCCATTACAACCAGTTTCAACGATCCTGACTTCTTCGGAGAGTCCCCGTTTATCAATCTCTCCCTGCAAAGCCTGCTTTACTTTAAGGCTGCCGGAAGCGTGACAACCGGTTCCTCCGCAGATCAATAAATGCGAACGAAACACCTTCATGTGGATACTACCCTCCTTCTATATAGTAATATTATGATTTAGTAAGGAAGCAATCAACGCACCATTACCGGTTGTTTCCATTGACTTAGCCTCTGGCCATAGCGAACATGGTCTGAACTTCTCCTAACTGGACGTGTCGTTTGAAGACCTGTCTCATCTTGTTTGCATCCATAGTGCCGTAAATGATCGGTTCCTGCCCGATTAATTCTACCGTGACCATGGGTTCTTTGCTGCACATTCCTGCACATCCGGATGTGGTTACCATTACGTCCGACACACCTGCTTCGGCGATTTCATTCATGAGAGAGTCCATTACCGCTCTCGCCCCGGCGGCGATACCACACGTCCCCATATGCACGGTCACTTTTGCTCTCTGCCCGCCCTCTCTCAAGGCAGTCTCCGATTGCACCTTTTCCTTGATCTTCTTTAAATCTGCAATTGTTAATTTTGCCATAGCTTTTTCCCTCATCCTTTGTTTTAACTGTACTGACTCAGTACTTCTTTGGCCTTAGCCGGTTTCAACCTCCCGTGGACGTTGTCGCCTACGAAGATCACCGGTCCCAATCCACAAGCGCCAACGCAGCGCACCGTCTCGAGGGTAAAGAGCCTGTCTTCCGTTGTATCGCCCTCTTCAATATCGAGTTCTTTCTTGACTTTCTCATAGATGGCCTTGCCGCCGCGAACATAGCAGGCTGTACCCAGACACACGCGAAGGGTGTATTTACCGCGTGGTTTCATAGTAAAAAATGAATAAAATGTCACCACCCCGTAGACCCGACTCAACGGCAGCTTCAGTCCTTTGGCGATGATTTTCAGTATGGGCATCGGCAGGAATCCAAGCGCCATCTGAGACTCTTCCAAAATGGGAATCAATGATCCAGGCTTGTCTTTGGACCTATTAATGATTTCGTCCAATTTCTTCATCTGTTCCGGTGTAAATTCCTCTGTTATATCAATATCAGTGTCAGCCGTTTTTGCTTTCATGCATTTATTCCTCCTAAGCTATAGCTTAATTCACACTTCCGCTCTTATTTCCTTCAGTCCTTCCTCAATATGCTGCCTTATGAATAGCAGGATGTCCGGATGATTAATCGGTACATCTTCAATCTCTCTTTTAACGTCTCTGGTATCCAAAATGAATACCCTGTCATTGTGCTGGTGACGGTATATGAAATCGACGTCCGTGTTGCCCGCAATCAGAGTAACCAGGGTACTTATAATATCGCCGAGCGGTTGTCTGTCAATGTGGCTAAACTTGAATTCAGCGGCAACTATCGTTCCTTCACCCCCCTTCGACTCTATTCTGAACTTCCCATCTGTTCCTTCTGCGGCCTGAACCAACATAGGAATGCCTAAACCTACCTTACGAACCGTCTTCGTTGTGTAGAACGGGTCACTCACTTTTTCAAGGATATCTTGACTCATGCCGGATCCATCATCCTTGATTTCCACGGATAGCACATCTCTTATAGTGTCCTCAATAATGGTGATGTAAACAGTTTTGGCGCCGGCCCTTGTGGAGTTTTCCACTATATCCAGGATATGCAGGGATAGCTCAAGCATATATCACTCCTGGATGAACCGTCCTTCCCGATTCTCGAAGGCCATCTTTAGCTCTGAAACAGTTACCTTTTTCAGGAAGATATTCGTTCCTCCTTTCCCGATATCCTTAATAAAATGAGCGTCCGACGATTCAATGAAAGGGTGCCCCGAAAGTTCAGGATATCTCAACCGTGCCTCTTTTATTCCTGTTTCGTGAGTTACTTCAAGGGCATCGAACGGGATAAGAGAATCAATGAAACCCAACTGCCCTATGACGCTGAAGCTTTCACGATCAATATGGGAAGCGATAGCCAAACCGCCCAACCTATGAATCTGATTGACGATTTCATGTAACTCTAACCCGGTCGCTCCGATGAGAAGTCTGTCATTGAAACCTTCGACTTCGTCCAAATCATTCACGATTGCCTGGCATCCGAATATTTCCTCCCTGTTTGTGCCTGAGAGATTGTTATAAACAATCTCCTGAAGGACTAACAGACGATCCAGGTTATCAAAAAGAGCAAGCAGATGAACTTCTTCAATGCTTGTTATCTCCATGCCCGGGAGTACTGTAATGGGTTTTCCTTCCGCTGCTCTCATAACGTATTGAATGTTCTCCGAAGAATTATGATCACAGATAGCTATGGCATCCAGTTTTTCAGATACCGATTTCTCGACTACTGCTCTGGGATACATATCCAAATCCGCACATGGGGAGAGACATGTATGCACATGAAGATCACAGCGAAAAACCCTGAGCATGTTGAATCTATGTCCGCACAAAGAAAAGCCCACTCATTATGGTGTCTTACTCTGTTTAATTTTCGAGAATTAGCCGGTTTTATTAATCAATAAATTATATATCCTGCCGGTGATCTCAAATCCTGACATATCGGACACAAGTATGGGTATACCTTCTTTTATTGCCTTCTCAAGGGTGTCTTTTGCCGGTTCACTGCCCTGAACGAGCACGATACCCGCGTGATCTCTAAGACTGGCGACGGCAACGATGTTCTGATGAACCTGGCGTGTGATCCATATATCGCCTTCCTTACTGTTTGCCATAACGTCACTCAGCAGGTCGCCCGTGTACCCCCCCCGTACTTCTGTTCCCAGTTTATCCTCGCCCGATCTGACCTTCAGGTTTAAGGCTTTTACGATAGATTCAAGATCCATTTCCCAGAGATTCCTTCCTCAGCTATTTGCACCGATATTTTCGAAGCTTCCTTTGCATATCGGCTTTTCGTCAACAATTACTTATTGCCAACTTTTTCTATGCAGCCTCTTATACCCCGTGCATATAAACGCCCGGATATTTCAAAAAGAATCAACTTTGTAGAAAGAATAGGAATATTTGATTCCTGCGCCAACTCTAAGGCTTCGGGTGGAAAACTCTTCCCCCTGCCGATAATGACTGCTGCAATGTCCAGTAACTCTGCTGTCCTGATAACTTGAGGGTTCGTCAGTCCAGTGATTAAAAGGCTTTTTGAAGTTGCAAAAGCTAAAACATCACTCAACAGGTCGGCAACAAATGCGTGGTTTACTTCTTTACTTAACTGTTCATGACCGACAAGAACCTCTGCATCAAGGAGCTCTTTTATATCTTGGAGAGTCAATTTGATTCCCTCATTAATTAATTGTCCCTTTTTCCTTAACTTAATAATACAATCAGCATCAACGGCAGAACCCCGGATAATGTCTTCGGCCAAAGCCCTGCAGTTTGGTGCGCCACAGGCGCCACAGTCCAGACCGGGCAGTTGGTTAGTTATTCTATCTAAACGTTCCACTTTGTCCAGCGCTTTGGATATCTCTTCGTCGAGCATCATTACCGGTCTGGGAAGAATAGGTTTATCAGAAATAAATCTACCTTGTTGGTAAAAATCCAACATCTCTTCTTCCTGATAATACGGCGTTTTTGTCCGGTACTTTTCAACAAAATATTTTAACTTTACCGTTCCTACAAATGGATTTTGTATACTTAAGGGACCGCCTACACACCCCCCGGTACAAGCCCGGAGTTCAAGAAAATCAACGTCTTTAAATTCCCCCCTTTCTACTTCTTCCAATACACTTGCCACATATTGAATACCGGAAACTGCTAAAACCGAACCATAATTTAACGCGTTAGCCTCTCCCCCGATGTAACCCCAAGACATCCCGATGCCGGTTGCTTTTTGTAAATTCATATTTTTTTCTTTTTTATGATGTTCAGTTAATTGTTTGAGTATATCCTTGTACACCAAGGATATACTAATAACCCCATCAATGGCGGAATCCTCCAAACCCATAGGTTGTCTTATCTCGGTCACCCTGGCAGGACAACGTGAAATAGCAAAAGCACCAATATCTTCATAAGGGATACCCTTTCTATTTACGGCATCTTCCTTGGCTAACCTGGCAGCTACTTCCCCAGGAGTTATGAAAGGTGAAACCTGGCTTAAAAGATCGGGGAACTTAATTTGCATTAAGCGTAAAACAGCAGGGCAGTATGAAGAAATAAGCGGTTTTTTATACTTATTTGTACTCAAGTAATGACGGGTCATAAAAGATAATACTTCTTCCGCTAAAGCAACCTCAAAAACATCATCGAAACCTATTTCTAAAAAAGCATCAAGAATGTTTTCAACTTTTTCCTCTTCTTTAAATTGTGCGTAAATTGGAGGGCCCGGAATAGCAATCTTATACTTAAATCCGGAAAGTTTATCCAATGTGTCGGTAACCGCAATTTTAGCGTTATAAGGACAAACTCGAATACATTCGCCACAATCAATGCAACGTTCCCCTATTATTTCAGCTTTAGCACCGCGAACGCGAATAGCTTCTGTGGGGCACCTTTTAATGCAGTTTGTACATCCCGTACATTTTTCATAATCAAGGGTTATTGAATGAAAGTAACCGGACATTAAATTACTCCAGCTTAACTTAACCGTATATTTTGGGGGAAGAACTCCTTCTTATCTTTGGAAGATAAATATACTATTGCCTCAAGAACCGTTCCAACTCCTACCTGAGATTTAATATTTAATTTATTGGAACATTGTTTAATATTAGGTAAACCCATCCCTGCCCCAAAGCCCATTTCGCGTACCTCATTGGTCGCGGTTGAATATCCTTCCTTCATGGCCAGTTCTAAATCCGGAATCCCTATTCCCGTATCTTCCGTTAAGATAACCACCTTATCGGGAACGATAATAACTTTAAGTTGTCCGTAGTTAGCGTGAATAATAACGTTCATTACCGCTTCATAAACGACTATGGCTACATTTCTAACTACCTCTTTTTCTAACCCTAACTGCTGCAGCGTTTTTTTTACCTTTGAAGCTGCCTCCCCGGCTACATTAAAATCCTTTTCTCCTATTTTAAACTCTATATTAAACTGAGGCCTGCTTTCGCTTTTTGACTCATTGTCCGGGCAATTCATTGAGTAGGGTCTCTCAATCTTTTCATTCATAGTCCTCTAGGATTTCAGACAGATTGGTCGTCTTTACCATAGGAAAGATGTTATCATCGATTACCATTGTTGGTGCCAATCCACAGGCACCCATACAGCGGACAGTCTCCAATGTAAACCGTTTGTCCTCGGTGATGGCTCCATTACCTATGCCCAGAATATCAGAGATCTTATCCATGTTCCGTTGACTCCCTCTGACATAACAGGCCGTACCACGGCAGATCCTTATGGAATGTCTCCCCCTTGGAACCATTGTGAAAAAAGAATAGAATGTAATAACCCCGTAGACCTCGCTAAAAGGGATCTTGAGGCCTACGGCTACCCTTCTCTGTATGGATTTGGGAAGATACCCTATAGTCTCCTGTATCTCCTCCAGGGCAGGGATAAGTGCCCCAGGTTTTCTGGCGTATCGCTCGATGATGGTATCCACAGAAGCCAGCTCTTCTGCAGAAAATTCCTGTTCCTCAACAATTTTTGATGTCATATCCTTCACCACTGATAAACAAATGTATCTGTCTATTGTAAATTCAATATCTGTGCCAAAAGTTAATACTACTTGTCGGATAAAAAATAACTATTTGAAAAGACAGGGCAAATTATTCGCCAGCCATGAGCAAGATGAATAAGGTTTGAATGAAGAAAAGGCTTTTTTGTAAACACTCTGTTTACAGTCTGTCAACTGTGTCTTCCATTTCAGCAATATATTAACCTGTGTTCATTCATACCTCCAGTTTCTTCTCCGCTGGATATCCTCCAAAATTATCTATCTTCCCCGATAATGGTCTTGACTGTTGAAAGCAATTTTTCAGGATCTACCGGTTTTTCCATAAAGTACGAGACCGGCCAGCTTTCGCCCAGTATATGCTGAAACCTTTCGGGGCCTTCTTCCGCCAT
>QZJR01000027.1 GCA_003599365.1 Deltaproteobacteria bacterium | reverse complement strand
CGGAGAGAAAACCGGCCCAGTTACATTAACGGTCTGAAAAAATCTAAGCTGATCGGAAAACTAATTCTTTGCCAAAGGGCTTTTTCTACAGACTCGTTAGATGTTGCAGAGTGGTGCAATCAAAGGAGTAGATAGATGGAATCCATCAATGTAAGAGTAATTCAGTTAGGAAAGCTTCCGACTGATGAGGTTAACAATATATTAGGTGTGGCCAATTTATGTCAGAATACATTCCATTTCCATGAAGTGAAAGACGATAAGGTTGATCTCTCTCCGTACAGATTGCCAAACCAGAGCTTTGACCTTGATGCTGCTACAGAGAAGCATGTTCTACCAAAGTATACTGACCGCCCTCTCATAATACTGTCTTCGGAACCATATGGAGCCCCTCCTCGAGGGGCTGAGGAAGATGCGGTGTACTTTATGGGTACGCTTGATCCAAATGTCTCGATCATCAGCACACATTTGTGGGAATGCTTAGAAGGTCTGCGCCGGCTTCAGCCGTACCTTCTTTTTATGATCGGAACTACTTTAATCTGCGAATATGCCGGTGTCCAATTCCATGAAGAGACCAAGAGATGCCTGTTTGATTTTTGTGAAAAAGCAATCGATATTGACCTCTCACTCAAATCGGACGGCTTTTTCTGTCCAAATTGCCAAAGCTACATAGATCAAGCGCTAATGAAAGGTGACATTAGTATTGATCTACTGATATCAGCAATGAGGTTGATCAACCGTGCGCGAGGAATCGAATTGTCGTGCTTCATTAGCTACAGTCACAAAGACGAGGAGTTCGCAAGGAAACTGTATTCTCGCATGAAGGCAAAGAATCTTCGTGTTTGGCTTGCAGCCGAAGACTTGGGTGGAGGTAAGATACATGAGCAACTTGAGCGTTCAATTAGATTACATGATAGACTCCTACTTGTTCTCTCGCATAACAGTATGTCGAGCGAGTGGGTAAAAACTGAAATACGATGGACAATTGAAGATGCCATCAGAGGACGGGCAAACAAGTTACTCCCGATTCGACTTGTCACACTGGATGCCATCAAAGAGTGGAAACTCTTTAACGCTGATATTGGAAAAGACTTGGCGCAAGAAATACGCGAATATCAGATTCATGACTTCTCCAACTGGCAAGACACAAAGGTGTTTAATCAAGCATTTCGTCGCTTAGTGCGATATATAGGGTGAGGCTACATACGAACCGTGTGTGACCGAACGGGATACATAGGTAACACTTTTGTATGATTCATAGACGCGAAGGAGGTGTCTATGGGTTGGAAAGGAGTTACCGTTATGGAACAGAGAGTACGTTTACTCAAAAATTCTCCCCATATTTTTAACTGGCAGGGCAAAAACATCTTTGCCAATCGGGTATATTTCATCTCCCGGATAGATGACAAATCCCTTTTTGCAACCCAAGTCTTCCATACCGTTCCAGAAGCCTTTTTCAACCTTCGGACTCAGGGAATACTTTATCTCGAGAGCGATTGATTCATTCCTGTGATCAAGGAGCAAAAGATCAATTTCTGCCCCTGCGCTTGTCCGATAAAAAAAGCTTTGCCAGTATTCAGGGATTATGCCGATAATCTGCTCAATTACAAAGCCCTCCCATGAATTGCCTGATGAAGGATGACTATATAAATCATCCAAAGTCCGATTTTTCAACAAGGCATGAAGCAAGCCTGAATCCCGAATATACACCTTGGGAGATTTTACCAAACGTTTCTTAATATTTGCATAAAAAGGCGGCAATCTTCTGACAATGAATGTATCTTCAAGTATATCCAGATAATTTCGCACCGTGGGGGATGAAACCCCAAGGCTTTTGGCAATCTGCGATGCGTTCCATAGCTGACCATGAACATGAGCAAGCATAGTCCAGAATCTTCTGAGCTGCGTTGCCGGCACGTGAATGCCCAATTGCGGTATGTCCATTTCGAGATAAGTCTTGATAAAAGCCTCCCGCCAGGAGATACTCTCTTCTCCGGTATCTGCTAAATAACTTAGAGGATAGCCTCCCCGGAGCCACAACTGCTGTGTTCGTTCATAACCGGTTTCTTCCAAAGTCAGCGGTGATAGTTCGTGGTAAATAATGCGCCCCGCCAGACTCTCTGATGCATGTTTGAGCAACTCCGGCGATGCTGAACCCAAGATAAGAAATCTTCCTGCCACTCGTTTCTGGTCAACCAGCGCCCGCATCAGCGGGAACAGATTTGGCAT
The DNA here is from genome assembly GCA_003599365.1 of Deltaproteobacteria bacterium. Taxonomy (GTDB): domain Bacteria; phylum Desulfobacterota; class UBA8473; order UBA8473; family UBA8473; genus UBA8473. The sequence continues at coordinate 11,769 of QZJR01000027.1, read as the reverse complement.
TCTCTGTATCTCGTCTATAATCACAAGACAATCTTTAAACTGCCCCATATACAATTCAGGATCTTGGAGTTTACTCAAATCCGAAGGCAATTCCAAATCTAAATAAACAGATTTTTGTGTCAGAATACTTTGTATGGCTCTTGCCAGGGTCGTCTTACCAACCTGACGGGGTCCCAGGATTCCAACAACAGGATATTGCTTCAGAGAAAGTTCAACGGCTTTTTGTGCCTTTCGTGTTATCATCATTGAATATTAAAATAAACACTTTCAATTTGCAAGGTTAATTTTGGCAGTAACCCACTTTACCGATGTTCCAATATCTTTAATCTTTTTTAGTTTATAAATCTATTTGAGAGGAAAATGGTAGCCTTCTGGCTCAGGGGAGGGTAGAAAAACCCAGTATACACAACCCTATCCCCTAACTATATCATATTTTTATAAATATCTTTCTACTATATAAAATTAACAATATAATCCAAAAAATGAAAACATGTGTGACAGCAAATAAAAGTGAGCCATTCAGGTAACCGGCAGCAGGTACAAATAATTGATTGTAAAGCCAATCAACCCCATTGACAACCGAACCATCAGCTTTAGTTATCTTTATTAAGGAAATATAAATTTTCAACCAGACAATTGAAAGTACGTATAGAAATAAAGGATTCATGCCAAAGACAACAAACGGAAATGTCCACTTCTTATATCCCTGAACATCTATAAACCATAAGAGAACCGAAAGAAATATCAACGCCCAACCTGATGTATAAACCACATATGAACTTGTCCATAGAGATTTATTAATCGGGAAAGTTATACCCCAGATTTTCCCAATCAGTATAGCAGTAACACCCACTAAAAACATACAATAAACAACTGACTTAAGATTGGATTTTGTCTGTAATGATTCACCGGCTAAATATCCAAAAATAGTTGTTACAACAGCAGGGAGCGTGCTCAACAATCCTTCTGGATCAAAAGGTATTCCGATTCCTTTCCATAGATGATTTTCTCCAAAAACCCTGAGGTCAATGACCCGAACTAAATTGCTTTCCATACCATAAGGGTCACCTTGACCAAACCCTAACAATAGCAGCCAATAAACGATTAATATAATCCCTGATATAATTATCAATTTTTTTGAGTTGAAATAAAGACATAGCAATGCGGCTATTCCATATGCGACAGCTATTCGTTGTAATACTCCCAATATACGTAAATTTGAAATTCCAGAGTTAAATGGAAATGCATTTAATGCCAATCCAATCAAAAAGATTATTAATGCCCGTTTTGCTATTTTACTTATAGCGAATAAAGAAATTTTATTGTCAAATTTCCTGAATGAATAAGATATAGCAACGCCGACTATAAAAAGAAAAAATGGGAAAATTAAATCCGTAGGAGTGCATCCATGCCACTTTGAATGACTTAGAGGTGCGTAAACATGAGACAGGCTTCCAGGAAAATTTACAATAATCATTGACGCAATTGTAATTCCCCGGAAAGTATCTAGAGCTAATAAACGATCAAATTTTTCCATTTTTATTAAGCCCTGAATTTTTGAATTACGCATATACCGTTGGGAGCTGAGATGCGGGAAATGCACAAGCGTTTTACCGTCGATTCTCCAGCGACTTGTTGGTCCCATCTTTTTGCGTGCCAAATTAAATGGTCGCTGTCCCTATTTTATTCAATATATGCCCCTATCCCCACTATTCGTTATCTCCTCAATTATCTCTAATATTTCAAAAACTAGTATGGTGTCCCCATCTTCTGTGCAGACCGGAAGGACGGTCCCCAGGTGAGGAAGTGGATGAGCAATCACAGGGAAGAAGAGATATGACGGAGAAAGAAACCCAGATGCGTAAAAAACTGCCACCATATATTGAAAAATAATTATTTTGATTTATATCTCACCCGGGCACCAGATTCCTCAATTGAGTATAGATTCTTATTCTTTGGATCATAAGGATTCGGAAGCAGTCGAAAACTGGGGTTTCTTGAAAGTACATTATTCACATGCATCACTAGGAAAATATTCTTCTTCCTTATTAATTCCATGGCGAGTCGGATTTCACTCGACCCAAGCTCGAACACCTCTTCATCCTGAGATGATGATTTCACCTCGATATAAAAGTTCCTGCCCTTATGGTTTATGATAAAATCACAACCAGCATTGTCATCCACTGGATTTTCTGGAAATACAAGTCGACTGTTCGAAGATTTCCATGTTGCAGAATGGACAACTGTGTTTCCATATCTCTTAAACAGCATCCTGTATGCATGGATTTCTCCGGCGAAGCCGATTAAGTTTTCTATAGCTTTTGGGGTTCTACCCAGGCGCTTTCCTGGTTGCTTTTTTCTATCAACCTCCGATGGCTTCTTCCTTTTTAGCTCTAATGTTGATAACCGTGACATCTCGTTCAGTCCGACGTCGGGAAGTGAATCTTCCTCGATTTCGCTCACCATGAGATGCCAAAGAGCACCAAGGTTTTCTTCAGAGGAATCGAATTCTTTTCCACATACGAGTATCATCCGGTTTTGTCGCCGCTTCTTTTCTTTATAATCATCAAGGTTCTTGTCCGCATTAATTAAATCTTCTGGTGAGATTGATAAAGCTTCCGTGAGTGATCGAATGTCATCTACTTCATCTACAATGATCCATAAATCGCTGTGGGTTGTTTCCCGTGGCAGTCTTTTCAGTAGATTGAAAAAACCCTTTTCGCTGCAGAGATCGAGATATGCCAGATGATCGAAAAAATACTGGAAATGGATCAAGAACTCATTAGGTGCTTTTTCCCAAGATAAAGGACTGATATCTTGACGTAGACACCATGCAATAGCAACTTTCTGAAATTGACCTAAAACATCCAAAAAATTGTCATAGTTTTTCCTATGGATATCAGATGGATCTATTTTAGCATTTACACCAGCCAAGAAGAGGCGTTCTTGCAGTTCCTCCGGAGAATGAACGTTTTTAATTGCTGAAATCTCTTCGGGCAGAGCACACCAGTTCTCAAAAAGCATTTGTACCACCGGCATAACATGCTCAAACTTAACATCCCAAATTTGCTTAGCCATTTCTTCTGGAAATTCAAGTTCATCAATTTGCTGTGCGAGAGATTTAAATTTACCAACTTCACCATTCCTCCGAAGGATATGAGCAAGGGTTGCCTGTAATGGTACACGTGCTCTCCTCAACTGATTGCGAAAGTCTTCTTCCGCATTCTTATTCACAAGTTTCTTTTCTCCGACCCTCTCAAGAGCCTCATTCCATTTTGCCATTTGGACTGATTCACCGAACAACTCGTACAGACGTCGCCCAAGCGCAGAGTAGTCATCGGAAGACCGGACGAATCTTAAAATTTCCACAGGTCCCGGATTACTAATGCCCCACTTCTGCAAATAGTCCAACAAAGCCTCCTCTGTCGTAATATCAGCCATGACACCAATTTCCGCATCAGGTTTCAGGAGAGCGACAACAGGCATTGTCATTCTGATTAGTTGGCCGAGATCACCTTGCCACAGGTCATTTGCCTGATCATATTGGGTTGGTTTAATCTTCAGGGATTCAAGAGCAGCACATATATCCTCACGGGTCGGTGCTTCTATGTGTTCAAGCTTTTCAAGTATATGTTTTAATGGCAATTCAAGGTCATCCCGATCTATGACTGCCTTAAATGCTTCGGAGTATTTACTCATCGTGTCTCTAAAGGCATTGTCACAAACAATGACCTTATCTTGAGATATCCACATTGCCGACACAGGAGGTTCAGCAATGACCTCATCCCCCAGCCACAGCCCCGCCTTCATAGAGGTAACCCAACAGATATTAGAATCGCGCAATGTTTGCGCCGTACCTGATATTTTTTTTGCATAAAGTCCGGGAGGCAGTAACCCGAAAAACGCATACAGGGTTAATAGAACTGACGGTAACCACGCATATTCGCCCTTGATAAGTGGTATTCCCAGTTCTGGCTTCCAACGTTTCCCCTCCGTGATTGGCCACACTTCCAACTCAGAGGCTAGGCGAACAGCATCGCCATAGGCACGTTTAAAGTGCGAAGCGAGGCGCTTTGCATCTGATGTATCGATTTCGATGACGGGTAGGGAAAACAGACTCAATTCTCTAACAAACGAAGCGGAGCTATCGGGAAGATAAACCGGGGAATTCATATCCGGTTTTACGGCTTCAAAATGCTTTGGCCCATTGCTGATGATTATGCGATCAGGAAAAAAATCTTGATCGTTAGCCTCATATATGTTCCAAGCGACACAAATATGATTGAGAAACATGTTCCTGTCCGGAATATCCGAATCAAGGGCTACTGCCAAGTCGTCCAACAGCCTTGTACTGCTGGATTTTTCTTCCGGATCGGGATCAAATTTCGGCATTCCGAGATGAGCAAGTCCTTGTTCGAATAGTTCTGGATTTCGATCTATCTTGTCCGCCAATACTCCCGGCAAAGGCCTTAAATGTTCATACTGCCACCAGTGTCCGGCCAAGTGGTTTTTCGGTACATACCAACGAATGTTCGGCGTTTCCCATTCTCTTTGACCATCCGAATCAATAGCAATCCATGGCAATGTTTTAAGGCAATAAGACAATGGCGATTCTTCTTCAACACTTTGACTTTGACCATCAATCTTCTTGATATATGTGGTCAGCCATGATTCGTCCCATTTATGGATGCTAGCAAACAGCGAGTTCATGAAAGCAACCCGTGTTTTTTCATTGAACTCGGCATATTGGTCCAAGCCGGGAATCATGGTCAGTGATTGCACCTCATAAGTAAACCAACCTGAATAATACAAGCGGTCCCGTACCTTAGGAGAGTAAACATCTCTGTATTTTCCCCATATCTCCCCAGGAATATAGGGAGGTGGCACATCTGGAAGTGAAAAAGAATCTTTGAATGAACCTGTTTGTGATTTCCACTCGCTTGGTTTTAATTCTAAAACCCTCAGTCCATCAAATGTCCCGGAGAGTTCAAGAAGATCTTTATAGAATGCACCTCTACCGTCCCATAACTTATCTGTTGGAGGCAAAAGCATCCTTTTCAAAGCTTCTTGGCATTCTACTGTATTGGCGCCACTCAGATACTCATAGATATCAGCCCCGACACTATTGGGCCATCCTGGACCGAAAGAAGTCTGTTCAATGGGATACCACCCGCCATAACAGGGTGCAGGAAGCTGACATAATAGTTGCAGTGTTCCACTTCTTCCCCTTCCTCTGTCAGGCATACCTGCAACCAGTTTTAGTCCCCACAAAAGAATATCCCGATACAGTCTGTTTTTCTTACTGTGCAGCGAAACTGGCAATTTTGGGATTCTGGGAATTAAAACAGACCTTATAATCTCGATGACCCTGTAACGCTGGACCAGGGTTGATTCAACGAATTTACGAATGGGTGTCTGCTGCCTAGCGTTCTTAGGATTATAGATTTCAACTCTGTCATTCAGGAAAGTAATGTGTTTCTTAAGAGTCTGAGGAATATCGCTTGAGTTGCCTTCGGCCTGTATCTCGTCATCATCTACACCCTGTCGAGGAGGGAAAAAGACCGTGCAATTCGGGCCACTAGGATGAAGCGCCTTATCATTTCCTAAAAGGATTTCCTTCTCCTTCAATGGCTCTGCATTGTTCTTGAAAAGTTTAATCAGATCATACCAGAATCCGTTCCAATCGGCATTTTCTCCTACTCTATGTTGTACCTTTGCAATATTTTCTACTGTTGCTGCCAGATCTTCATCGAGTGGCAATGGATTGATACCAAAAGCATCAAAGAGAGATTCGATCTGCCGCTTCCTGCTCATCAATTCTTTTTTAATGATGGAAAAAGTTGCATGGTTTCGTAAATTATCCTCAGTAAAAACATGCGGGGATTCAATTCCCGGTAAAAGGCTTGCGTCCGCTATGGCTTTCCAGCCTTTATCGGTCAGAAAGATGGGTTCTTCCGAGAGATTAATTCCTTTTTCTTCGCACGCTTCCTTAAGAACATTGAACCACTCATTGCCTGCACGTGTTTCCTCAAATGACGGCGACAAAATATCTATAATTGCCCTCGCTTCATCCACGCCTTTACCTAAGAGACCATCAATCACAATTTCAACTGCTTTTTTGCTAATTCGATATAGAAGTAGTCTATTAAACGACTTTCTGAAATCAACATCCGTTCTGCTCATATCTCCGTAGAAAGGCCCACTAAAGTGAGCGGCACACCCTGTTGGCAATTGCGTTGGCAGGTAGATGTTGATCCAACCTTGCTCGGGTTCTTTATCCATTCTTACGGCAAGAGAAACCGTCGCCTTTGTCAATTCCGGCCAACGGCCTGGAAGGTTATCGTCAACGATGGCTTTGATGATTTCGTCCTTTTCATCTGGTTTATCTTCCCCACCGATATTGACAGCCCACAACCAGTATTTCTTTTTGGTATAATTTTCCGTTCCATCCTCAATAACTTCCAGCGTGATTTCCTGACCATCGTTTCGGTCCTCCAAATCGCGAACCTTCCTTTCAACAAACCTCTGTTTGCATCCTGATTTCAATGAGAGAAATTTCACCCGATCAAGAAATAGAATCGTGTTCTCATCAAGCTGATCCATCATTTCTGTAGCAAGCTTCCTTGCAGATTCGTTTTTAAAGGGAAGCCTAATAACAGATGCGAATCCCTGATTTTCAAAATACTTGATTTGAAGGGTTTGAGGATGGGTATTAATGGGAATAGGCAGAAGATAGGGGGAAAGATATTTCAACTCTTTTGCCAACCATTGATCATCTTTACTACTATAAAGATTTCGGAAGGTCAGCAATCGATCAGGGCTCCATTCGACAAGTGGCATAGTATCGTCGAGCGGCGAACATGGCTTATCGTCTCCCTTGAAAAGCTTCAGAATTGGTGTTTCAAATCGTATTGTTACATCAGGAGTGAAGTAAAAGCAGTATCCATCAAATTTCTCGCTATCCATGCTGCTACGTGAATAAATCTCCGGCGCATTTGCTATTTCGAGAACACTTCGAAAGCCAATGCCTTTGTTTCCTATTGATTTCTCTGGATCTTTGTCACTCTGACCCAATTGGGAAAGGAACTCAAAGTTAGACCTTATGAAGGGTAACCCATCATTAGCCACATAAAGTGCCCCATGTGGCATTTTATCATGATCAATTGTTATTTCCAGACGACCCTGACCGCCAAGCACAATATTATCATTCATTGCATCGTGGGCATTTTGAATAAGCTCAATCAAAAACCGTCCATGATACTGATGTTCGACCTGCTCGGTCAGATTATGAAGGCTCTTGTACGTTGACGTTTCATTCGCCAGTTCATCCAGAAAGGTACGGAGCATTCCTGTTGTTTTTCGAATTATTTCAGATCGAAAGTCCTGCTGATTCATCAATCGCCTTCATTGATGCTCATCATTCAGTATAAACTAGGCACTGTTCCTACTATCTCAACGTGTCATTTCGACCGAAGGGAGAAATCTTTAATAAGCCACTGGCACGGTAAGATTTCTCGTTTTACTCGAAATGACATTGTTGCTACGGTACTTAGAAACGCTCTACTGGTATCGGCCTCATTTAGCATAACCTTATAAATCCACCATCTCTTTAAGCACCAATGTTTCAATCTCTTTAATCTTCTTTAGTTTATAATCATTGGAGAGGAAAATGGTAGCCTGGTTCTCAATAGCAGAGGCAATCTGTAGGGCATCTGGGGTTCGGATTCCATATTTTGCTCTTAATTCAGCCCCTTTTTCTGCTGTCTTTGGATCTATATTTACCATTTTGAGGTTAGGAAAATTGTTGAGAAGAAATTTGTAGTCTTTGACTGCCTCTATATTCCGGTCCTTGATAGGTTTTACCAGGATCTCAGTGAGGGTTATGATAGATGTAACCCCTTTTGCAAGCCCCTTTTCTATGTAATAAAAAATCGAACTCAGCATGGACATGTATGGCTCTTTTGCTTCCATAGAATAGATAAAGAGCATAGTATCAAGTCCTATTACCTGGTGTCCTTTGAACAACTTTTTGATCCTATCTTCTATTTCTCCCATGAATTCCTTTCCTTATCAAGGTAGCTGTCAGTATCCACATCCTTCCAGACTTCCTTGTGCAATCCCATCATGTAATTGGTATAACTTTTTGGCTTGGGGTAGATAATCAAGCTCCCTTCCTTAACCTTCATTAATAACTCGTCACCTGGCCCTATCTCTAAGGCTTCTCTGACATGTTTTGGAATCACCACCTGACATTTACTGCTTAATTTAACCCCTACTTCCATTTTACTTTCTCCTCTGTTTCTTACTTTTTAGATTTCAACTTAATTGTATTCAATAGTAAAAACAATGTCAAATGTTTTTACCTCATGACTGATACACCAGTATTGTATACACGACAGTTATGCTTTTCTCACCTAGGGGATAATGCCCGAAAGGGGATTTTTTAATAGGGTTTACCTTATCCAGATGTAGGTTTTATCCTTCAGGCTAGAATATCTTAAGGGGGCAGAGTCATTTTCTTGAGTGATATAAATTAAAGGGTTTGGCATAAGATAGGACTTGATCAGAATAGTATAGGAAAGAACACCCGAAGAGACACTACTCTAACCTTTCAGAGACTCAATGAGTGCCGGTATTACTTTAGAAGCATCACCGACAATACCATAATCGGCTACCTTAAATATAGGGGCCTTTTCATCAGTATTAATGGCTACGATAGTGCCTGAATTTTGCATTCCTACAATGTGCTGCCCTGCGCCGGAAATTCCACAGGCAATGTACAGCTTCGGCTGAACGATCTTGCCTGTTTGTCCTATCATACGAGACTGCGGTAACAGGCCGGCATCAGTAATGGGTTGGGTCGCACCGAGGACTCCCCCAAGAACAGAGGCCAATTCCTCAGCCAAGCACATATCTTTAAGCCCACGGCCTACGGCAACGATAACATCCGCTTCTTCGATCTTTTCGGTATCCTCTTCCTTTCTTGCCTCAACCTCAACGATCTTAATATCTCCGGGCTCTATCTTAAATTCAACCCTTACCGTCTTTCCCTGCCTGGAATCATCTCGCCTGGGTGGAGAGGTTATGCCAGGCTGAACAGTAGCCATTTGCGGCCTTGTATCGGTTACGATAGTCGCCATATAATCAAAATACGGGCAAATCTGAAGCAACTGTCTATTTTCCTTATCCATCTTTAAATCCACGCAGTGAGCGCTCAGGCCTGTCTTCAGTTCACAGGCTGCCCTGGGAGCCAAATCCATACCAAGATGCGTGGCGCTAAAGAGGACTATCTCCGGTTTATTTTCTGTGATCAAATCACATACGATTCTATGGTAGGGAGATGTAGTATACCTTTCAAGAATAGGGTTCTCTATCACATATACTACATCTGCCCCATAGTATATCAATTCCTCCGGAATACCGCCTAAGCGATCCCCCATCAAAAGAACCGACAGTTCTACCTGAAGCTCATCGGCCAGTCCTCGCCCCAAAGACAAGAGTTCAAGGCTACCCTTTATTACCTGGCTGTCCTTCCGTTCTGCAAATACCCAAACACCTCTGTACCGGTCCGTCTCTTTCATGCTAATCCCTTACTTTTTAGGTCATTGGCTAAACTGCCGGATATATCCTCTATCGAACCCCTGAGCATTTTACACTCCCTTTTGGCCTCCGGTGCAAAGACTTTAGTAATCCTTGTGGGTGACCCCTGGATGCCTACCTCATCCTCTTTCAGACCGAGATCTTCTGCACACCATTTATGAGTATCCTTTTTTGAAGCTTCGTAGATGTTAAGATAGGTCGGCATCCTCGGTTCATTTATCCCTTTAACAACAGTAACCAAAGCCGGTAGCCCTGTTTCCACAGTCTCATATTCATCTTTTAACTGTCTTTTTGCCAGTATTTTACTGTCTTCAATTAACAGGGTTACAACATATGTAACCTGGGGGATTCCCAGATAATGGGCAATCTGTGGCCCTACATGTTGTGTGCCACTGTCAGCGGTCTCTTTGCCGCAGAGCACCAATTGAACATTATCCAGTTTTTTGATAACCGTGGCCAAAGCGAACGCAGTAGCCAGGGTATCTGCCCCTGCGCATACCCTGTCACAGACAAGAACCGCCTGGTCCGCTCCCATGGCCAACCCATGGGTCAGGGTATTTTCCACATCCTTTGGTCCCATAGAGACAAGCGTTATCTTACCCCCATGCTTTTCTTTTAAGGTTATCGCCAACTCTATAGCATTCTTATCACATGGATTAATAACCCCTTTTATACCATCTCTAATTAAAGTGCCTTTTGTTTTATTTATCCGAATCTCTTCTGGTACCTGTTTTACACAAACCACTATGTTCATGGATACCACCATTTACTCCAATTCAGACACTGGACTCCAGACGTTAGACACCAGACTCTTCTAATAGTAACTACTCAGGTTGATAGGCTGAAGGCTATAGTCTTAATGTCCGAATCACAGCACCATTTAATCGAGGGCCGAATCGAGTACGATATTCTCACTCTTTAACAGTTCGGCAGCAATTATCAGCCTTTGGATTTCACTCGTCCCTTCACCTATGGAGCACAGCCTGGCATCTCTCCAATAACGCTGTACAGGAAACTCCATCGTAAGTCCGTATCCTCCGTGTATCTGAACGGCTTTATAGGTTACCCGGTCAGCAACTTCAGAGGCATAGAGTTTTGCCATGGAAGTCTCCTTTGTATGCCGGAGTCCTTTCTGTTCCATATCTAAGGCTCTGTATGTCATGAGTCTTGCAGCATCAGTCTCTGTAGCCATATCGGCAAGCATTGCCCTGATCATTTGGAAATCCCCAACAGGCTTACCGAACTGTTGCCGCTCCTGAGCAAATTTCATGGACTCTTCCAGGGCGCCCCTTGCTATTCCCACTGCTCCTATAGCCAGGTAAAGTCTTATTACATCGTACAGGATCATCATGTCGAGAAAACCCTTGTTGAGTCTGCCAATCAAATTCTCTTTGGGCACTCTGCAATTTTCAAAAATCAATTCGCCATTGCTGATAGCCCGGTTGCTTATAAGGTCCACTCTTCTCCCAATAGTCATACCGGGAGTGTCCTTTTCAACCAATATCGTGCTTATTCCACCGTAACGACTATCAGCCGTACGCAGGGTAATAAAATAGAAGTCTGCCTTACCAAGGTTTGAAACGAACCATTTTGTGCCATTGATGACCCATTCATCCCCTTCCAGCTTAGCCCAGGTTCTGACTGATGCTGCATCAGTTCCTGCATCGGCCTCAGTACCGGCATGGGCACCCATCTTTTTTCCATCAAACAGATACGAAATCCATCTCTTTTTATTTTCCTCTGTTCCGACTACCAAACACTCATAGGCCATATACCATGCCATATTCGTCGCCACCATTGCTGTCAAAGAATCCCTGCCAATCTCTTCACAGATTATCGCCTGATCTATATGGCTGCCTCCCATGCCACCGTACTCTTTGGGCATGATTACACCTAAGAGTCCTTGTTTGGAAAGCTTTTGGATAATGCTGTAGTCAAACTCCGCTGTTCTGTCAAATTCCGCTGCTCTTGGGGCTACCTCTTTATCACAAAATTCCCGCACTACATTCTTCAATACCTCTTGTTCCTTCGTGTAAGAAAAATCCATTTTAAACCTCCCTTAATTTTAATTGGTATTGTCAAAAGAAACCACAGAGAACACAGAGAAATTATCAAACATCAATAAGTTGTGAGATTTCTGTTTTCATCCCCTCTGTGCCCTCTAAATTA
>QZJR01000100.1 GCA_003599365.1 Deltaproteobacteria bacterium | reverse complement strand
AGGCAGACGGTTCTTTAAATTGGCCAGGGAAATCACGCGGAAAAAGCCGATCATAATCATGAAGGCTGGTGCCACAGAGGGCTCTGCAAAGGCGGCAAAGTCCCATACTGCATCTTTATCTGGATCGGACAAAATCTATGATGCTATGTTTAAACAGTCGGGAGTCATCAGAGTAGAGGATGAAGTGGAGTTGTTCGATGTCGTTACCGTCCTGGTTTCTCTTCCTCTTCCCAGAGGTAATAGGGTAGGAATTTTAACTGAAGGTGGGGGCATCGGCGTTGTGATGGCTGAAGCTGTTGAAAAGGTAGGTTTAGAGCTTCCCGACTTTTCCTCTGAGACTACCGAGACATTGAGATCCCTTTTGCCCTTACGCTGTTCCTACGGGAATCCGACAGATATTACGGATATGGTTACATCGGGCAATCTTGTTATATTTTCCTGCCTATGGACAATAATGGAAGACCCTAACATAGATATTGCAATTCTTTTAGGGGGTATTGGGGCAAGTTCTTACTTTTCGAATATGATAGAGAAGGGATCTTTTTCAAATAATGAAGAGTTTCAGAAGATGGTCAAGTCTCTCGAAGAGCAAGAAACTAAGAATTTAGATATCATGAGGGAAAAAATAGACAAGCTTGGGAAACCCCTTGTTTATGTGAATCTGATGCCCAGGGTTATGGAAGAACCGGAAAGCTTTAAGCTCTTACGTGATAGGGGTATCCCTATTTATCCAAACCCCAGAAGGGCAGCAAGGGCATTGCGTCATGTGGTGGATTATACTGAGTACTTGAATAAATGAGATTTATTTTTCGCAACCTTTTGTCTTGACAATGGGGACCAACTCAGTTACTTTTGGCTCCAATAACCGTAAGGCAACAGAATACTGTAGGATATTCAAACCCGGTCTCCCGATTACTAAACTCTGACTTTTGTAATTTCCCCAAAACAATTAGTTTTATAATATCTAGATAAGGTAGGTGATAATTCAAATAACCCTTTAAATTCTAGGTAGTTGTCTCCAATACCCTCCTACATTTCTTATTCGTTTTCGAATTCGAGGTTCATCTTCGATACCTGATGGAATCTCCCCGTGATCTCTGACTATTTCTACTGTTATCCTCTGACATCTCGTTTTGATGACATCCCTGTAACTGTAACTTCTGAAATATCAAAAAGATAGCCCCAAGGTTAAAAAAAGAGTCCCTATGGCTATTGGTTTGATGACACCGCTGGAATGATTCAAATGAGAAAGATTACAGAGAAGTATCAACCCGGCACAAAGCCGAAGATCAGAAATTACACCCAGGGGTGGATAAGTTCTATGATCTGTGCAGAAGGATTAAAGAGGGCAGGCAGAGATTTAACACCGGATACCTTGGTTGGGGCTTATGAAACCTTTAAAAACTTTAGCACAGGTGATATTTCAGGTCCTGTTAGCTATAGCAAAACCGATCATAAAGGTGGAAGGACTAATAGACTTTACAAAACCGACATTGAAAAGCAGACCTTTATTCCCATTACCGGATTTAGGGAACCGGCGTTTAGGGATTAATAAGCTAATAGAAAATTTGGAAAGGGGAGAAGTATGAGAAGAATACGAAATATTTTGTGCTACTCAATATTCGTTTGTTTTTTGTTTTCTGTACTGCTTGTGTCCTTCTTCGATTCGGGTCTTGTCTATGGAGCAGAAGTCAGAGGTGTGACAGACACCACAATAAAACTGGGTGGCATATACGATCAGACCGGTTTTACAGCCGGCCAGGGAGTACAATTGGGAGAAGCATTCAGGACATATTTTGAATATATTAATAGTGAAGGGGGTATCAATGGCAGAAAGATCAAGACAATCCTTGAGGATGATCGTTATAGCATCCCCACGACTGTAGCGGTTTTTAAAAAGCTTTTATTTAAGGATGAAGTATTGGCCATAGTTGGTCCTACTTCCACACAGGGGATGAATGCTATGGTTCGTCAGATCGAAAAGCACAAATTGCCTGTACTCCCTGTTACCTCTGCGGAGATTGTGGCAGGTGAGCTGAGAAGGTATGTATTCCATGTTCAGCCAAGGTACAGGCAAATGATGTATATCCTCGTCGATCACCTTGTGAAGAATATGAAGAAAGGGGAGAGAATAGGAGCGGTTTACGCCGACCATGAATTTGGCAAATCTGAATTGTCTTATCTCAGAGAAAGGATCAAGTTTCATGGCCTTGAGTTAGTTACCGAAGAAGTACTCAACTTCATGGCTTTGGAGGCAACGACACAGATACTCAGTCTAAAAAAGGCCAAAGCGGATTACGTGGTGACATGTGGCCAGGGTACACAGAATGCCATTGTTCTTATGAGAGAAGCAAGAAAGATGGTATATTCCCCAAAGTTTTATGGGAACTATGCTACATGTGAAGAAGATACAGTGAAGGGTGCTGGTGAAGCTGCAAAGAACTTTGTAGCGATTAACGCATTTGGCACATGGTATGATGACACCCCAGGAACACTTAAGAAAAGGGAAATCTATAGAAAATTAAAACCAGAGATTAAAGAGAGATCACCCGTTCATAACGCCGTATGGGTTAAGTGTACCATACTGGCTGAAGGGATTAAGAGGGCAGGGAGGAACCTGAATAACGAGAGTCTCGTGGATGCATTGGAGAGCATAAGAGATTTTGATACCAAGGGTCTTTGCGGCCCTCTGACTTTTAGCCCGAAGAGCCATGTAGGGTTAGATAGCGCCAGACTATATAAAAGCGATGTTGAAAAGGGAAGACTCATTCCTATAACAGAGTGGGTAAAAGTGGCAAGATAAGGATTTACACAACTTCAAAAATTAAAGGAGATCGGGTTATTATGAGAAAAGGTTTATGCATGGCTGTAACAGTTTTAGCTTCTATTCTGGTTCTTTTTTTGGGCACTCTCGCATCCGCGGAAGATGCCAAAGGGGTAACAAAAGATACCATAAAACTGGGTGTAATAATAGACATGACAGGGCCTGTTACACCCATGACAATTCCCTTAGTACAGGCAACTCGAAACTATATCCGGCATATAAATGAACAGGGTGGTATCAATGGCAGAAAGATAAAGCTGATTATTGAGGATGACCATTATACTATCCCTGGTGCCATAGCCGGTTTCAAGAAACTCGTCTTTAGAGACGGGATACTCTCAATATTGTATGGAGGGGGGACGGGGCAGACAATGGCCCTTGCCTCCCAGATTAAAAAGGAGAGGGTTCCGGTTATAACTGTCAGCCTGGCAGAGAGTCTGGTCAATCCTGTGAGGAGACATGTCTTTATACCGGCGGCCAGCTATGATGATGAGGTGGAATGTATATTTGACTATATAATCAAGATACTAAATGCTAAAAACCCCAGAATAGCCTTTACTTATCCGGACACGGAGCATGGAAAGACAGGCTTAAGGGCCGCAAAGGAGAGGGCAAAGTTTTATAATATAGAGATGGTAGCCGAGGAGATTGTTGGTTTGAATATACTTGAAGCCACTTCACAGGTTCTCTCTCTGAAAAGGGCAAAGGCAGATTATGTTATTGCCCACAGCGGTGTTGGACAGGCAATAATACTACTAAGGGATGCAAGGAAATTTGACTATAAACCCACCTTTATAGGTGATTACTATACCTGTGGAGAGGATTTGATAAAGGTAGCCGGAAAGGCAGCAGAAAAGTTCATTGGGGTTCATTCGTTCAACTCATGGTATGATAATAAACCGGGGGTTGCGGACATGAGAGAGATAACCTTGAAGTATCAGCCCGATACTAAAATACAGACCAAATTTTATACTCAGGGCTGGGTTACATCCATGATATTCGTTGAGGCTGCGAAAAGGGCGGGCAAGGATTTGAATGGAGATAGCCTCGTAGACGCGTTAGAGAGTTTGAAGGATTTTGACACAAAAGGCCTTTGTGGTCTTATCACTTATAGCCCAACCCAGCACAAACCTAACCAGTTCTCCCAATTCTATAAGACAGATTTAGATAAAGCTATTTTTGTTCCTATTACTGGATGGCTTAAGCCTTTAGAGAAAAAGTAGACTTATTCAACATGAGTAATAAAAAAACAGAAAAAGGGGGATAAGGTTTGATTCCTTTCACATCTTTGTCACTGCTACCGACTGGATAAGATCGAAGTAGACAATAAAAAGGAGTGACTCTATGAAAGGAGGTTATGGAGTAAAAGAAAGAGACTCAAGTACATTTTATACCTGATAAGGTAGAAATTTTGTAGCTATTCAGCACCCTGCTCTTTGACATTCATAAATTCAGGCCACTGTTCCTGAAACAGGAGGCGCAAAGCTTCGGACGCAGTAACGCCTTGTTTCCTGCACGTCGATATATAGCTTCGGATTCGGAGAAGATTTTTTGTAATCAGATACTAAAGGGTCGCTTTATTGATTACAGATCAATTCCTCGATATGTTTCCTCAATTTACGAAAGTTTTCTAATCAACTAATGTAGTTTCTCCTCTTATTCCTTTTAAAGCTTCTATCGCTCCTCTAAATTCTTGTTTCCCGGCATTAAAGGTATCAGATTTTGCTCTAACTTAGAGGTTGTCCCCATAAGTGCTATTGATGTTACCTCACAGGTTCTAACAATGAAAAAAGCTGGAATAACCCATATCTTGATACATCACGTCGCGCCCGGGGCGGCTGCTGTTCTCAAGGATATGAAGAAGTTCGACCTTGATGTCCCCTTATTTGGTACATCTGCTGCATGTACAGAGGACGTTATCAGGATAGGTGGTGAGGCATCAAAGAATTTTTTCGGCGCCAGTCCTTACAGTTCCTGGTATGAAGAAAGCCGTGGGATGGCAAAGGTAAGGGAGATAAGCATGAAATACAATCCGGGGGCTGAGAAATCCTATAGAATTAAGAGCTATACATTGGGATGGATTATACCTGTTATCCTCCACGAAGGGTTAAAGAGGGCTGGAAAGGATCTGGATGGGGAAAAACTGGTGGCTGCTTTAGAGACTATAAATAATTTAGATACAAAGGGTATATGTGGTCCCATAACCTATACCCCTACAATGCATTATGGGTTGAACTACAATAAGCTTTTTAAGGCAGATCCAAAAAGCGGCAAACTCATTCCTGTTACTGAGTGGAGGCTGCCGCCTGCAAAAAAATAATGAGAACGGAGTCTACTATTTTTTTACTGCTAGCAGTTTTTGCAGGAGGTATACTATGGAAAAGAAGTTTTTTATGGTTGGATACAAAACGTTACTTATGTTTATAATTCTTACTTTTTCGTTAGTTGCAGGTGAGAAGTTGGCTTATGCAGAAGAGGTTAGGGGGGTCACGGATACGACCATTAAGATTGGTGGCATAATGGATCAGACAGGCCCGGTTGCTGATATTGCTATCCTGTTGGCAGAGGCAGCCAAGAATTATACTCATCATATCAATGATCAGGGAGGGATTCACGGGAGAAAGATAAAGTATATTCTTGAAGATGACCGCTATTCGATACCAATGGGTATTGCTGCCTTCAAGAAGCTGGTCTTTAAGGATAAAATCTTTGCGCTTCAGGGGCCTGTCTGCATACCGTCATCAAGGGCACTCTTTGGCCAGATAGAAAGGCTTAAGATTCCCAACATGTTGGAGTCACCCGACGAATTGGCGGTAAATCCGGTAAAGAGATTCATATTTATACCTGTTGAATCCTACGATGATGATATTGGAGTGATATTCGAGTATATTGTAAAAGAGCTGAAAGCCAAAGATGCAAAGATAGCCTTCTGTGCATTTGAAGGCGAATCGGGAAAGACAGCCCTGAGATCGGTGGAGAAATGGGCGGGCTTTTTTAAACTAACGCATCCAATCCATAAGGAGATCATTCCTCTAGGGGCACTGGAGGTATCTTCTCAAGTCATGATAATGAAGAGGGATGGTATTACACACATTATAGTACATCACTCTGCACCGGGGGCAGCCGCCCTGCTAAGGGATCTCAGAAAATTTGGGTTCAGTATACCGGTTTTTGGGAATTTAATTTCATGCAAGGAAGATACGGTAAGGCTAAGCGGAAAAGCTTCAAGGAATTATATCGGAGTCGCCCCTGTCAGTTCATGGTACGATGACACTCCGGGAATGGAAAATTTACGTAAAATAACCCTGAAGTACCGCCCTGGCACTGGAACACCCTGGAGGGACAAAGCTTACTGTGTGGGGTGGGTTGCCACCATGCTCCTCTGTGAAGGAATGAAAAGGGCGGGAAGGGATCTGACCCCTGATTCATGTGTCGAGGGCATGGAGACCATAAGGGATTTCGATACTCAAGGGATATGCGGCCCAATTACCTTTACGCCAACAAATCATAAGGCACTCGATAGCGTGAAACTCTTCAAAGCCGATCCAGGAAGTGGAAAACTGATTCCTATCAGCGATTGGAAAAGGCCGCCAAAGTTTTAAGGGAGAGAATACGCGCTTCCAGATCTTGAGCAACAAAGGGGGAGAAGACTATGAAGGGAGAATTGGTATCAAAATATTATAAACTAATTGCTATCTGTTTTATCGTCGTATTTGTTGTTATTGTTGACAAATTTATATATGCCACGGATGTTCCTGGGGTTACCGATAGTAGCATAAAAATAGGCATAATCCTGGATCAGACAGGGCCTGCAGCCCATATAGTTGTTCCCACAACGCAGGGGATAAAATGCTACTTCAGGCATCTAAACGAAAGAGGAGGGATTAATGGCAGGAAAATCGATGCACTGGTTGAGGATGACCGTTATTCTATCCCGCTCGCCTTAAGTGCCTTTAAAAAACTGATCTTTAAGGATAAGGTTTTTATCCTGATAGGACCTACCTCAAGTGGCGCCCTGAATGCCCTCAGCAGATCTGTAGAAAACCTTAAAATACCCCTTATGTCCGCAATAATGCCTGAGATAGCGATAAAGCCCTTTAAGAGATATGTCTTCACCATTGCAGACATCTATCCGAACCAGAATAAGGTATTGGTAGATTATATACTAAAGGATCTAAATCCTAAAGATCCAAGGATTGCCCTGGTCTATGCCGATACCGAGGCAGGGAAGACTGATCGGGAATCAGCAATAAAAAACCTCGAATCATGGAAGGTGGTACCTGTTTGTAAAGAGGTAGTAAACCCTGGCTCTCTTGATGCCAGTTCTCAAGTGATGAGTTTAAGGAGGGCTGAGGTAAGTCACATCATTCTCTGTGGTCAAATTCCCCAACCAGCGATTGTCTTGTTGAGGGAATTGAAAAATTTCGGGCTAGATGTACCGGTCTTTGCAGATTGGGCTGCTTGTGTTGAGGAAGTCATAGGTACTGTTGGCAAATCCGCAAAACGATTTTATGGAGTCAACCATATGATGTCCTGGTATGACGACTGTCCTGGTGCTGCCGAGATGAGGAAAGTAACCCTCAAGTATTTCCCCGGTACTGAAAAACCTTATCGTGGGAAGATATACACCCACGGCTGGGTAGTAGCAAAGGTGATGGAAGAGATACTAAAAAGGGCAGGCAGAGATCTAGATAGAGAAGGGTTTATAGAAGGCATGGAGAGCATAAAGAACTTTGATACAGGTGGGCTTTGTGGCCCCATTAGATATAGTCCCACTAATCACAAAGGTGGAAACACATGGAAGATATTCAAAGCAGATCCCGATACTGGAAGGTTTATTCCGGTGACGGGATGGAGGGAATCCGATTAACCTGATGCTGCTATTTTTTAGTGCTAACAGTCTGGTAATGTCAAAAGTTTCATGAAAAAAGAGAATAATATGAAAAACAGAAATCAATCAGTAGGACAGGCGTCTATCCTGTCAGAACAAACAATCCGGTCAAGGCAAATTATCAGAAGGATATGGAGATTACAAGTGACTATACATAAAAAATTGGATAAATGATGATTCAAAGACAGGCGACCTGTCGAGAGCCTCTAGGTCGAACGAGACGCCTGTCCTACCAGGGGGGAGTAACCCCCCCTATCCCCCCTTAGATAAGGGGGGAGCAAAAGAGGGGTTAAGCATTTTGCCTAAAAGATAAAAATATTTTGACAATACGAGCAGTTTTTGCAGGAGGTATACTATGGAAAAGAAGTTTTTTGTGGCGGGATACAAAACGTTACTTATGCTTATCATTCTTACTTTTTCGTTATTTGCAGGTGAGAACTCGGGCTATGCAGAAGAGGTTAGAGAAGTGACCGAGGATACTATAAAGATAGGAGTGATTGGGGATCAGACGGGCCCCGCTGCCCCAGTTGGTATTCCCATTGCCGAGGCTACCAGAATATATTTCAGGAATATTAATGAGCACGGTGGAATCAATGGGAGAAAAGTGAATATCCTTGTTGAGGACGACCATTATACAATTCCCGGCGCAATCTCCTCATTTAAAAAGCTGATCTTTAAAGATAAAGTCTTCTCTATTCTATATTGCGGGGGAACAGGTCAGGTTTTGGCCCTTATGAGGCAGATTGAAAAACATAAGGTTCCTATAATACCCGTGAGCCTTGCAGAGACAATGACAATCCCCTTAAGACGATATATCTTTACCCCTTCAGCGAGTTATGATGACGGTCTAAAGATTGTCGTAGATTATATCATGAAGGATCTAAAGGCAAAAAACCCCAGGATAGCCTTTGTCTATCCAGATAATGAGTTCGGTAAAACTGGCTTTAGTGCTACAAAGGAGTATCTTAAGAAGTATAACTTAGAATTCAGTGCCACGTCTATAATTAACCTTGGTGATATCGATGCAACCTCCCAGGTGTTGGTTTTGAAGAAAGAAAATCCGGATTACATAATCCTTCATAACGCGGCTGCTGCGATAATTTCCTTTTTAAAGGGCGCAAAAAAGTATGGTTTAAAAGCCCCGGTATACGGTTCTTTTTATGTTAGCTGTGAAGACACTATAAGTCTGGCTGGTAGTTCATCCAAGGGCATTATAGCAGTGAGCCCCTATGGCTTTTGGTTTGATGAGACCTCAGGAATGATTCAGATGAGGAAGATTACGAAGAAATATCAACCTGACGCAAAACCGAAGATCAGGAATTACACCCAGGGATGGGTGACTTCAATGATCTGTGCAGAAGGACTAAGAAGGGCGGGTAGAGATTTGACACCGGATACCTTGGTTGATGCCTATGAAACATTTATAAACTTTAGTACCGGCGATATTTCAGGGCCAGTAAGTTATAGTAAAAATGATCATAAAGGAGGCAAGACGAATAAACTCTATAAAACCGACATTGAAAAGCAGACCTTTATACCCATTACTGGGTTTAGGGAACCTGTCTTTAGGGACTGATACTCAAGGATATCCTATTTGGTTCATGAATAAATGCATTGCATAGGGGATCTTTTATAATTACAAAAGGTCATAAATAAGGGGGTGAATGGGGCAGGAAAGCGCACAATTTAGTACAGAGTGAATAAAGATTGGTACTTAGATTTAATGTTTTCATGTTGGCAAATATTTAAAGGGGAGGGAGAAATATGGGAGACGGTTCAGACAAAATGACTGTAACAGTGGGACAGACCAAGATTGATATCGCCAAAACCGTAAGGGATATTAGAGGAAGGGAGGATCTGGTAAAAGATGCTATTGAGACCACCTGGAATGAAAATCTTGTAAATCAGATGAAGGTATGGTTACAACCTTTCCCCCATGCTAACGATATTGCAGAATGGGACAAGGTACTTTTAGAGAGATATGAACCTCTTTATACTAACGTACAAACAAAGTGTGGCGACTGCTACCAGGGACCCTGTGACCTTGGTAAGGGTAGGGGGGCCTGCGGCATAGACTGTGATACATACCAGGCGAAACTCTCTTTACTGACTGCCGGCAAAGGTTTGGCCTCTTTTGTATCGGACACCCGGGACCTCTTAGACTACTGTATTAAAAAGAATGGAATGGATGCAGAGGTAAAATGGGGAAAGGCTATGACCTACGGTTACATGAATGTCCATGCATTTACAGGAGAGAATATACATAGCCTGGCAGATGCCAATAAGATCCTCAGTTATGTTGAAGGCCAACTGACAGAACTGATAACCTCTGCCAGCCACGGACATGACTGTGACGTCCTCGATCTGGAAAGCAAGGTACTTCATTCAGGTTCTATGCTGCTGGTTGCCATGGATATTTCAGAGGCATTAAAGTGGACATTTTTTGGGTTTCTCTGGTCAGGGGATCAAGAGTTGCTGGATGTTAAAGACTATCCTAAGCCTTATACTCAAGTGGGGCTGGGTTCCGTTGACACAGCCAAACCGGTTGTTGTATTTGTGGGGAATGATTTTATACCGGCCTATGAGGCTGTGCAGTTTATAAAAGAAAACAAGCTGGAGGATAAGATCGAGGTTGGAGGTGTAGGTGCAGCCGGTCACGATATGATTCGTTTCTACGAACGTGCAAAGGTACTGGTGACACCGGTAAAACTGACCAAACTCCTGCGACTGGGTATTGTTGATGTGCTGGTTGTGAGCGATAGCTGCTGCAAGGTTAACATATTGGAGGAGGCAGCCAAGACGGACACCAGGGTAATCGCAACCAGTTTTAAACAGAGTTTTGGCCTCAAGGAGAGGAGTTTTGACCCTGTAGATGACCTGGTTAAGGATCTAACAGAAGCCTCGACAGCGGTTCTGGTCTTCGATAAGGAGAAGGCAGGGGAGCTAGCCGTTAAAGCAGCGCAGAAGGTAAAGGGAAAAAGAAAAGAAAGCTACCTTCTTTCCGCGGACCAGGTGAAGAAGCACGCCTCAAGGTGTGATGGCTGTGATGCCTGCTTCAGGGCCTGCCCCAATAGGATCATCAGCAGTAAGGTGATATTGCCGGCAAAAGACGGTAATTTTTCCAGGTTAGCGGATCTATGCGATAGCAGCCTCTTCTGCGGAAAATGCGAAGCTGCATGCCCGCAAAACATACCTGTTATGGATATGATCCTGGCATCGAGCTCCGAAAAGATCAAGGAAGATAACGTCCGCATGCGCGCAGGGAGAGGTTTTATAAGCCAGTTAGAAGTAAGGGATATAGCCATTACAGGGTTTAACCTGCCGGGTGTTGTAAATATAACCGGGTGTGGCAACTATGCGGGGAGCGATAAGGATGTTGCCTGGTTGACCAATGAATTTGTGAATTCCAATTATGCTGTCACTGTTACCGGTTGTGCTGCGCAAGATGCCGCCCGACACTTTAACGAAAAGACCAAGAAGTTTCTCTTTGAGCAATTTCCATCCCTTTACAATCCCAGGTGTTTAGCCAATATCGGAGGATGCTCTTCCCATGGATTGGCAATGACAACACCCACGTATAAGCTCGGTTATCTCGGTTATAGGTGCCCGTACAGGGCTACCTTTGAGATGCTGGCCGATTTTATGATCAAGTGGCCTGCTGTTTTGATACTGTGGGGACCTGCCACCGATCTCATGTATACCTTGGCGGCTGCTCATGTTAGATCATCTCTCAAGGTGATAGTCGGTCCCAATGGCTCGAATTTCAAGAGATTTTTAATGGGTAATAAATATGATCGAAGCAAATGGTGGTCTTTGCATGGACTTAAAAACTATAAGAAGGAGATAGAACCCCTTCCTGAACACCTCATTTACCCGGTAGAAACTAAAGAAGAGGCCGTCACTCAGGCATATAAACTGTGTTTGACCTTCCAGGAATTTGAAACCACCCGGATGACCAAGTTCGACCTTTGGTTGGGTGCCTACAAGAAGTGGTTTGGCAACACACTACCTGATGACTGGCACCTGTTTGTGAAAAGGGATGTGGAATTGCCGATAACGAAAAAGGCGAAGCTGCTGAGGTTACTTGAAGAGGAACATGGGTTTGAGATAGATAAAAAACGAGGTCGAATTACCAAGTTCAAACACAGGGACGGCAGGATGCTAGATCCTGGTGAAATAGTTGAGGAATATGGAATGAGAGTAGGCTTGTACACTACCTTTTTGCCCAGATTGGTCTACAAGATAAGGGCGGATAGGGTAGAGGAATAAACCTTGTGCACAAGAAAGGAGACAGATATGACTGCAACGCCAGTTGATATAGCAAAGTGTTTAAAGGAAGACAAGAATGTACTGTTATTAACCGGGGCGCTGTGTGATACCCTTGAGATCGGAGGGAAAAGGCTTGTGGAGTACGCAGGGGAGATAGCAGAGTTGGCTGGCATCCCTGTGGCTGCCACCGGCAATACTATTGCCAGCCTGGCAGAGAGGAATATCAAGACCAAGAAGATGTTTGCCGGTGACGTGATTAACTACATGCGTGCTGAGAAGTGGGAGGATCCTATAGCCCCGGAGAGACCGGGAACACTGGTATTCATCGGCTACTATCCCCAGTTCTTGAATATGATGCTTACTAGCTTAGGAGATAATAAAACGGTGAGTCTGGACAATGTGGCCCTTGAGGAAGCTACCATTTCTCTTCCAGACCTGAATCTGGACGACTGGGCTAAGTTTCTGGATAACGTAATAGGTGAATTAAAAAAGTAGGTGATTGCTTTTTCTGTTCGGGATTTCAAGCCACTAGCTAAATTTTGTTCATCATATCTTTACGGCGACATAGTTCTTTTATCTTTTTCTCAGTTTCAATGTGCCTCATGGAAGCGTCAATACCAGCTCAGCACCTAATCCCTCGTTTAGTTTGGTAACAGGCTGGGCAATGCGGGAGGCGGGAGGTATCGAGCCGCAACGAAAGTGAAGGGATTGAGACTCGAAATATTTATGGTGTCGGTAGCCGATGCTGTTCATATGATGATTCAAAGACAGGCGAGACGTCTGTCCTACCAGGGGGAGTAACCCCCCCTATCCCCCCCCTTAGATAAGGGGGGGATAGGGGGGTTAAGCATTTTGCTTAAAAGATAAAAATATTTTGACAATACGCACTTCAAAGAAAGGGGATTGGCTATGGAAAAGAGGTATTTACCCGCGTTATTGCTTGTTGGTTTTTTGATTTTAATCCTGCTCATTTCACAAAGTAGATTGGCATACAGTAAAGAGGCAGGGGGTATAACAAAAGATCTGATAAAGATCGGCGTAATAGTTGACATGACCGGTCCCACGGCTGATCTCCAGACTCCGGCTCCGAAGGCTATCAGGACATATTTTAAAAACGTAAACGACCGAGGAGGCATTCATGGAAGGAAGGTTGCGATAATCGTTGAAGATGATCGTTATACTATTCCACTCCATATAGCAGCGTTTAAAAAACTTGTCTATAAGGATGAAGTCTTTATGTTTATGGAGATTGGGGGGACAGGGCAGGCGCTTGCCTTAGTGTCCCAATTTAACAAGTTAAAGATTCCCAATTTTCTGACGAGTACATCAAGGGTTTTCGTGTGTCCGACACTGCCATATCATTTTACTAATGGCGCTACTTATGAGGATGAGATAGAGATTATATTTGACTGGTTGGTTAATGTCCTTAAAGTGAAAGAACCAAAGATCGGGTTGGTTAGACCGGATACTGAACATGGGAAGGTAGGCTCTCGATCTGCAAATGAACAGGCAAAGAAATATGGTTTGGAACTTGCCGCGGACGTTATCCTCTCCCCAGGTGCCCTTGAGGCGGGTTCTGAGGTGCTTCGACTAAAAAAGACCAATCCCACCCATTTAATCCTCCACCTAACCCCCTCAAACAGCGCTTGCTTTTTGAGGGATGCAAAGAAATTCGGCTTGAAGGCATTCTATGTAGGGACCAAGTATACGTGTATAGAGACCATGCTGGAACTGGCAGGCAAAGCCGCTGAAAATTTTCATGCCACCAATTCCTTTGCAGCCTGGTATGATAATACTCCTGGGACAAAGGTATTGAGAGAAATAACCCTGAGATACCATCCTGGCACGGAAAAGGAGATCCGTCCAAGAGGATATATCCAGGGATGGTCTGAGTGCATGATTGTCCATGAAGGACTCAACAGGACAGGGAAGAACCTTACAAGAGAAGGTTTGATAAAGGCATGGGAAGGGATGAAAGACTTTGACATGCAGGGATTGAGCAGCAATGTGACCTTTGGGACTGATAAACATCAGGCATCGGAGTATTGCAAGTTCTATAAGGCAGATGTGGAAAAGGGGATATTTAACCCTGTTAGTGACTGGATAAAGGCAAAAGAGTGAGGGTAATGTCAAAAGTTCTATGAAAAAAGAGGGAAAAATATGAAACCACAGAGAGCACAGAGGAATACTCTGTGTACTCAAAAAGAATTTCCTTTAAAAG
>QZJR01000044.1 GCA_003599365.1 Deltaproteobacteria bacterium | reverse complement strand
ATCTCTACTCCGGGAATTTTCACCAACTCATAATCTCTACTCTCTTGCTCATCCTCCAAGCCAGCGCTTTCGACCAACATCATTCCACCTGGAAGAACTCTGGGTTCAAAGGTTTTAAGCTGAGAACCATCAAAGACTACTACCGTTTGGGCTCGATCTATTAAAGGTGATGCAATATCCTGATCAGAAAAGATTACTATACACTCACATAGCCCACCCCTTTTTTCTACACCATACGAAGGCAACCAAGAGACGTTTTTATAGTTCTTAAGGGCTGACCAAGCGAGAATCTGCCCTGCCATGAGTACTCCCATTCCCCCAAGTCCAGCCATGATAACATCAGTTCTTGAATTTGATTTTTCTTCCATAATCATTCCCTTTCACTTGGATTTGGACAACCTTTCTGTGCTATCCTCGTTCTTGAATTCGCCCAAGGGAAACTCAGAGACTATATCCTCTCCTATCCTCTCTAAACACTTAATCGGGGAGAGATGCCAGTTGGGAGGACAGGCAGACAAGACTTCTACAAAACTGAACCCAATTCCATCTATCTGCTTCTGAAAGGCAGTCTTTATATACCTCTTGGTACGCTGGTAGGCTGCCGGGGTATGTACCGATCCTCTGGCACTATAAGCAGTGCCTTTAAATGTTGCTGCCAACTCGGCAGTGTGTACCGGATATCCTTCCAATGCCGCATCTCGCCCATGAGGGGTAGTGGCGGTCTTCTGTCCCAGGAGGCTAGTAGGTGCCAACTGCCCACCGGTAGTTCCATAATTGGTGTTGTTGAACATAATTGTAGTTATCTTCTCTCCGCGAGCCATGGCCCCTATGAATGCTCCCGCTCCAATAGCTATACAGTCTCCGTCCCCCTGAACAGTGAACACTATAGCATCAGGATTGAGACGCTTTACCGCAGTCGCCGAATCAAGGGCCCGGCCATGGGCACAACTCAAGATATCAAGGTCCCAGGCTACTTGAACAAAAGCATGACACCCAACACCAAGCACACAGATAGCTTTTCCATCAATGTTCATCTCTTCGAGAACCTCGGAAATAACCCGGTCAATCACCGGATGCTGGCACCCCGGACAATACATTGCAGCGCCCGGAGGATCCTTCCATATCTTCGGCTTCCCACAAACCATCTTTTTATTCATCGTATCTACCTCTTTATGATTTCGATTTACAATAACCTCTTTATCTCTTCGAAGACCCTGCCCGGCATTATCATCCCTCCATCGGTTGGTATATGCCGATCGAGTATACCCACTAAATGAACATCGGCTCGCCCTTCTACCCCGATTTTTACGTCATCAATCAATAATCCCAAACTATCTTCAACTACTAAAAATTTACACCCGAGCATAGCTTTTTCCCTAATTACATCATAAGGAAATGGCCATAGGGTTATTGGTCGTATCATACCAACCTTATGCCCTTCTGCTCTGGCCATGTTGACAGCCTCTTTGGAAACACGTGCTGTGTATCCATAAGCAACCAAGATGAGTTCGGCTCCCTCTGCCTTATAAGTCTCATACCTCAATTCAGAACCCTCCATCTCACGGTATTTCTCTTCCATGTGTTTTAACCAAGATATGTAGTTAGGATATGGTGGAAGTGGCAACACTCCAGGGGCAGCGTTAATCAGGCGAGACTTTCCATCCTCTTGCCTTTCTCGCCCCTTTAATGCCCAATCTTTCTCCTCTAGAGGTTCAAATTCTATAGTTTTGGCCTCCATAGACTCAGAGACCTGCCCCAGAATACCATCCATAAGGACCACTAATGGGTTGCGATACTTATCGGCGAGATGAAAACCAAGCTGAATCAGATCGTGAATCTCTTGAACCGAACCAGGTGCCAAGACAATATTTTTATATCCCCCCTGTCCTCCTCCTCTGGTAGCGGTTATATAGTCCATCTGGGCATGCCTGATACTTCCAGCCCCAGGGCCTCCACGTTGTACCAACACTATAACACACGGTAACTCAGCAGCGACACAGTGAGATATCGTTTCCTGCATGAGCCCCCAACCCGGACTCGATGTTGAAGTAATAACTCTAAACCCTGCAGCGGCACCACCAAAAAGCATATTTATTGACCCTACCTCGGATTGTGACTGTAAAAAGACCTTCCCCCTCTTTGGAAATTCATGAGCAAACCACTGGGTCACTTCATTCTGCGGGGTAATAGGGTAGCCAAAGAATCCATCGCAACCACAATACAGAGCTCCCCAGCCTACTGCCTCATTTCCCTGGACAAACATCCTCTCTGTCATATATATCTCCTCCTGGAAATTCACTAAGAATGCGAATTCGCTCTGACCGTTTAGTTTTTGATAAATCTATAAACCTCAATAGCAAAATGGGGACACATCTGACCACAGACTCCACAGGCATTACACTTATCAGAATCAGCCAGAATTGGGAGTATATACCCAAGGGGGGTAAACTTGTCTTCGGACATAACAATACACTCCCGTTTACAAAACTCCTGACAATAACCACACCCCCGACAATTATTCTCATTGATTACTATCTCACCTCTTGCCATTCATTCTTCCTCCAGTGATATTTATCTATGAAGACTCCCGCAAAAATATACATAGGAAATCATTTACATGTCAAGTAAAATAGTAAATAAACCCCTCTCTACTTGACATAAAATATTTACTCTGATATAAGAATTAAAGATTTGTATAAGAATTTCCTCTTTAAGTACTTGTAGGAGCGGCATTTATGACTCCTATTATTGTGGGTTCGATAAATCGAACCCCTACAAATCCGCACCTAAGGTATGCTAAGTTCATAGAAGGATAAGAAAATGAAAAAGGCATTAGTCTCAATAGCCTTGCTTTGGACCTTTTTCCTTTTACCGTTCCATAGAGGAGAAGCAAAGGATCCAAATGACCATCTCAATCTGTCTCTTACCAAGACAGTATCCATAAAGAAATACGGCAACCTCAAGGTCTATTATGAGCCTTATACTGTGAAAGAAGGAGAATGGTTGTGGAGGATACTGGAGGATAGATACAAGATTCCTTTAGATCAAAGGTCAAACTTCCTAAATGCACTAAAAAAATTAAACCCTGCAATCCCCAATACCAATATGGTTTATCCCGGACAAAAGATCCTTATCCCACTTAAGCTGGAGAGTGTTAAAACCATATCTGAACCCACTTCTTCTCAGCCACCTTCTGTATTTGTCAAGGAACATACCGTAAAGCCTGGGGAGAGCCTGTCAACCATCTTTTTGCATGTATACAAAGTGCCAGGGCGCCTGGTTTTTAATGAGTATGTAAGCCTCTTCCGTAAGTCAAACCCAACCATCAAGAACCCTAACTTACTCAGAGTAGGCCAAAGGATACTTGTTCCGGTGTACGAACCAATCTCAAAAACTCCACTCTTCCCTTCGGAAGCTAAGGATAAAGCGGCTCCAATTGAAATAGATAAACCAATCCCTTTTCGTATTGAATCTGGCACGAAAGGCATCAAGGATTTCATTGGGACCGTTTTTAAGAATACCGGGGATCTCTATATCGATAAAGGTAATTATTACATTCCAATTCCCGGCCGTGGAGAGCTAACCTTAAATAATGAAACTTTTCCCATCCTGGAAATGAAAAGTGGAAGGAAGGTAATCATAGATGTCGGTGATCAATTACCGGCAAGGGTAGAAAAGCTGATAGAATCGAATTGGAAGAATTACAAGATTTTAAATATCCGGAAAGATGAGGTTATAGAATCTATCTTTAATAAGCTTTCCCCCCTATCAGGGTATTACTCAATAATCAGAGGAGATAAGCCTCTAATACTAAAGGGCAAAATAACGATAAAGGTGTGGACAGATTGGATTATCTTTAAAGATAAGGAAAGTTTTATCAAAAACCGGGGCTATGCCGTTAATTTCATTAGCAAAAAGGACAAAGAGGTACCATTGGCAATTAAAGATTATATCGAAAGGTTTGGGGTGAGGGTTATAGATATCTCTCTAGCTGGGAAGGAAGAGCATAGGAAGGATCAGAAAAAAGGCAGCATTAGCGGGGAAGAAGATATTATCATCCTGAATTCCTCAACCAACAATGAATTAATCCATGCCCTTTTAACCTTGATAGATCAGCCCTTTACCGCAGGCGCTAAGCTGCCTCTCTTGAGTAAAGGCAACAGTGGTTTTCAGTTGGGAATTACAGCAGATATATTCCTCAAAAGGGAAGTCCGTGACTGTATTATCAGTCTACAAAAGCTACCCCACGACATGGTGGAGATACTCACTGAAAATAAACTCAGGACTCTGGAAGTGCAAAAAGAAGAAACCCAAGAATCAGTAATCTCAAAGGTATTGGATTTTCTTGGTATAGGGTTCTCCTTTTCCACATTCGAGTTTGACACTGCGGGAAAAGGAGACCCCCACAATATTGCAATTGCAATCCCCGGCTTTCTATTCCAGGAAAACGATCTGTCTAAAATCCTTCTCACAAAAGCCAATGTAGACAAAAATATCGCATCTTTTCTAAGAGAAAAAGGGATAAAAGCGGTTAGGTATTAAAACAGGTAACAGTTCACGGTTCACAGTTTACGGTTTAATTACAACAGCAGGCTTAAGCCCGCTGTTTATATAAAGCTCGAAGCATTTTTGCCAACTGTTAACTGCAAACTGTGAACGGATACTAAAACATTATCAATCCAGCAGCCACTTAACTGTCCTAACAATACCCTCCTCGTCTAAACCATATCTGCTTCTAAGGAGTTCCTGGGTACCGTACTCGACAAATCTATCCTGGACACCTATACGCTTTACCCTTAGATTTTGAAGGCCGTTCTTTTCCATAAGCTCTAAAACCGCACTGCCAAAGCCACCATCAAGAACATTCTCTTCCACTGTAATAACCTTCCTGATTTTCTCCGCAAGGGTAATGATCAGATCATCATCCAGGGGTTTTACAAAACGGCTGTTAACTACCGTTACCTCTATATTCTCTTCCCTAAGACGCCTGGCTGCTGCTAGAGCGGGATAAACCATAGAGCCTATTGCAAGAATCAAAACATCCTTTCCTTCTGTAATGACCTCTGCTTTACCAATCTCTAATGCCTTTAACTCAGTGTCAAATTTTACACCATACCCTTTACCCCGAGGATACCTTATTGAAACAGGGTTACCACAATCAACAGCTGTTTTAAGCATATGCTGAAGTTCATTTTCGTCTTTGGGCGCCATCACTGTAATATTGGGGATATGGCGCAGGAAGGAGTAATCAAATAGGCCATGGTGGGTAGGCCCATCCTCTCCAACAATTCCAGCCCGGTCAAGGACGAAAATAACAGGCAATTTCTGCAGACAGACATCGTGGACAATCTGATCGTAGGCCCTCTGTAAGAATGTGGAATATATAGCCGCTACAGGGATAAAGCCCCCTGTTGCCAGACCGGCGGCAAAGGTCACCCCGTGTTGCTCTGCTATCCCAACATCATAAAACCTGTCTGGAAATTCTTCAGAAAACTTGTGAAGACCCGTTCCGTGAGACATGCCAGCAGTTATCCCCACTATCCTTTTATCCATCCTGCCCAATTTAAGTATAGTATCAGCAAAAACCTCGGTATAGGTAGGAAGATTCCCACCCTCTTTCAGGGGCTTGCCCGTCTCTATATCAAATGAGCCGATACCATGAAAACTCGTGGGATCTTTCTCCGCCGGAGGATAGCCTTTCCCCTTGGTTGTTATGACATGAATCAAAATAGGTCCCTCTAGTTTTTTAACATTCTTTATATTTTCAATCAGATGGTCCAGACGATGTCCCTGAATTGGACCTATATACCTAAACCCTAACTCCTCAAAGAATACTCCTGGGATTATCAAACCCTTAAAGGATTCTTCCGCCTGTTTAACCAGCTTTAACACAGACTCTCCAATACCCGGGATTGTTTTGAGAAAGTTCTTCATCTCACTCCGGAATCTGTTAAAGAGCTGTCCCGTCATAATACGGTTGAGGTAAGATGAAAGGGCGCCTACATTGGGCGAAATGGACATTTCATTGTCGTTGAGGACAACTATCATATCCTTTTCTTGATGTCCTGTCTGGTTAAGTCCCTCAAAGGCCATTCCAGAAGCTATAGAGCCGTCACCTATGACAGCTATAACCCTATATTTTTCACCCTTAAGACACCTGGCCTCTGCCATCCCTAATGCCGCAGAGATTGAGGTGCCGCTATGCCCCACACCAAAGGTATCGTAAGGGCTTTCATCCCTTCTGGGAAAACCGCTAATCCCTCCATACTGTCGTAAGGTATCGAACCTGTCTCTCCTGCCGGTTAATATCTTATGAGTATATGCCTGATGACCCACATCCCAGATGAGTTTATCCCTGGGGGCATTAAATATATAGTGAAGGGCAATGGTCAATTCCACGGTACCAAGGCTTGAAGCAAGATGACCGCCGTTTTTGGAGACAACGGAGACAATCTCCTCTCTTATCTCACCTGCAAGCTGTGCTAACTCATCCAAAGTAAAGGATTTAATGTCAGCCGGGCCGTTAATCCCATCGAGTAATCCAGTCATAAAAAAGTGTCCTCTCCCCTAAGCCTTTCGCTTTCCAATATATCTTGCAATCATCCTTAAGGGCTCTGCTTTATCATCAAATTGCCTCAGATAACCAATAGCCTTATCTATCAACTCATCAGCAGTCTCTTTTGAATCATCAAGACCCAAAACCGCGGGATAGGTTGCTTTCTTCTTGTTTGCATCGCTCCCAACACTTTTGCCTAAAAGGGCTTCATCGCCTTCCACATTTAAAATATCATCAACAGTCTGAAAGGCTAACCCAATAGCCGAGCCATACATAGACAATAGCCCGACCTCCTCTTTCGTTCCTCCGCCCAACCTTGCACCGATTCTGACAGAAGAAGCGATAAGTGCTCCGGTCTTATGGGTGTGGATATACTCTACGTCGTAAATATCAACCTGTTTTCCCTCTAACTCTATGTCCACCATCTGCCCTCCCACCATCCCGGATGCTCCGGCAGCATCGGCTATATCATTAATTACATTTAAAACGGTATTAGGATCAACCCCAGAAATGGTGTTTGAATCCGTCATTAATCGAAAAGCCTCTGTTAGTAAGGCATCACCTGCAAGTATGGCAGCAGCCTCCCCATAAACTTTATGATTGGTAAGGTTTCCTCGTCTGTAATCATCGTCATCCATGGCTGGCAAATCATCGTGGATAAGTGAATAAGTATGAATCAACTCAATGGCACAGGCAAAAGGAAGTACAGAATCTGTATACCCGCCTACCGCCTCAGAAGAGGCAATAGTCAGGATTGGTCGCAGTCTTTTCCCTCCGGCAAAGAGGCTGTATCTCATAGCCTTGTAAATAGTGGAAGCATGGCCATCCGAAGACGGCACATATCTTTCCAATGCATGATCCACCAACCTCTTCTTTTCCTGAAGATAACTCCTTAAGTCCAAAACATTAACCTTTTAGTCAGTTTCCCCTTCTTCGTCTCTCACGTCGAAAGGCTGGGGTTTTAACCTTCCGTCCTTATCTTTCATCAGAATCTCAACCTTTTTCTCGGCCTCATCCAATTTCTTTGAACAAAACCTGGAAAGTTTAACCCCTTCCTCAAAGAGTTTAAGGGATTCTTCAAGGGGTATATCACCATCTTCAAGTCGGGTTACAATTGACTCAAGCTTTTTCACCGCATCTTCAAACTTCTGTTCAGACATGGTAGTCCTCGATAAACAATAGGTTATAATTGGTTCGTCCCAAAAAATTCCTCTTTCCATTTTTCAGGACGAACCAATTATACACTTAAGATTTTACAGCAGTCAAGCACTAACTCGACCTCCTCAATAACCTCTTCAACCCCGATGAGTTGCAGACACCTCTGGTTTTGGCATAGATTCAATTCTTCCCTGGTGCATGGCGAACAATCCAGATCCTTTCTAACTATAGACACATTATTCCCTCTCGGCCCCCAAATATCAGGATCCGTGGGTCCGAAGACAGCAATGGTCGGAATACCCACCGCTGCTGACAGATGCGTTATGCCTGAATCAACTCCCAAAAAACAATGGCATCTCTCAAGAATAGCCGCCAACTGGACAAGCGACCCCCCCTGTACCAAAATGGGCTTAGCCTTTCTTAGATTCCTTAATATTTCATTTACAGCATCAGTGTCTGCTGGCCCAGAGATCAGTAATATCACCGCATTATATCTATCGGCTACCCAATCAATCACGTCTACAAAAGATTCTTTTAGCCACCTCTTTTTAGACCCGCCACTGCCAGGATGAATGGCGATTACAAAACCATCTTTCCCAGATTCAAGGTGGTGATCTTGAAAGAATCTAACGGCATAATCCCTGCCGGATTCGTCAGGGAATACCCTTGGTATGGGATCATCTCCATGTATAGCAAAGGATTCAAGGGTATCTAAAAAATAATCTACTATATGTCTCTGGTCTCTGGAGGGTGGTAATGGTTTAATAGTAACTACCTCTAAAGACCCCGTTCTTCGCAAATTGTCTGAGAAGATTCCATCTTCATCGTAACTATAAAGGATAATCAGGCCAAAGCTCCCAAAATAATCTGTCAGGTCCTTTGGCAACTCACTGTTCTCAACCCGGAAGAATGAGATGCCATGGCGCTCAATGGAACTCACCCTGTCAGCATAATACCTGTTCTTCGCAAGGATAGCCCTCTCTGAATAACCCATCACCTCTATAAAGGCCTCTGGGAACCGCTTACGTATGGCCCTGATGGACGGCAGGGTAAATATGAAATCTCCTACTGCCCCTGTTCGGATGATCAAAATCCGCTTACTCTCTCTATCAATCACCTAAAATCCCAAATCCTCACCTACTATCAGAACATGAATATCAGAAAAGAAGGGTTTTCTCTCTAAAATAACCGTTGCCCTGCATGCCCGCATAGGAGAATTGCAATCACTGCAAAAGCCGGTAACCGCACAGGGAATCTCTAAACCCATATCTTTAACCACTTGAGGGGTGGCAACCTCTTTAATTCGCCTGAAGGCGCTATGCAGGTCATTTACAACCTTATTGACTCCGGCCACAACTATTACCTTTCCAGGACCAAACATCATAGCCCCCACCCGGTTTCCAGCCCCATCTGTACTTACCAGCATACCTTCCATGGTAACGGCATTGGCGCTGGTCAGAAAGACATCACAGGTTAAGTGCGCCCTTCTTATCTTCAAGACATCTTCAGGGGATAATCCGGGCTTCCAGTGGTCGTAGATCACATTACCCTTCTTCTCCAGAGTATCCATGACCCCAATCTGCCTCATGGTCATAGACCCCCCTACCCCCACTTTCGCATCTTTGGGGATCAGGTTGAGGATTTCGGCACAGGCAGTCTTCCCATCACTAATATATTGAGACTCAAATCCATTCTTCTTCAATGCTTCTACCGCCTTCTTGCCCCTCTGTTCCTTCAACCACTTTGTGGTCTTTTCCATGTTCTTTAAACGGGTAAAATAGGGGTTTTTATTGTTACTGTTTGCCATAATCTTATACCTCCTTTAAATACTCTTCTTCCAGACTAAATTCCCAGCTGCACCACACATCCTCTGGATGTTCATCAGGTGGACAGACCAAACACTTCATCTTCAGTCTTGTGTCTATTGTTTCTGCAAACTTTTTGAACAGGGCTACCCCCACTGGTTTACATGGAAACTCCCCTCTCTTGTCTCTTATCCTTGCCTTTTGTGGAGTACAATCCGTCACATTGAATACTACATTCTTCTCTGTAACCTCCGGGAACTCGTAATCCATACCCGGAAGCCATATCTGGAAATTGAGTGCCTTTGCCAGGGCGGGAATACCCCCATCAGTGATATGCAAAGCCTTCTTTATCCTCTTCGCTTCTGTCGCACCATATCTCTCCCAGACTCTTGTGTCTATCTCTATTGCCATATCCAACCCGAATTTTTCCTCCACATTGACAAACCAGAGTCCATCGACAGTCATGGAATTTTTAGAATAGGTCTTTAAAAGATCGACAAGAGTTTTTTTGGGAAGCCCCATTAAATCAATCTTTGCCATCTAAGTACCTCCTTAAATGAATAATCACTTACCTCATATCCTTTATTGATTATCTATAATTCCTTTTTGGTGTCAAGTTAAAATACTTTTGGGGATTCTGATGCATCAAGAACTTATGTCATGGGGTCGTCTTTTGGAATTCAGATGGATGATGAAGTCGTAAAAATCAAACATCAGACGGCACAGTAAAAAGCTCCAGATGCAAGGCGCGCAAACCCGAAGGAATGAGGCGTACTTACATGTACGCTGCAATGACTGAGGATGCAGCGAAACGCCGCAGATGGACTTTTTACGAAGCCGTCATGGATGAATTGGAAGGCTTACCGTATACTAAACACGGCTGAACATGAGATATAGAAGAAAGGTTATTGTAAAGGAGATGGCAGGAGTCCCAATCCATGCGTAGAAGACCTGGTAAAGCCTCTTTAGGTTGACTGTACTGACACCTTTAACCAATCCAATGCCCATTACTCCACCCACGACGGCCTGGCTGGTAGAGACAGGAACCCCAATGCCAGCGTAGATATGGACAGTGATTGCTTCGGCCAGAATAACAATGAAGGCGGTG
Organism: Deltaproteobacteria bacterium; assembly: GCA_003599365.1. Taxonomy (GTDB): domain Bacteria; phylum Desulfobacterota; class UBA8473; order UBA8473; family UBA8473; genus UBA8473. Next base: position 3,624 of record QZJR01000044.1, on the reverse strand, counting down.
TAACCATCCAGTCTGACTATCTCCTTGCCCACCGTCATTATTACCTTTTTGCCGTATGTAAGTACGCCAAACCCGATGCTGAGCCCACCGATCAGACAAGCCTGAAACGGTGTAAGCATTCCGGGACCGGTGAATGTTCCTGTTACATTGGCCACATTATTTGCCCCCAGGGCGTATGCGCCATACCCGCCTACGACCATGAGGCACCAGCGCAGGTATCTGTCGTGCTGGAAGAGATTGAGGTTCAACCCATTCATAAATTTACCCACCAGAAAATAGAGGATGATGGCAAAGATCATCCCTCCTAACGGCGTTCCCACCCAGCAGATCACCACCTTCACCAGAACCTCCCAATGGAAGTTGCCCTCCAAAAGCCCAATGGACACCAGTGAACCAACAACAGCCTGGGAAACCGAGACAGGAAATTTAAGGTAGGTCATCAGGGTGATCGTGAGGGCTGAACAAAGGGCAACCAGGAATGCCGCATTGAGAGAGACTCCGGCCATTGCCCTGTAGGTAGCCATCCCTGCCTGGCCCTGCAGAAGGGCTCCCAGCAGGACAAAGACCGCACATACAATAGCAGCGGTCCAGAAGCGGATCATACGGGAAGCTACCGCTGTACCGAATACGTTGGCCGTATGGTTGGCTCCTAAGGACCACCCCAGGAATACAGCTGAGATAATCTGCCACATGATCTCTAAATCTGTCTCTTGATAGCCACGATACTAATACGGTCGGCGGTATTCTCCGCCCGGTTAGAGATCTCGCCGATGGTATCAACGAGTTCTTTTAACAACATCATCTTGCCGGTAGCCATGTCCGACTTGAAGACCCGCTCGACAATAGAGCGTTCCAGTCTGTCGGATTCACTTTCTTTTGCATCAACGCCGCGCGTCTGGTAGAGGGTCTCATGGGGATTTTCGAACAGGGTATTCATGCATTCCCGGACCAGTCGGTAGGCTTCTACATTTATTTCCACCAGCTTTTCCAAGTCTTCGAGCAGGTCATTCGGTATATCCAGACATAATATCCTGGTCAAGAATAGGGCATCTTCCGCCGCGCTGGGGATCCGGTCGTAAAACTCCAAGAGTAACAGCAAATCGCCCCGGGAATCAGGAAGGAGGGCCTTCCCATAGAGGGTCATCTGGATTTTGCGTCGCAAGTCATCTGCCTCAGACTCGAACTTGTGTGCCTTTTCCACATCCCAGATGAACTCGCGGGTGCACCCGTTGACCAGAAATCTCATCATGGAATCGCGAAACTGCCGTATGCAGGAATCGACCTTATCCAGATACGTATCGATCATCTGCTTGACCTCTATCTGCTTCTTAGAGAAAATGGTCATAGATTATCTACCTCACACTCCACATTAATAATAGGAAGTTCCTCTTTATTTCTGGGGCAGTATAGGATAAAGCTAATTTTGTGTCAAGGGAAAAGGCATATAAGGTATGGCGGGTTGGTTATGCGTGTCCGGTCCTGGGGTCGGGCCAAGGTATTCCTCCACCCACCCTTTGTGTCTACTCCTCAACTGATCATATGACCTGGCTTCGAGCAAGCCCAGCAGCCTCTCGTAATCAATCAGGACATTCTTCCTTCTTGGTTCCTGTATCTCATTGTAGCCGCAGAATGGCCACATAGATGGATGGCTGACCACACCTGCACGTACCATGTTGGTATCAATGTAAACCATGCATCGCGCCAGATGATCGCCGCTTTCCACCGCGGTTGCATGATAACGATCTTCCCAGTAGGCTCCCTTTCGGTCCTTTCTCTGATTGAACTCCTGTCCCGTTCGTCCAGCCACCAATTGCATGGAATTGGGAATCACGTCCCTGCCCCCATCATCGGCGACGAGCAGGTGAACATGGTTGGATGTAACCATGTAGTTCAAAATCGTCAAACCATAGCGTTTCTTGGCTTGATACAGCCATTGCAGATACCGATGCCGATCCTTTGAGAACTTGAGGAGAAATTCCCTCTTATGGCATCGATGGGTGATATGCCAGATGTAACCTGGAATGTAATGCCGCTTTGCTCTTGACATAGACTCCCGGGAATAACAGCCTTTTTACCTTCAAAAAACGCATTATATGCCCATTTCAGGGGGACAGTTCTGAATTATTCGTTCCAATATCCGATACTTGCTGTGGCCCGACCCCGTTACGTAATGACAGAAATAAGGCGCGGGGGCACAGCCTCCGCAAATAGCGACGGGCTATCACCCATCGCTTTGATTGACTTGTTCGCCGAAGGCGATTTCAATTCTTGCCAAAATGCCGCTCAAAAAGCTCCTTGGCCTTGAGGAACCCCTCTTCAGTCATTCCGAGCGATTTTGCCTTGCCGATTGGATTCGATATGTATCCTTTCTCATGAAGCCTGTTCATTGTGTCCCAATCAAACCCTTTCCATGCCCTTGCACCAAGTCCCTCATGCCTTTCGTGAGTCACGAGGTACAGAAGCGCCAGGGTATATTCATCTATTTTGTCTTTATCGTAGCCCATTTTTTTCTCCGGCGAACGTTGAGTTCACCTGGATTTTGAAGCGATAGCGGAAAAATATCAGGTGCAATGATTGGTTATATATTTTGTTCTTTAACAATTGAATAAGTTAGGAATTGTTAATTCTTTGGGAAATTATTATCTTGACATATCTTTAATCATCAAGTAGAATTAAATTAATCCGCTAATGTGGAGGTGGATGGTGTAATGCCATCGGGGCCTTTCAGGCCCTTTTTTATGTCTAGATAAATTTTTTGCCAAATATTCTTCCATTATTCTGATAATATTTCCCTTGTAGAATTTCAATTATTTTTTTAGTAAATGGTGCTAGAGGGCGATCTAATAGATTATTTTCATTTAAAATTTCGTTTCGGCTCGGATGAGCAATTAGGTCTGCAATCTGAAGACCAGAAATATTATTTGATTTGGATTTGACTTTTAATTGTTTACTTGTAAGTACACTATGAAATCTTTCTGGCAATATATATTCCGTTCCTTCCTCCCATAATTTCAAGAATGAAGCCTTAAGTTGTTTATCTTCCTTACCACCTCTTGATTCTGCCATAACATCGCCCATTGCAGTATGCTGTTCTAAGAAAAAAGTAAATCTCTCAAGAAGAAGTGCAAGACAATAGTGGTAAGGATTGTATCTCCAAACCTGATAAGTCTCTTTGTGTACTTTTTTGTCTAGGCATACAGATATTACAGTATATTCCCAATTTCTTAAAAAATTTAACAAATCTTTATCGAAATTTGTGTGTATCTTAGTGTCTCGGAGAGCCCCAAAAGGATGCTGAGAATTAACTAACTCTTTTCTATGAAAAATAATAGGATCGTCAGGGTGTGAACCAAAATAATTTAATTTTAATTTTTCCATCTGAGGATGTACGGTCTCGCTAATATAATTTAAATCAATTATTATACCGGTGAGGCTTAGGAAACGATGTAGTGGATTATCGGAACTTTCTAAATCAGGATTTCCTACTTCATCTACATACATTCTATACTTCATAGAATCATCTCAAATATAATGCGGCGCTGAGCGGTGCCCGAAGGGCATCCGTTCCTGTGCCTGGTTCTCCCGAAGCGAAGCGGAGGGCAGGCACAGCCGCTCAGCGCCGCA
>QZJR01000058.1 GCA_003599365.1 Deltaproteobacteria bacterium | reverse complement strand
TGTGGTCGAATCGGGAGTTTAATCTGCAAAGAGCTCGCTACCTCTGCTAAACCACTGCCATTTGTGGCTATCGACAATGACCCTGAAATTATCGAGAAGATGGAGAGTGAGAATTATCTATATATACAGGGCAACTCGATAGAGGAAGATATCTTAATTAAAGCTGGAATAAAGAATGCCAGAGGATTAGTGGCGGCAGTTTCTTCTGATTCGGACAACGTTTATATAACCCTGACTGCCAGAGAGTTAAACCCTGAAATCTTCATTTTGGCCAGGTCGTCATATGAAGGGGCAGAGAGAAAGCTTTTAAGAGCAGGGGCAGATAAGGTTATCTCACCCTATGTTATTGGGGGTATACGAATGGCCCATGCCATTCTACGACCTACTGTTGTAGACTTTATTGAATTGGCAACCTACAAGCAGAGCATGGAGCTTCAACTGGAAGAGATTACAGTACGGAAGGTTTCCAGGTTTATCAATGTTTCTTTAAGCGATTGTGCAATAAGACAGGAACTGGGGTTGATTATTGTGGCTATAAAGAAGGCTACGGGACAGATGGTCTTTAATCCTTCACCGGAATCTAAGATTGAACTGGGCGATACCGTCGTTGCCCTTGGCGAAAGGAAGGATTTAATAGAACTGGAAAATATGATGGGGACGTAATCAGGGGTCAGAAGTCAGAGTCCAGAAGAGAATTATCTCCATTCTGACTCCTGACTTCTGACTTCTGACTTCTATTCCATTGCCTCTTCTACCAGTTCAGCTATATCCTTACTTTTCAAAGATTCTTGCACATCCTTTTCTTTGATGGCATCCTCAAACATGGTCAGACAATAGGGACACACTGTTGATATCAGGTCTGGATTCACATCCAGGGCATCTTGCAGTCTCATCTCATTTATCCTCTTTCCCAAATGCTCTTCCATCCACATCCGACCACCGCCAGCACCACAACATATACTCTTTGCCTTGTTTCTTAGCATTTCAACCAATTTAACCCCTGGAATACTCTTTAATATCTTCCTTGGGGCGTCGTATATTGTATTGTATCTTCCCAGATAACAAGAATCATGGTAAGAGATGGTTTTGTTTATCGGTTTAGTCAGTTTAAGTTTGCCCTCTGCAATCAGTTCTGTAATGAATTCTGTGTAATGCAACACCTCAAATTCTCCACCAAATTGAGGATATTCGTTCTTTAAAGTGTTAAAGCAGTGGGGGCATTGGGTTACAATCCTTTTTACGTTATAATTTTTCAAAATCTCTATCGTTTCCGAAGCAAGCATCTGGAAGAGATATTCATTTCCAATCCTTCTTGCAGAATCGCCACAGCACTTCTCCTCTGCTCCGAGTATGCCAAAATTTACACCTGCCTTATTGAAGATATTGACCAGAGAGGTTGATATCTTCTTATTGCGGTCATCAAAGGACCCTGCACAACCCACCCAATAGAGTATATCAACGTTGCTGTCCTCTGACATGATTTTCACTCCCAGGTCCTTAGCCCAATCAGCCCTGGTTGCCCATCCTATACCCCAGGGATTGCTGTTGTTCTCCATATTTTTAAAGACAGTCTGAACCTCAGAAGGGAACTTGCTCTCCATAAGCACCAGATAACGCCGCATATCTATTATCTTATCTACATGCTCATTGGCCACAGGGCACTGTTCCATACATGAGCCGCAAGTAACACATGACCAAATCTTATCCTCGGATACCACGTCTCCTATAAGACTCTTACCCTCATAACCCTCTTCCGTTGCTTCTCCTGTTTCTGCCTTTCCATTCCCCAAATTCTTACTTCTAAGCAAATTAGAACCCTTTTCCAGAAGGTGTACTTTAAGGTCGTGGATCAAGTGCCTTGGAGAAAGAGGCTTTTCAGAGAGGTGGGCTGGACAGTTAATCTCGCACCTACCGCATTCGGCGCAGGTATACAGATCGAGTAGCTGTTTCCAGGTAAATTCCTCTACATTAGATACACCAAATGTCTCAGCCTCTTCCATGTTCAATATTGGCATGAGGGCACCTTTCGGCCCCAGCGACTTAAAGAAGATGTTAAAGGGAGCAAGTATAAGATGGAGATGTTTTGAATAAGGGATAAGAGCCATGAACCCAAGGACAAGAAGGACGTGAATCCACCATGAAGCGATAAAGAGGGCTTCCTGGGTTGTTTTCTCAAAACCCATATTGTTAAAAAAACCGGCAAATGCTGCCCCGACAAATGCCAGGGTCGCCGTTTCTTGGGAATCTATATTGATCTCAAACCCCTCCATAAGGAAATGAAAGACCATCAAGAAAAATATTATGCCCAATATAACTGCCGCCTCCCGAGTAGTCTCTAACCTTGGAGGTCTTACTACGTATCTTCTCAGTAATGCCCAGACAATTGCAATCATAACCATTAATGCGGCTATATCCAGGATCAATGGGAAATAACTGGCAAAAGAAGCCCCCAGCACATGAAAGGAAAGACCTGGGATAAAGCCTCTGCCGAACATGAATATATAACTGAATGCGAAACAAAGGAATCCATAAAATATCATAGCATGACCGAGACCGGCCAAATCCCCGAACCTGACGTCTTTTAGAACACATATCTGTAAAAGGATTCTTTTTAGAGTGATTTTTATCCTTTCGCCTATCTCTTTGAATCTGTTGTCTTCTTTCCCGAGGCGGAGAATAATATATAGATACTTAACCCTGTTTACAAAAAATACCAGGGCTGCGATTACCGCAATAGCTAAGAGAGCAAAGTTTGGGATACCCAAGATTGTATAACCGGCTACATTCATGATTTTTGTAAACCTCCTCTCAGCAAATCAGGGGGGATAAAGTTGTGAGAGAGCATAGAGCATGGAATGCTCTATGCTCCATGTTTCTAACCTTCTGCCTTTAATTTCTTCAACTCTTCTGTAAGGACAGGCAACACTTTAAACAGATCGTCAACTATACCATAATCGGCCTTTTGGAATATGGGTGCCTCCGGGTCCTTATTTATGGCAACTATATACTTAGATGTACTCATACCTGCCAGATGCTGGATGGCTCCGGAGATACCGCAGGCTATATAGAGGTTTGGGGAAACGACTTTACCGGTTTGTCCTACCTGGTCGGATACATTTCTCCATCCGGCATCAACAGCAGCCCTGGAAGCCCCCACAGTTGCTCCCAGAACATCGGCTAATTCTTCTAACATCTTGAAGTTTTCCGGTCCTTTCATACCCCTGCCACCTGAAACGATAACCCCTGCTTCGGTAAGATCAGGTCTTTCACCGGCAGTCTTTATAAACTCCTGGATGGTTGTTCGTATATCGTCAGGATTAATATTTACATCTACCTTTATCACCTCTGCCTTCTTCGATTCATCCGGCGGACTGACGGGCAAGGCATTTGGTCTTATAGATGCCATATTTGGTTTGCTATCGGAGAAGGATATGTCGGCATATGCCTTTCCAGCAAACATCGGTCTTGTTGCGGTAAGCTTACCACTGTCATCCAGGCCTATCCCTGTACAGTCTGTTGCCAGTCCAGCCTCGACACGGGCAGCAACCCGCGGAGAGAGGTCTTTACCTAAAACCGTAGCACCGTAAAGGACTATAGACGGCTCATTTGCCTTTATCAATTCAGCGATTACCTTACTATAGGCATCGGTTGTATAATCCTTTAATGCCTCGTGTTCAGCCAGATATACCTTATCAGCACCATAGTGACCGAGTTGTTCCGCCAGAGACCCTACATTTTGGCCCAGGAGTAGAGCCGAAAGATCCCCTCCCAGTTTCTCGGCCATCTTCTTGCCCTCACTCAACATCTCGAATGTGACCTTTTTTATCTTACCATCTTTAACTTCTGCAAATACCCATACACTATTAGCCATTATTACCCCTCCCTCTTTAAATCATCTTTGCTTCTTCTCTTAGAAGCTTAACCAGTTTGGGTACGGTTTCCTGTGGTCCTTCTCCTTCTATAATTTTCCCAGCGGCACGCGGAGGAGGAGGAGTATACTTTGTTATTAGCGCCTTTGAACCGGCACAGCCCACACTGTCTGAACTCAACCCCAATGCTGCAAGGTTTTTTACATCAAGGGGCTTCTTTTTGGCCTTCATTATTCCGGGTAATGAGGCATATCTTGGTTCATTAAGACCCTTCTGTGTTGTCAAAACCGCGGGTAACGATACCTTTAGTATCTCAATTCCTCCCTCCACTTGACGGTGTACCGTTGCGGATTTTTTATCATCTGCAATCTCCAGTTTCTGTATTAATGAGACCTGGGGGAGCTTTAATAATTCTGCCAGGGATGCACCCACCTGTGATAGATCATCATCAATAGCCTGTTTACCGCAGAAGATCAGACCATATTCTATGCCCTTCAATGCCTCAGCCAATGCCTTAGCAGTAGCAAAAGCATCGCCTCCTTCGAAAGCAGGGTCATCAAGTTGCACTGCCTGGTCTGCTCCCATAGCCAGGCCTGTCCTTATGGTTTCTACAGCCCTTCCTGGCCCCATACACAGAATGGTAACCACCCCACCGAATTTTTCCTTAATCCGTAATGCCTCTTCTATACCATATTCATCGTAGGGATTCATAACATACTTCAGATCATCTTTAATGATATCTGAACCGTCTGGTTTAACCTTTATTGCCGATTCGGTATCCGGAACTTGCTTTACACATACGACTACATTCACCTTAAACCCTCCTTTTCTATTTGGTTTGTCTTGAAAAATTCCCTTTTCCGCTCCCTAGTACAGGTTTTTTGACCCATTTAGGACTCGCTTCAGGCATTTTTAAAAACGGTTCATGGTTCACTGTGAACGATTTAATAATCCTGCTCATGTTCGCTCCAAAGGAAATTTTTCATTTTTTAGGACGAACTGTTTAGTTATTTAAACACGGTTGGAAATTTCTTTTTGAGCTAAACTTCCACCCCCTCTCTATTTTCGTGAATCGTGAATCGTGAATGGTTTACGACTTACGATTCACGGCTTCAACCATTCCCTTGATAAAGATATCGCTTATCAACTCAGCAGAAGTGGATAAACTAACCTTCTTCCTGGGGGATAACACCCAAAACCTGGCTACTTCGTCCAATGCCCCCCAGAATGCCCTGCTCACAATGGTGGGGTCTACCTCCTTTTTGATTATCCCTTTCTTCTGTCCTTCCTTTATTATGGAAGAAACAATCTTTAAATATTCAATAAATTTCATATTCACATATTCTTTCATAAACTTACTGCTCTGCCTTAGCTCCACTTCCATAATGGCTGCCAGATCCGGATTTTCCTTCTTGGAATTCAATTGCACAACAGCAAACATCTTCAACTTCTTTAAAAGATCTTCCTCTTTGCCGATCTCCTGTTTCATATTCTGTATAATTTTTTCCATCTCTTCTTCAAAGAGGGAAATGAGTATGTCATCCTTGTTCTTAAAATATAGGTAGATCGTTCCATCTGCAACACCTGCTTCCTGGGCAATTTCGGAAACCTTTGAATTATAAAAACCGTTCTTGGCGAATACCTTAATAGCTGCCTGGAGAATTCTTTTATGTTTGTCCTCTGTTTTTGTTGGTAACTCGGTCATTTAATCTCTCGGATTTCCTAGGTCCTGCTTATGCTGAAAAAGGATTCAAGCAGGGGCAGGGTTATCCCTGCCCCTGCTGGGCAACCACAAGGGATTGCCCCTACCCCTTGACTATTTGGTGGCTTTGTAAAAAGCCCTGTTTTGTCATTCCGAGGAGCGCAAGCAACGAGGAATCTTTAATGATATTAGATTTCTCGCTGTCGCTCGAAATGACATGGGGGCTGATCTCCGACCTTTTACGAACACATTATGAATGATTGTTCATTCAACTCAAATTTAACACACGGCCAATTTGCTGTCAAGATTTTTTGTTGTTTTAACCAACCTTCTCAACCCGCACGGCACATACCTTGTATTCCGGTATCTTCGCAATAGGATCAATAGCATTTATTGTTAATATATTTGCCGGCGACTCCTTGAAATGAAAGGGAACAAATATGACTCCCCTGTCAGGGCGTTCACTAATTATTGTCTTTACCTTAATATCCCCTCGACGGGATGCTACAGTAACAAAATCACCGGATTCAATACCCAAACCCACGGCATCTTCCGGATTTATCTCTGCCAGAAGTTCAGGATAAAGCATATTAAGCCCTTTTCCTTTACGAGTCATTGTACCTGTATGGTAGTGCTCCAATACCCTTCCTGTAGTAAGCAAAAACGGATACTCCTTATCTGGCAATTCGGCAGGTTTTTTGTAATCGATGGCAGAGAATAGTCCTTTACCCCTTGCAAATCTCTCTAAGTGAAGGATTGGTGTTCCAGGATGGTCTTCACCCGGACAGGGCCAGGGAATACCTTCTTTTTCAATCCGTTCATAAGTTATGCCTGCATAGCTGGGGGTTACTGTGCGTATCTCCTCCATAATCTCACTCGGACTACCATAATTCATATGGTATCCCATCCTTTTAGACAACTCACATATTATCCAGTGGTCTTCTCTGGCATCTCCTCGTGGTTGAATCGCTCTCCTTACCCGCTGAACCCTTCTTTCAGAATTTGTAAATGTTCCATCCTTTTCGGCAAAAGACACACCGGGAAGAACCACGTCAGCGTACTCCGCAGTCTCTGTTAAAAATATGTCCTGGACTACTAAAAATTCCAGCGATTTTACACAATGTTCTATATGATGAACATCAGGGTCACTGAGCAGGGGATTTTCACCCATAATGTACATTGCCTTTACTTTTCCTTCTTCTGCAGCATTAAACATCTCAGTGACCGTAAGTCCAACTGTACTTTGTAGACTATCTACCCCCCATGTCTTTTCAAATTTTTGTTTGATTTCATTATTGGTAACCGGTTGATAGGCTGTGAAAACATTCGGCAAGGCACCGAGGTCACAAGCCCCTTGAACGTTATTCTGTCCCCGTAAGGGGTTAATCCCTCCTCCTTCAACACCAACGTTACCACATAGCATTGCAAGGTTTGCCAGGGACTTTACATTGTCTGTTCCTGTTATATGCTGGGTGATCCCCATAGCATACATTATTGAGGCAGGCTTTGCCTTTCCATAGGTAAGAGCCGCATTAATCAGATCTGAGGATGCTATGCCGCTTATCTCTGAAACATACTCCGGATTGTATTTTTCAACACAAGCCTTAAGCTCCTCAAACCCTTCGGTTCTCTCTTTGATATATTCTGAAGCATGCAAATTTTCCTTAATAATAACATGGAGTAACCCGTTAATCCAGGCAACATCAGTACCGGGTTTTGGTCTAAGCCAGATACTTGCATAATCAACCAGATCAATCTTCCTGGGATCAACAACTATTAATTTGGCTCCTTTTTTTAAAACAGCCTCTTTAATGTAGTTTGCAAAGATCGGATGATTTTCTGTAGCATTGCTTCCTGTTACCAATATGGCTTCTGACTTTAAGACGTCAGCAATGGGATTTGTCATTGCCCCGCTGCCAAATGCTGTGGCAAGACCTGCCACGGTAGAGGAGTGTCAAAGCCTGGCGCAGTGGTCTATGTTATTTGTCCCGATAACTGCCCGCATGAACTTCTGCATGAGATAGTTCTCCTCATTGGTGCAGCGGGCAGAAGCAATGCCTGCAATGGCATCAGCCCCATGAGAGGCTTTGATTCCTTTGAACTTTTCAGCAACAAGACTGAGCGCCTCATCCCAGCTTGCCTCATGAAATTTCCCATCCTTTTTGATAAGGGGCTTGGAAAGCCGTTCCTCACTCTCTATGAATTCATATCCAAAACGCCCCTTTACGCATAAACTGCCTTTATTTACACCGATACCGTCTTTTGTTGTTACACCCACTATCCTGTTATTAAACACATTGATCTCAAGCTGACATCCACATCCACAATAGGTACATGTAGTCATAACCCGATTTACCATCCATGGACGTCCCTTATATTCACCCAAATTCTCTGTTAATGCACCTGTAGGACATACCTGTATACATTCGCCGCAGGATTCGCATTTATCCCTATTTACAGCGGTTATACTCGTGTTAAAGCCTGAACCATCAATATCGATTGCTCCTAATCCTTTTATCTCCCTGCAGGCTGTGGCACAGCGCAGACACATTATACACCTGTCCGGCCAGTAGTGAATAAGGGGTGTAGGGTATAAAGACTCTCTATCTTCTCTTTCAGCCAGATATACCGTGCCTTCTATCTCAAACTCGTGTACCAGATTCTGAAGGGTGCATTCACCCCCTTTATCACATACCGGACAGTCCAGGGGATGTTTCACCAAAAGCAATTTGAGGGTCTCCATTCTCATTTTTTGAAGCCGAGGAGAATCCGTCGTTACGATAATCCCCTCTGTAACAGGCGTATTACACGCTGTCATCGGATGGGACAAACCCTCGATCTCCACTACACACATCCTGCATGAGCCTATAGGATTCAACCTCTCATGATAACAAAGGGTAGGGATCTCGATTCCTGCAAACCTTGCAGCCTTTAAAATTGTAGTACCTTCTTTTACTGCAACCTCTTTCCCGTCAATCGTTAAATTAACCATTCTTACTCCTCTTTCTATGTTGATTTATCCGTTATCTGTTGTCCGTGAACGGTAAACAGTAAAAAACGATTACGTTTTTTTACTAAACTGCTATCATCCCAACTCTATAACATCTCAGACACCGATCCGCTTCACTCATTGCCTCAAGTTGACTATATCCCTTTTCCACCTCGTCAAAAGTCTGTTTTCTTTCATCAGGGGGGAGCATTTCCAGATGCAGCCTCTTTCTGCCTCCTAAAAATCCGATATTTTCTCTGGAGTCAAAGACTTTAACCTTCTCAAATAGTTTATCAAAACAGTCCTCATAGGTTGCCTTTAATTCCTTACCATTTATCAACCGGTCTATATTTATTGCCGCCTTTCTACCGCCTGCACAGGCACGAATCAGTGTTGATGGTCCGGTTACGCAGTCTCCTGCTGAAAATATTTTTGGATTGTTTGTCTGCATTGTAAATTCGTTTACAGCCAGAGTGTTTCTTCTGGTTGTCTCTACTTTCTCCTCACCCTCCAGGAGTTTCAGGTCAATCGCCTGCCCTATGGCTGGAACCAGAATATCACATTCTATAACAAATTCAGACCCCTCAACAGGAACAGGGCGCCTGCGTCCGCTTTCATCCGGTTCTCCCAGTTCCATCCGAATACACTCAACACCTATAACCTTTCCCTTTTTTGTAAGGATTCTAGTTGGATTGGTTAGATAGTGAAATTTTACCCCTTCTTCTTCTGCATCTCTAATCTCAACATGATCCGCCGGCATCTCATTTTTTGTTCTACGATACACCAGGTTTACATCATCCTTACCAATCCGAAATGAACAGCGCACGCAGTCTATGGCAACATTCCCGCCACCTACCACAAGGACCTTTTTCCCTTCAGGATAGGGGTCAGTTCCCATGTTAACTTCCTGAAGATACTGGACGCCAGGGATAAATCCCTTATATCCCTTATCTTCCCCTTTAAGTCCCATTTCTGTGTTCGTTTGTGCCCCAATGGCAATAAACACGGCATCACTTTCTTTATCTATGTCAGAGAGTTTAACATCTTTTCCAACAGTAGCATTATATCTTATAGTAACCCCCATCTTTTGTACCTGATCTGCCTCAAAACCGAGTATATCCCTCGGCAAACGATAATCAGGGATACCCATCGCCGCCATCCCGCCAGGCTCTCCGTGTCTTTCATAAACAGTAACCTCATGCCCCATTAGGGCTAAGTGATATGCACAGGTCAGCCCTCCTGGCCCGGCACCAATAATGGCAACCTTTCCAGTCTTCTCAGATGGCGTTGGTTTGAATGACATCCCTTTATTTTTTTCAAGGTTATTATCCGCTACAAAACGCTTCAAATGCTTTATAGAGATGGGCTCATCCAGAATCGTTCGGCGACAGTGTTCTTCACACGGTCTCACACAGACCCTTCCAAGCGTTCCAGGAAGGGGGAGTTTGTTTGTAATCACACTCAGAGATTCCTGAAATTTCCCTTCTTTTATGCATTCTACATAGCCGGGAATATCTAAATGAATAGGGCAGGCATCCATACACGGAGCAGTAAGCTTGTACGTGTAATTCCCTTCTGGAATCGGGTTCTTATCCTGTATTGCCTTCTCAAAATCTTTTGCAAAATACTTTAGCGCATCCAAAAGGGAAATAGGTCCAGATTGTCCAATGTTGCATTTTGAACCTTCTCGAATAACCTCTGCAAGACGAGAAAGAACTTCCAAATCCTCATCCTGGCCTTTTCCCCGGCAAATTCTGGTTAAGGTATCTGCCAAAACTTTTGTGCCAATACGACAGGTAAAGCACTTCCCGCAGGACTCATTCTGTATCGCTGTTAAGTATGCTCGGCACATATCAACTATATTCACATCTTGTACTCTCAATAAAAAGCCGTACCACCCTATTAATGCATTAATATTTTCATCCTGTGCAAATTGTTCAGGCAGGGAAACTTTTTCAATTTTCTCATAATTCTCAGACTCTTTTCCCCGATTGTCTACAACAACTCCACCCCATGAACTGAAAAGAATGTCAGTCATCATTTTACTCCCTGTTTTGAATTTTGAGCACACAACAGCGCACTTAAGTGCGCTGTTGTAGTAGGGGCAGGGTTATCCCTGCCCCTACTACAACCTCTTCTCATAGCTCATCTCGATAACCTTAACAATGCCTGTCAAGGTCCTGTTCACAGGAACCGATATCCCCAATCTTTCACCTTCACTGACAATAGCTCCGTTTATGCAGTCTATCTCCGTTTTTTTAGACCTCAAGACATCTTGGAGCATAGATGAGACATTGGTTGCTGTTGCCCTGCATACATCCTCTACTCTCTTTATAGGATCCTCATAGGTCAACCGGATACCCCTTGCTTTTACAACCAACACTGCCTCTTCCACAGCCGTCCTCAAGAGCCCCCTCGCCCAACCGTATTCAACCAGTTCCCCATTCTTTAATCTAAGAACAGCGGTCAAGGCATTTATTCCCACATTAATCAAGAGTTTACTCCATACAAGCCCCTCAACATCATCTGTAATCCTGGTATCTATGCCTGCCGAGTTAAAGAGACTGGAGATGCTTTTAACCCTCGGAGAAAGGCTTCCATCCAGTTCTCCAATGGTTGTTTCCCCTCTGCCGGCGTGTCTTATGTGCCCCAATCCAAGAACAGTAGCCCCCTGAGAGGTAGTTCCACCCACAACCTTTTCTTTTCCAACAATCCTGGAAATGGTTTCTATATTGCCAGAACCATTTTGCAGGGTGAGGAGGATAGTATTTTTCCCTATGAGCGGCAGTGAATCCTCGGTGGCTTTCTCGGTATCATATGCCTTAACACATATGATTATAGTATCTGCCTCTCCTATATCTGCCGGGTTGGTTGTTTGATTTACGTGTACCCTATGATTACCACTTATTCCCTCTATAATCAAACCATTTTTATTGATTTTATCTGCTCTATCTTTCTCCTTATCCAGAAGCCATATTTCCTCTCCTGTCTTCGACATAAAAAAGGCAAACAGGTTTCCCATCGCTCCTGGGCCTACTATAACTATCTTCACAATTTACTCCTATTTACCCCTTCAATCACATTAACCAAGTCAACTATAGTGAACGAATTAAACAAATTGACAAGAAGGATGTCATTGCGAGCGCAGCGAAGCGAAGCAATCTCTTGGGATTGCCACGTCGCTATGCTCGCAATGACTACTTATTAAGGTCGTTCACTATACTATCGGCTAAAGCCGATAGCTTGAGGCGTAAAGGCACAGAGTAACATAGGCACAAAGTCATGTTATTCTCTGCTTTGTGCCTATGTGCCTTTGCAACTTTGTCCCCTAACTCCCTTTAACCTCTGTATCACTTTGCTCATCTCCAGCATAATCCCTGGACTGAGTTCAAAGGGTGGGATACCTTTTAGATCTGCCTCAACTATCTGGGGATCCGAACATATTGAGCCCAAGATGTCAAAGCCTTTCATTTCACTCCTTATAAATTCTCTGTCTGCATCACTTCTCACCTTATTGGCTATTACTCCTATCCTCTCTATACCAATATCTTTTGACAACCCCTTTATCCTGTAAGCAGTTTCTATACTCCTTCTCCCCGGCTCTACAACCACTATCAACATATCTACGGCCTTTGCCGTTGCTCTACCCAAGTGCTCCACTCCGGCTTCCATGTCCAGAATAACCACTTCTTTCCTGACAAGCAAGAGATGTGAGACCAGTGTCCTCAAGAGAACACTTTCCGGACAAACACAGCCCCCCCCGCCCTTCTTAACCGTACCCATAATCATCAACCGTATGCCCTTGTGCTCTACCCAATATTTTTCCGGGATGTCATCAACCTTGGGGTTTAGTTTAAAAAAACTACCACTCGTGCCCGGTTTTGCACCGGTTCTATCTTCTATCAGATCACTCATCTCTGCTATGGGTATTATATCATTGGGATTAGGAAATCCAATGGCCATAGCCAGATTGGCATTTGGATCCGCATCTATAGCCAGTACGGAATAACCGTCATCATGGAATTTTTTAGAGAGGCATGCAGTAATAGTGGTTTTTCCTACCCCTCCTTTACCTGTTATGGCTATTTTCATTACTTCACCGCCTTATTGAACTTATCGCACCTACGGTGCAGACTTGTAGGGGTTCGACTTATCGAACCCGCAATGACGGGCGTCATAAATGCCGCCCCTACAAATACGTAAAAAGGAAATTCCTATACAATCAAGTTACTAGAACCTTGATCTATAGGATGGGATAAATGACCGTGTCCTATAAGAAAAAATAATAAAAATCATTTTACTTAAGGCTGTCTGAGATTGTCAAGTAAAGATTGCTTAAAAAGTATCCTTTTGGGGTTTTGAAAGGAAATTTTTCAGAAGGTCGAGGAATGGGAATGGGGGAGGGTTATTCGGATGCCTTAGGTAACAGGACAGTAACAGTAGTTCCATTACCTTCTTTACTCTTTATCCTTATTGTACCACGGTGAGCCTCTACTATTCCTTTGGCAATAGGTAATCCCAGACCGGTACCGATGACTGTTCTGGTTTGGGAGCTCTTAACTCTATAAAACCTATCAAAGATTTTTGGAAGATCTTTTTCAGGAATGCCTATGCCGGTATCGGTCACATCAGTACGGACAAACTCTCCTTCGCTCCGAAGAGTTATAATAATACCCCCACCTTCCACATTGTACTTGATTGCATTACTAATAAGATTGGTAAACACCTCTTCCATGTTTTCTCTGTCAGCATTTACAGGTGGAAGTGGATCACTTGTTTCCAGCCTCATTTTTATACCTCTGACTTCTGCTTCAGGCTCCATTAACTGATAGGCTTTCTCCACTATTTCCTTCAACACTATGGATTCCTTATGTTGAACCACGATACCTGAATCTATACCGGATACATTGAGAAGATCATTGATAAGGTCAAGGAGACCCTTTGTCCTCTCTTTTGCCCGAATCAACATCTTTCCCTGTTTTTCAGTGATCAAACCGGCCATGCCCCCTTCTATTACGGATAACTGCTGTTGTATTGCTGAGATTGGTGCCCTTAACTCGTGGGAGACCATCGTTAGAAAATCGGATTTCATCTGATTCAGTTCTTTTTCTTGGGTTATATCGTGTAGAACTGTAACAGACCCCATTATTTCGCCATCCTCATTAAGGACAGGGGCAGTGTCCGCTCTCAAAAAGACCTTCGCTGATCCTTCGCAAGGGGTAATCTCTTGAGATATTTCAAGGTATTTTGACCTTTCAGCGCTCAAGGTCGTAGCCACTGCTTTGACAAGCCCTTCATTCTTAACACACTGGCATAAGGATTTGTTTATGATTGGTAAACTTTTGATCTCCAATAGTCTTGTTGCTGCGGGGTTATGGAGTACAATCTGACTACCACGGTCAGTTACCAGTACCCCATCCACCATACAGTTAATTATCGTACTGATCCTGCTCTTTTCATATGCGATATCCTTGAGACTCTTTTCTCTCTCCTTTCGAAGATCTTCTGCCTCCCTTTGAAGTACCCTTTTTTCTACCCCTCTTCTGACAACAATCCTCAATTGATCCGGGGTGAAGGGCTTTGCTATAAAATCGTAAGCCCCTTTTTTCATCGCCTCTACCGCCGACTCTACAGTAGCATATCCGGTAATTACGATTACAATCAGTGACTGATCAACGCTATGTACAGCATCAAGTACCTCCATGCCACTGATCCCTGGCATCATCAAATCCAATAAAAGGATGTCAAAAGGTTCTTCCCTGTTGATGATAAGG
>QZJR01000084.1 GCA_003599365.1 Deltaproteobacteria bacterium | reverse complement strand
TTTAAACCCAATACCGATGATATCAGGGAGTCCCCATCCATCGTAATCATCCACAGGTTACTAGAACTGGGAGCACGGACAAGGGTTTATGATCCTGCTGCTATGGATGAAGCGAAAAAAGAATTCTATGACAGGATAGAATACAGTAAAAATAGTTATGATGCCTTAGAGGGGACTGATGCCATGGTCTTAATAACCGAATGGAACGAATTTCGGGAACCGGATTTTGAAAGGATCCTGAAACTGATGAATACCCCCGTAGTATTTGACGGACGGAACATATTCAACCCCAGAAAATTACAGGAGATGGGATTTACCTATTATGGTATAGGACGGAAGGTCTGAGTATAAACCTCCAAAACCCCTTATGAATACCGGCCACCCTGTCTATTACCGAATCAACAGATGGAGAACTCACATCCTCAAAATTCGCTTCCTCTTCTCCCAGAATGGATTCCCCTCTCAATTCCTTAAGAACAGCCTTAACTGATTCCTTTAACCCTTCCAGGTCATACCCCCCTTCCAGGGCAAATACAATCCTGCCCTGACAATTCCGGTCAGCAATCTCCAAAAGAAGCCTCGTAAGCCTTGCAAACCCCTTTGGGGTTACATTCATGCTGCCCAAAGGGTCTCCGAAATAGGTATCAAATCCGGCGGAAACCAGGATGAGTTGGGGTTTAAATTGAAGGGAAACAGGCTTCAAAATCCTTTTAAAAATCTGAATGTAATCACTATCCCCCTGCCCTCCCGACAGAGGAACATTGACTGTAAATCCCCTACCCTCTCCTCTTCCTGTTTCGTCAAAGCTTCCGGTCCCAGGGTAGTATGGGAATTGGTGGGTGGAAAAATAGAGCACTCCGTGATCATCATAAAAGGAATTCTGGGTGCCGTTGCCGTGGTGAAGGTCCCAATCCACAATCAGGATACGCTCCAGAGAATGCCTCTGAATTGCATACATTGCCCCGATAGCAACATTGTTAAACAGGCAAAAACCCATACCTTTATTGGCCTCGGCATGATGGCCGGGAGGACGCACAAGGGCAAAGCTGTTATCTATTTCTCCACCTATGACTCTATCAATAGACTCCAGCACTCCTCCGACAGCCAGCTTCGCTGCATCATAGGATTTTGGCGACGTACGGGTATCAGGGTCGAGCATGGTATGTGGTTTGCCGGCAGTTGCAGCCACCTGTGATATATAACCAGAGGTATGAATCAATCCAATCTCTTCTTTTGTGGCAGATCTTGGCGCAACTTCCACAAACTTTCCAGTCATATCTACATCGTTTAACATTCCGTAAATAACCTCTAACCGATGGTGGCTCTCCGGATGATAATCCGATGTAATGTGTTCTAAGTATCTCTGGTCTCTTACTATACCTGTTTTAAACACAACTACCTCCTTTCGTTATTCTGTATTCTGTCATTCCGTGCTTGACCCCGTGAGAGCTTCGAAAAATGCCCTAATTTGTCATTGCGAGCCGCAGGCGAAGCAATCCCTCTGCTCTGAGATTGCTTCGCCCCGACTTGTCGAGGCTCGCAAAGACCTGTTAAGATTCCTCGCTTTGCTCGGAATGACGGGCGAGGGGTTCGCAATGACTATTGAAACCCTGTAGCAAGCTACAGCGAATTATCAAGTAAAAAAGAACTTTTGTCAATAGGGGTAAAAGTGTAACTATTCAGCCTTTATCCAAAGCCCTGTATTTTAGACAGCCGATCCGCCTCTAATCCTCTAATCCTTGAATCCTTGCCCCCCCTTGAACCCTCATGATTTCACCAATTTTGTTTAATTTACTCCAAATACTATTTTTTTTGATAAGATATTGCTGAAAAAGGCCTTTTTTGTTGTCATTGCGAGCGTAGGCGACGAAGCAATCTGTAAACAGACGGCTTAAGCCGTCTGTTGTTATATAGAGACGAGTTTGCTTCTCTTCGCTCGCAAAGACAATTATTTTTAGTTTTTCAGCAACTTCGATTATAATGCTTTACATATAACTTGTTTTATGCAATGATAAGCACATAAAACTACTGACTACATAATGCTACTCAATTGTTTGAAATCAAAACAAAAGCAAAAAGGATAAACAAGTGAACGTGAAAGCCCCAAGCAAAGGAAGACTCAGAATAATGACTACCGATGAAGTAGCCAGGTACCTGCGGGTTTCGAAAGCAAGCATTTACCGTCTGGTTAAAGACAGGGAAATACCGGTGAGTAAGATTGGCCGCCATCTGCGCTTCCGAAAAGATGTAATTGATGAGTGGCTGTTGGAAAAAGAGAGGATGCATGTTACCCCCCCCCATTAAGACAGATACCCTATGGATAAACTAAATCGATACGTTGTCTTTACCTTAGATGGACGGCAGTATGCCCTTCATCTCTATATCGTGGAGAGAATTCTGCGCATAGTTGAGATTACCCCTCTGCCCAAAGCACCGGAGATCGTTCTGGGTGTGGTCAATGTTAGGGGAGAGGTTATTCCAGTAGTCAACATACGCAAGCGCTTCCGTTTGTCAGAGCGAGAAATAGACCTTAGCGACCGGTTAATCATAGCCCGTACTTCCAAGCGGACTGTTGCCCTGGTGGTGGACGAGGTAGCAGGCATCGTAGAAAGCCCGGAGCAAAAGGTGGTTGCTGCGGAGAAGGTTCTTCCTTGCATGGATTATGTTGAAGGTGTGATAAAGCTTGAAGATGGGCTAGTCCTCATTCACGACCTCGACACCTTCCTTTCTCTGGAAGAAGAGAAAACCCTGGATGCAGCACTGAAAGAGCGGGAAAGCAAGGAATGAAAAGCATGGTTTCAGATATACCATTATCGCAAATAAGTGATCTGGTAACTGCCCGTACAGGCTTACGTTTCCCCAGAGAGCGGTGGGACGACCTTCAACGTGGAATTGAAGGTTCCGCGAAGGAGTTTGGCTTTGATGATGCGGAGTCATGCGTCCATTGGCTCCTTTCCTCATCACTGACCAGAGATAAAATAGAGATTCTGGCAAGCCACCTTACAGTAGGGGAAACCTATTTCTTCCGGGAAGAGAAAGGCTTCAGAGTTCTTGAAGAGGATATCCTCCCGGAATTGATTGCTTCTCGCCGGAGAGGGGAACAGCGCCTGAGGATATGGAGTGCCGGCTGTGCCACAGGTGAAGAACCATATTCCATCGCCATATTACTAGACAAAATCAGCCCTGATTTGAACAACTGGAATATTACCATTCTGGCTACAGATATCAACCCCCGTTTTCTGCAGAGGGCTTCACTTGGCATTTACGGCGAATGGTCATTTCGCGGTTGCCCGCAATGGGTGAAGGAGAAATACTTCAAAAAGACAAAGGACGGCCGCTTTGAAATTGTGCATGGCACCAAGAAAATGGTCATATTCTTCCATCATAATTTAGCCGAAGACCCCTATCCTTCACTCTTAAATAACACCAATGCTATGGACGTAATCTTCTGCCGTAATGTCTTGATGTATTTTGCTCCTGAGCAGGCAAATAAGGTCATCCAGGGCTTTTATGATTGCCTGACAGACGGCGGGTGGCTGATAGTAAGCCCAAGTGAAGCATCGCATGTCCTCTATCCACAATTTACAGGGGTCAATTATTCCGGTGTTGTCCTCTATAGAAAAGAAGTGGCAAGCAGTAAGTCTCGGGTTTCAAGTTTAAAGTTTAAAGTTGAAGGGTTAGAGTCACAGGTTACAGGTTATGACAGGGAAGAGACCCATTTCAAGATAGAAGATGCAAGCGACAAGTGGGAAAAAATTCCAACCCCTGACCACCGACTCCCAACTCCTGTCCCCCGACTCCCGACTCCTGTCACCTATGAGGAAGCCTTATTGTTATACAGTCAGGGTCATTATGTAGAAGCCGAAGAAAAAGTCATAGAGATTTTCTTACACGATGGAGCTAACCCAAAAGCAATGGTTTTACTGGCTCGGGTCTATGCTAACCAGGGCAAGCTATCTGAGGCGCTTGATTGCTGCCGAAAAGCCATAACCACAGACAAACTGAATCCAGGCTATTACTACCTTCTGGCGACGATTCTTCAGGAACAAAACCAACTTGATGAAGCAGCGGTATCACTAAAACAGGCGCTCTATGTTGAGCAAGATTTTGCGCTGGCTCACTTTGCTCTGGGAAATCTGACCCTGCAGCAGAGGAAGCTCCAGGAAGCACGCAAACATTTTGAAAATGCACTGTCACTGCTGGACACCTGTCAGCAGGAAGACATTCTGCCAGAATCGGAAGGGATGACTGCCGGCAGGCTGATGGAAATTATAACAGCCATTAAGTTGCAAGTTGCAGGACGCAAGATGCAGGTAAGGACTTGATACCTGTAACTACGAATGAGAAAGAAAACTAAAAAGGAGCAGTCGATTTGGCTGAAACCCATCGCCCTATGCAGGACAGCCAGGTCGTATTGGAACAGGGATTAATGATAACTGAAGCGGAAAAGAAAGAAGTCCTTAATGCCAGGGCAAAAGCGTTAGCCAGAGAGCCTGATACACAGGAAAAGCCTCAAGACTTTCTAAAAATTGTGGAGTTTACCCTGGCAAATGAGATATACGGTATTGAATCGCCTTATGTCCGTGAGGTTTACCTGATGAAAGAATTGACCCCGCTGCCATGCACACCGCCATTTGTCCTGGGTATAACTAACGTCCGTGGAAAGATTATCTCAGTTATAGATATTAAAAAGTTCTTCGACCTCCCTGAAACAGGGCTTGGCGACCGTGACAGAATAATAATCGTTGAAGCCGGTGAAATAGAGCTTGGCATACTTGCCGATGCACTTCACGGTGTGCGTCACATACCGGTTGAAGACATCCAACCATCGCTCCCCACGCTCACCGGAATTCGGGAGGAGTATCTAAGATGTGTTACCAATGACCGTAGGGTTATTCTTGACATGAACAAATTACTGACTGACACCAGGATAGTGGTACATGAGGAGGTATTTTAGGAAAACTAAGCTTGAAACTCGATTCAAGGAGGAGAGAACATGACTATAGGTAGAAAAATTATCGGGGGGTACGTAATCGTATTGGCGCTGCTGGTTATTATTGCATCCGTCTCGTTCTATACTATCCGCACCATGAAGGGTTCATACAACGAATTTATTGATTTGAGGACAAGGTTACATCATGATGCTGAGGCACTCAAATTCGAGTTGAGAAACCAGGTCGCTTACGATCGCGGCTTCTTTCTGTTTCCTGATAAGCGAAAGGAATGTTTAAACAAAATACAGGAAGGCTATCATAAGTTCGATGCCGTGATTGAGGGGATGCAAAAAATTGTTCCCACAGGGGAAGGCCGTAGTATGCTATCTGATATTGTGAAGCTCCACAAGAAGCACAGGGAAGGGCTGGAAAAGGCTTTGGCTCTGGCGCAACAGGGGAAAGAATCCAGTGCACTGGCGATGCTCGAACAGGAGGTCAAACCTCTCACCGATGAACTGGTAGTTAAAGCAGAGCGCTTTGGAGGAAGACAATCTAATTTGATGGCGGAAGGAAGAGCGGCGCTCACGACAAATATAAATCGTCTTTCCTTTGTGATTGTGGTCATTCTGGTCCTCGCATTGGCATGTGGGTTGACGATAGCCTTTTTTATCAGCCAATCGACCAGCCGCCAATTACGTGAGAGCATTTCTCAGCTATCTACTTCCTCATCCCAGATTTTGGCCACCACGGCTGAGATTGTCTCGGGATCCTCAGAAACAGCTACAGCCGTAAGTGAAACCACTACAACAGTTGAAGAAGTAAGACAGACAGCTCAGGTCTCCAGTGAGAAAGCTAAATACTTATCTGAAAATGCCCAGAGAACAAATCAGTCGGCACTGAATGGCAGGAAAGCCGTAGAAGATTTAGTTGCCGGGATAAACAATATTCGGGAACGGATGGAGTCTGTTGCTGAAAGCATTGTCAGGCTGAGCGAGCAGAGCCAGACAATAGGAGAGATAATTGCTACTGTTAATGATATTGCCGACCAGTCCAATCTTCTGGCTGTAAATGCTGCCATTGAGGCTGCCAAAGCAGGGGAACAGGGGAGAGGATTTGGCGTGGTGGCACAGGAGATAAAGAGTCTGGCAGAGCAGTCAAAGCAGGCAACAGCCCGTGTGCGGACGATACTGACTGATATACAGCGGGGCACCAGCAGCGCGGTCATGGCTACTGAACAGGGCAACAAAGCTGTCGAGGCTGGCATAAAGCAATCAGCCGCAGCCAATGAGGCTATCCGGACATTGACGGATAGTGTCAACGAATCAGCAAAGGCAGCTACCCAGATTTCGGCTTCCAGCCAGCAGCAGATGGTAGGAATGGGTCAGGTAGCTCAGGCGATGGAAAATATCAACCATGCCACCGAGCAGAACCTGGTTGGGATAAAGCAATCGGAGCAGGCGGCACATAATCTCAACAAACTGGCACTGCAGTTAAGGTCTTTGGTAGAGAGCAAGAAGAGTAAAAAAACTTAAAACCTGCAACTTGAGACTTGTAACTTGTATCTTACATCTGAGAAGGTAAACATGGTCAAAAACGACAATGATTTCTTTAAAAAGCTTCTGGCAACATTTAAAATCGAAGCCCATGAGCATATCAATGCCATGTCCTCCGGGCTGATTGAACTGGAGAAATACCCTGCCTTTGACAGGCAGGCGCAGATAACCGAGACCATATTTCGGGAAGCTCATAGTTTGAAGGGGGCAGCCCGCTCTGTCAGCATTACTGAAATTGAGGCAATATGCCAATCGCTGGAAAGCGTCTTCTCTGCTTTAAAAAGTCAGGAACTACCGGTATCAGTGGGGCTGCTGGATATACTGCACCAGGCAGTTGACAATCTCAAAACCCTTCTTCCATCTATAGAGAGAGAACGCACCGCTGATGAGAAATCGAGGGTTGCAGCAACAACCAAAGCGTTGCAGGCTATATTGACAGGCACCACTGGTGATCAGGGACCAGTGGCCAGTGGTCAGGGACCAGATGCCAGGGAACCGACAACCGACCACCGACCCCTGACCTCTGATTATCGCCCACTGCCCACTGATACCGTACGGATATCCACATCAAGGCTGGAATCTTTGCTGCTGCAGACTGAAGAACTTCTTTCAGTCAAACAGGCTACAACCCATCTGGTTACTGAACTGCGCGGGTTTAATGCCAGCCTGACAGAATGGGAAAAAGAGTGGAATAAATTTCCCCCTCACGTAAGAATGGTGCGACAGTCTCTGGAAGGAAAGAACTGCCATGACCAGGACAAAACCAATTCACACCTTGCCCGACTTCTGGAGTTCCTTGATTGGAATGAGAGCCATTTCAAGTCGCTGGAAAGCAGGTTTACCGCGCTTACAAAGACAGCCGTACAAGACAGTCATGTGCTTGGCGGGGTAGTGAACAACCTCCTGCAGGATATGAGGAAGGCATCGATACTTCCCCTGTCGTCGCTTCTGGAGATCTTCCCCAAATTTGTACGAGACCTCTCCCGGGACCAGGGCAAAGATGCAGAGATGGTAATTCAGGGGCAGGAGATTGAAATCGACAGGCGTATCCTGGAAGAGATGAAGGTCCCCTTAATGCACCTGGTCAGAAACTGTATTGACCATGGCATAGAAAAGCCAGAAGAGCGAAAGCGCAGGGAGAAATCACATCGTGGCACAGTCACCGTTGCCATCTCTCAGACGAAAAGCAGCAGTATTGATATCAGCATCTGCGATGACGGCGCTGGAGTTGACGTGGCAAAGGTTAGAGAGGTAGCGCTGAGACGTGGCATTATTTCTCAGGAAGAAGCAGAGAGACTCGACAAACAGGCGTCACTGGCACTGCTCTATCAATCAGGGATTTCCACCAGCCCCATCATCACCGACATCTCAGGCAGAGGACTGGGTCTGGCTATTGTACAGGAGAAAGCAGAAAGACTCGGCGGTACAGTATCGGTGGAAACAGAACACGGTGTTGGCACCACATTCCGCCTTAGTCTGCCGCTGACACTGGCTACATTCCGAGGGATTGTCGTTCGTGCCGGTGAAAGCCTCTTTGTTTTACCCACGGCAAATGTAGAGCGGGTGCTGAGTGTAAACAAGGAAGAGATTAAAACAGTGGAAAATCGGGAGACAATCCAGCTTGACGGACAGGTCCTCTCACTTGTCAGGCTTACAGAGGTTCTGGATCTTTCCCTGCAGTATCCGGCAGCAGATACCACAGATACATTGCCAGTTGTGGTTTTGGCTTCCACCGACAAGCGGCTTGCCTTTCTGGTGGATGAGGTTGTTGATGAGCAGGAGGTGTTAGTGAAGAGTCTCGGCAAACAGCTATCCCGTGTACGCAATATCGTTGGAGCTTCTGTCTTAGCTACAGGCAAGGTAGTGCCAGTTCTTAATGTCAGTGACCTGATGAAATCAGCAGTGAAAGTCAGTGCTGCCCCTGTCAGAATCACCGTGGCGAAGAAGGCTGCAGTCGAGCTGAAGTCTATACTGGTAGTGGAGGACTCAATCACGGCACGGTCATTGTTGAAGAATATTCTGGAGGCAACGGGATACAACGTCAAAACCGCTGTTGACGGCATTGATGCCTTTACGGCATTGAAGACCGAAAGGTTTGACCTGGTCGTATCAGATGTGGATATGCCCAGAATGAATGGCTTTGACCTCACTGCCAAGATTCGTGCCGATAGAAAACTGGCTGAACTGCCTGTAGTTTTAGTCACGGCTCTCGACTCTCGCGAGCACAGGGAGCGAGGGGTTGAGGTCGGTGCCAATGCCTATATCGTCAAGAGCAGTTTTAACCAGAGCAATTTGCTGGAAGTAATCAGGAGACTAATATGATTAAGGTTCTTATTGTTGATGATTCCGCGGTTGCCCGCGAGTTCCTGGTTCATATCCTTGGCTCTGATCCACAACTGGAGGTCGTTGGTACTGCCAGGGATGGGGAGGAAGCTATCGAAGCTGCTATGCGCCTTAAGCCTGATGTTATCACCATGGACATCCATATGCCCAACAGGGATGGCTTTGAGGCAACCCTCCGAATTATGGAAACCAACCCTATTCCAATAGTTATCGTCAGCGGTAGTTCGACTGTAAAAGAAGCAGCCACAGCATTCCGTGCTGTGGAGGCAGGTGCGCTGGCTGTCATCTCCCGCCCAAAAGGCATCGGTGACCCGGAATACGAGAGAACTGTCAGAGAGTTGATTCAAACTGTAAAACTGATGGCAGAGGTCAAGGTGGTAAGGCGCTGGCCTCATCTTAAAAAAGAACAGGTTACACAAACGACTGCGAAGGAAATCAAGGCAGCCTTGGCAGAAGTCAAGGTGGTAGCCATCGGTGCCTCAACAGGTGGACCGCTGGTCCTTCAAGCCATTTTGTCCAGGCTCCCTAAAGAATTTCCAGTTCCTGTGTTAATTGTCCAGCACATGGCTGCCGGATTTGTTCACGGTTTTGCAGAATGGCTGGCAGGGTCTTCCGCTCTTCCAGTTCATGTCGCTGTTAACAATGAACCTTTTCTGCCCGGGCATGCCTATTTATCCCCTGATGGATTCCATATTGGAGCAGGATCCGGAAATCGAATAATGCTGAGCCAGAGTGAGCCTGAAAATGGTTTACGTCCCTCTGTTTCTTATCTCTTCCGCTCGGTGGCACAAATCTTTGGCAAGAATGCCGTTGGCATTTTGCTTACCGGTATGGGTAAAGACGGTGCCAAAGAATTACGGCTGATGAAGGATAAGGGCGCTATCACTATTGTGCAGGACATGGAAAGCTCTGTAGTCCACGGTATGCCTGGTGAAGCCATAAGCCTTGGCGCGGCTACATACGTATTATCACCGGGAAAAATTGCAGATGTGTTAATCAGTGTGACGAACGGCAAAGGAGGGGTAAGACTGTGAATACAAAGTCCGGAAACAGCAAAGCAGAAATTCTCATTGCCGAGGATAGCCCTACACAGGTGGAACAACTGAAATACCTTCTGGAAAAACACGGCTATCAAGTTTCAGTTGCTAACAATGGCAGGTATGCTCTGGCTTTATTGCAGGAGCGTAAGCCGACGATCATCATCAGCGATATCATTATGCCGGAGATGGACGGCTATGAACTATGCCGTCAGGTTAAAGCAAATGAGAAGTTTAAGAGTATTCCCGTCATACTCTTGACTGCCTTGTCTAACCCTGAAGACGTTATCAGAGGTTTGGAGTGTGGGGCTGACAACTTCATTACAAAGCCCTATGATGAAAAGTATCTCATCTCCCGAATTAACTATCTCCTGGCAAATATCCATTTGCAGGATATTGACGAATCGCAGGTAGGGCTGACCATTCACTTTGGGAAACAGAAATACTTTATCAGTTCCAATCGCCTGCAAATTTTCAATCTCCTTCTATCCACATACGAGACTGCCATCCAGAAGAACCGGGAGTTGGAAAGGGTACAGGAAGAATTGAGGAAGCTGAACGAACAACTGGAGGATAAAGTTAAAGAAAAAACCGGAGAGCTTGAAGAGGCATTGAAAAAGCTCAGAAAAAGCATGGACGGGATAATTCAGGCTGTGGCAATGACCGTTGAATCGAGGGATCCATATACTGCAGGACACCAAAAGCGTGTAGCCAATCTTGCCTATATCATTGCCTCTGAAATGAGGTTGCAAGAGGATAAGCTTGAAGGGACCCGTATGGCTGGAACTATCCACGACCTTGGCAAGGTATCCGTGCCTAGTGAGATTCTCAGCAAGCCTAACAGTCTGAACGAAATTGAATTTAGTTTGATTAAGGACCATGTCGTGGTGGGCTACAATATATTGAAGGATATAGATTTCCCATGGCCATTGGCCCAAGTTGTCTTTCAGCATCATGAAAGGATAGATGGTTCAGGATACCCCCAAGGGCTTCGAGATGAAGGCATTCTCGTGGAAGCAAAAATTTTAGCTGTGGCTGATGTTGTGGAGGCTATGTCATCTCACCGTCCTTACAGGCCTGCCCTTGGGATAGGTAGAGCACTAGATGAGATATCAAAGAACAGTGGCATCCTTTATGACCCTGATGTGGCGGATGCTTGCTTAAAGGTTTTTACTGAGAAAGGCTTCGAATTTGAAAATAAGTACTGAAGCCGCTGTCAGCACCAATTAGGTGATAATTCTATTTTCGTACTGAAATTTTATCGTCAAATTCCCTTTTGACCCTATCCAGCAATCCGTTGTACTCTGCTTCCAGTTTATCCACCATATCGTTCCACTGAGAAGACCCTTCCACATTAACCTCAACAGCAGATCCTGAAATGCCTTGCTGCTTCCAGCAGTTCTTTAAGGGCGCTTCCAATTCTTTCTTTAGATCCTTATAACTCTCCTCTTTCCTTGATTCATATTCTCCACAGACACCCATAATCCTTTCTTCTACATCCTTCATACTGCTGCCACCCATGTATCCCTTAAGGCTTCTCAGCCCTTTGAGAAGCCTTTTGTAATTCTTCAGGTCGGTTTTCTCTACAAGCCTCGAACAGATGACTCCGGCAACAACCGGTCTTACCCTCTCTTCATATTTGCTTACATATATGCCTAAATCATCCGAGCCCCCATAGCCATCTTTAATATACCTGTCAGCGAATATGCGTGCCCTGGAAATATACTGTTTCATCGAGACCTTAACGTTGTTCCTTTCTACTCTTCCATTTTCCCCCGCCACCTCTCAAGCCTCTTCTTTATTTCTGCCTCAAAGCCATGATCAGTAGGCTCGTAATAGATTCTGCCTTTGAGGTTTTCAGGCAGATAGTCTTCCTCCACATAACTGTCAGGAAAGTTATGGGGATACTTATAACCCTTTCCATAACCCAATTTCTTCATCAGGGAAGTAGGGGCATTCCGTATATGAAGAGGGACAGGCAGCGCCTGCGTTTCCTGAATGTCTTTCTTTACCTTTGAATATGCGGTATAGAGGGCATTGCTCTTAGGGGCGCAGGCAAGGTATGCTGCAGATTGAGCCAGTGCTAAATCCCCCTCTGGTGAACCAACAAACTGATATGCCTGCATAGCGGAGACCGCAACCTGGAGCGCCCGGGGATCAGCATTCCCCACATCCTCAGATGCAAAGCGTATCAGGCGCCTGGCTATATAGAGAGGGTCTTCCCCTGCCTCCAGCATCCTTCCCAGCCAGTAGAGGGCAGCATCAGGGTCGCTTCCCCTCATGCTTTTATGCAGGGCTGAAATCAGGTTATAGTGCTCCTCGCCTTCCTTGTCATAGAGTAGAAACCTGCGCTGTGCTATCTCCTCTACTATCTCTCTGGTTATGTGTCTCGCACCCTCCTTATCAGGCGGTGTGGTCATGACAGCCAGTTCCAGGGTATTCAATGCCCGACGGGCATCACCATCAGCCATACCTGCAATATACTTAAGTGCAGTCGGGTCTATACTGGCACTGTAGTTTCCCAGCCCCCTGTCTTTATCTGAAAGGGCACACTTAAGTATAGTCTCCAGTTCCTCTTCCTTTAAGGGGTTTAGCACAAAGACCTTGGCACGGGAAAGCAGAGGAGATATAACCTCAAAGGATGGATTTTCAGTTGTAGCCCCTATAAGGATTATCGTTCCATCCTCCACATGGGGGAGGAAGGCATCCTGCTGTGCCTTATTGAAGCGGTGGATTTCATCTACAAACAGGATGGTCTGTTTGTTGTTAAATCTCCGTTGATTCCTTGCCTGCTCTATAACTCTTCTTATATCTTTAACCCCTGCCAATACTGCACTGAATGAGATGAAATGTGCCCCTGTCTTTGCAGCTAAAATATGCGCCAGAGTTGTCTTACCTGTGCCCGGAGGCCCCCAGAAGATTGACGACTGAACCTCGTCTGCCTCTATGGCTCTCCGAAGGGTCTTCCCTTCTTTCAGGATGTGGTCCTGTCCGACAAACTCCTCCAGAGTCCGGGGACGCATCCTGTCAGCAAGTGGTGCTTCTGTCTTTAATCTATCCTTATCATAATGATCAAATAGGTCCATTTGGAAACCAGTTTAGATTCTTACACATTCAATCTGAAAATTTCAAATATCTTTGGTTAGAATTTACAATTCCAGCTCCTCTAAATCATGTATAATGAAGTCTCCTACCCTCTTTTTCTCTCTATCAAGAAAGATGGCATTGGCCCCTGCCTCCTTAGGAGCTACGTAATCATACTCCCAATGATCACCGATATGGAGGAGCTCTGAGGGCAATATATTCAGTCTATTACAGATAGTCAGATAACTGTCCGGTGTCTTCAACTGCTTGAAATCGGATATCACAGAGAAGTCAAACTTAAAGAACTGCTTGATTGTCTTTATCTTTATATCCAGGAATTCCCTTGGCATGGCGGTAGTAAGTATCAGGGTAAACCTATCTTCCAACCTCTCCAGTGCAGGAATAACATCAGGGAATATCTCTATCCTGGATTCATACTTGGAAAGTATATCTTCAAAACTGGCATCCAGATCGAAGTGTGCAATCCAGTGATTCATTTCGTACCAGCGGAGGTCCCCTTCTCCAACCTTCTCATACTCTGATATGGTATAAGCCTTAGCATCTTCAAAACTCATACCCTCCTTTTTTGCTATGAGGGAAGGGAGCTCTTCCAGCCAGATGAGGTTGTTGAACTCCATAGGAACCAGCGTACCATCCACATCAAAGGATACTACCTCTATATGCTCTTTCATCGGCTCACCCTCTTTCTCCGAATATTGCCGTCCCTACCCTGATTATAGTTGCACCCTCTTCAACGGCTATCTCAAAGTCACTGGACATCCCCATGGAAAGTTCTTTCATATATATATTTTCAAATCCCTTTCGCTCAATCTCCTCTT
The DNA here is from genome assembly GCA_003599365.1 of Deltaproteobacteria bacterium. Taxonomy (GTDB): domain Bacteria; phylum Desulfobacterota; class UBA8473; order UBA8473; family UBA8473; genus UBA8473. Next base: position 694 of record QZJR01000084.1, on the reverse strand, counting down.
TTAATTCCCTCAATGATTTAAAGTAAGGACGGGTGTCTTCCGGATCATCGAAGTAGGGAGGCATGGTCATTAAACCTTCTACCTTTATATTTGTCAAGTTTACTATTTTTGAAACAAGAGAGATGGCGCTATCTCTCTCTATGCCCGATTTTGTTGTCTCCTGGGAGATATTTACCTGAATCAAAACACTGATTGTCTTACCAGATTGTTTTGCCCTTTTATCAATCTCTTCCGCTAAATTTATACTATCCGCCGAATAAATCATATCAAATAGATTAATTGCCTGTTTTACCTTATTGGTCTGGAGATGACCGATCATGTGCCATCGGACTTGATGCCCTATTTCTTCTATCTTTTCCTTTGCCTCCTGCACATAACTCTCACCTAAAATGGCTGCCCCTGCTGATATTGCCTCTCTTATTTCTTCAACCCCTATCGTTTTCGAAACAACTACAAGCTTAACCTCACCAGGGTCTCTGGCGGCTCTAAGAGCGGCTTTTTCAATCCTTTCTTTTACCGATATAAGGTTGTCCGCTATTTTGGACATTTATTCACCTCGGGATCAAAAAATGTTGGTAGTGCCCTTTATTATATGTGGATCATCTCCAAATTAGTTGGTGATCCTATGAGGATTCAAGGGTTCCAGGATTCAAGGATTCAAGTGAAATGCTGAGAAATTATAAAGAATTAAAGG
>QZJR01000030.1 GCA_003599365.1 Deltaproteobacteria bacterium | reverse complement strand
ATAGCCTTCAGGCGTAATCACGATCCATTCTCCGTCAATGAAACTTACAAATCTGGCAATCTCCCTGCCTGTGGGGATGTCCCAGAGACGAATTGTACCATCTGCCCCTCCGGATACAATATACCTACCGTCAGGAGAAAAGGTTATATAGTTAACATTTCCAGAATGTCCTGTAAATCTTCTTACCTCCACCCCAGAAGGTATATTCCATAGCTTAACTATATCCCCATCTCCTGTTGCAAAATACTGTGTGTCCGGAGAGAAGGTGATAGGCATGGTAGTATGTCCGTGGCGAGAAAATGTCCGGATCTTCTTTCCAGTAGCAACTTCTATAAGTTCCAAATGGTATCCTGTCAGTATATAGCGTTTATCAGAGGAATAAGAAACACCGATTATACTTCCTATCTCAAAGGAACGAATCTCTCTGCCTGTTTTGGTCTCATATATTTTAAGGCTTGTTTTTGGCTTGAATGCATCTGTCGTATCCTGCTTTGTAGCCATAAGAGACTTTCCGTCTTGGGAGAATGAAACACAAAAAAAACTCCCCTGAAATGTCCGCACATCCCTTCCTGTGGAAATTTCCCAAATTTTCATTGTTTTATCAAAGCTTGACGACAGGGCATATTGTCCGTCAGGAGAAAGAGCTACACTGGTAATACCATTTGAGTGTTCGGAAAAGGTAACTACTCCTTTTCCTGTAGAAATATCCCAAAGTCTTACAGAATTGTCTGCTATGCCGCCATAAGATCCACTTCCTGATATGGCATATTTGCCATCAGAAGAAAAAGCACCCTGCACCACCCGGTCTGTATGCCCGGCAAATATTTTATCTCTTTTCCCGTTCACTATATCCCAGAGGTATAAAGAACGACCGAAGGGGGACAATATAGAGCGCCCATCAGGAGAGCAAGCGACGGAAGGTATTTCTACTATATCTCTGGAGAATGTACGGAGCTCGCTCCCTGCTGCAACATCCCAAAGTTTCATGGTCATATCGTCGCTTCCGGAGAGGGCATATCTGCCATCAGAAGAAAAGTTTACGGAATTGACATCATATGCATGACCTTTGAATACCTTTATTTCCCTGCCGTTTGATGCTTCCCAAAGTTTCATGGTACCATCACGGCTTCCGGAGAGAACAAACGTTCCGTCGGGAGAGAAAACGACGGATTTAACTTCAAGGGAATGCCCTTTGAATCTTCTCATCTCTTTGCCCGTTGATACCTCTAGAATTATGATTTCACCACTATATGTCCCGGTAACGACAAACCTGCCGTCCGGACTAAAAGTGACACATTGGGGTGTATTAAATTCACCGACGGTGATACTTCTAATCTCTCCACCCGTGGCAATATCCCATAACTTGATGGTTTTATCGTCACTGCAGGATAGTATATGCCGCCCGTCCGGACTAAAGGTAACGGAATGAACCTGCTTTGAATGGCCGTGAAAAGTCCTGATTTCCTTGCCGGTGGATGTCTCCCAGAGTCTGACCGTATTGTCGGTGCTATTCCAGAAGACACCACTTCCCGAAAGGGCATACCGGCCATCGGGACTTAAAGCCACCGATTCAATTGGGCTGGAATGACCTTTGTAATTATTGATTTCCCTCCCGTTGGAAAGGTCATACAGCTTCATTTCATATCCGATGTATCCGGTGCCCAAAAGAATTTTTTCCCCATCCGGAGAAACTGCCAGAGACGAGGACGAATTCCATGATCTTATTTCCTTGCCCGTAGATACTTCCCATATAATTGTCCTGTCTCCGCCTGCCGAAATGGCGTATCTGCCATCCCGGCTGAAAGCCACAGAGTAAATACTGCCCGAATGCCCCAACTGCACAAAAATCTCAGGCTTTTCGGCAGCGATTGCAGGGCTTAGACCTGATGCAATGACAACAAACGCACACAATATTTTAAAGATGCATTTCATTAATAATACCTTTGCGATGCCATTACTGTTTTTATTACAATCCATTTACCCTCCTTTTTCTCAAGAAAGACAAAGTTACCTTCTTCGTAAAATGCCTCTTGCGAACCTATGCTCTGATACCTTATAAAAATCAATGCCCGATTTTTTTCTTTATTGAAGCCTGCCCTCGATATTTTTATGCTTTCCTTGCCTCTGCCCGGAAAACTTGAATACGATTCATCCATGAAATATCTCTTTTTAGAGAATCTTTTTTCAAGCTCATATGATCTGCTGTTTTTCTTATTAAAGTCGTCAGCCAGATAATTATCAATCTGCACGTACGATTGCTTCAAATGCGTAACAGCGGCATTATCTATCCTCCTTTCAGATATAGTTGTTTTCTCAAGCGAGACAAAAGCATCATATTCATCAAGAACTGCATTAAAAATTTCATATTCGTCAGGCTCAATCATATCAAGCCCTGAAGATTTCAGGGGTTGAGCATAAGCTATATTTGAACTTAATAAAATAGCCACAGAGACTAAAAATACTAAAGATAATCTGTTTATCATTTCACTGCTCCGGTTACTGTTTTAGATTTATAAACTCTTAGGTGATGTAAACTTGGATTCATCGCTGTCTTTGTTCCGCTCTCATCTGACAGCCCTTATAATGCTTATCAATATTGAAACTATTACAACAAGCCCTGTAACGATTATAGCAGTCATCATAAACCAGTGAGGAACAAATCTTACGGGCTGAGGCTCGGGCTTGAGTGCGCCCCTCTTTGAAAAAGCCTTGATCAGTGAGATTATGAACGGAATCCCGAAAAACAGTCCAAAGCTTGAGAATAAAAAAGCGCTACTGTCGCCGTTTCTGAATGCAAGGAATGCCATATAGAAACTGAACACGGCGCAGATACCAGAAATAATTATGACAATCCATATTCCCATTGTTAATCTCTTTTTATAACCTCACTGCGATTACTTTTTGAATTGTTTATTCAGCCAATTGAACGGTATATCCACATTAAAAAAGAATATGGCAGGCTTGCCGGTCTTCCGATGCTTAGTCTCCATTTTGTCATAACTGTGCCCATTCGATTTTATGAGGCTCTGACGGACAACCTCGAAACCTATCATTCCGAGCAGCGTATACTCCTCGCCTGTTTCAATAACTATAAAAGCAGTCTCAGGAGTCTTCCCATCTCCCGAGTCGAGTATCGAGTCAACAAGCCCTTGTGTAACAAAGTGATGAAAATTGTATCGCTCGGAATTTTTCATCTCACGAAAAGCGATGCTGCAGACAAAGTGGGCTTCGATATCAACAAACTTCTTTTCAAGTATTGTCTGAGCAGCAGAAACAGCCTTTTCATATTCCTTATTTCTTAGAGCTTCAAACATCTCAGCTTTTTTTACCTTATCGTCTCCGTAAGGGTTATAGTCTGCAGTTTCCGCATAGGAAAGCCTTAATGCCTTGAAATCCACAGTTAGGTCGAAATTCATAACCCGTTTTAGAAGAGTCTGATAGTCAGAAGTTTTTTTAGGCTGATCTTCTTCTCCGGTAAAAGCATTTCCAGCGAAGATAAGCATTATTAGAACAATTGTAAGCATGCGCGATATTATTGACATCTATCCTCCTTGGGTAATAAGACTCATTTTACTGTTTTACCTATCGGAAATGCCTGCCCGCTTATGGAGATTGTGGGATACTGAGCTTTTTTGAAGACTTTTTCCGCAAGTACAGGCACTTCATTGTCCACATAATCAGCAAGCCCTGCTATGGCATCTGTCTTTAGTTTTTCTGTTCTAGTTGAGCCTACATTGGATGTGATAAGAAAATACTCTCCCTCATCCACTGTTCCGTGGCTCGCTACAAAGAATACAAAGACATCGCCGGGGTTCAATAATTTTTATAAGCCTTAAGCTCTTTTATGATGTCTTCATTTGTCGTAGTCTCTTTTGTAACGAGTTTTTTAGCTGAACCTGTTCAGCATCTGTCACCTGATTACTGCTCTCTGGGGCAGGCTTTTGAGGAGCATTTGCAGGGGTCAAAGTGGATGCAATCACAAAAACATACGACTGAATGCTTTGGCAATTTTTACCTATACCCCCACCAAAAACCTTAAGCATCAGCCTCTGGTGGTAGCAAAGTGAAAAGATAGCGGAAAGGGGCTTGTGTGTCAAGTAGAAACTACCCCAAGATATAGTGCCTGGATGTCAACCGGTATAAGAATGCCTGTGATTTTTTGATTAAAAAAGGTTTGACTAACCCTTGTCTAAAAGTTATGCTAGAAAACGTAGATACAGGTGGTTCATCACCCAAAGAGTTGGTTGATGAAAAGGATTCAAGGGGTCAAGGATTCAAGGATTCGAGCGAAATGACACTATTGGTAGTTTTTCAAGAGGAGGACATGGAAGATGCAGACATTTTCAGTCAAAACCGGCCGACGGACAGAGATGCTGGACATTACCCATCAGATTCAAAAGGCAGTTACCGACAGCAAGGTGAGAAATGGAATCTGTTGTATCTTTGTTCCCCATACCACAGCGGCTGTTACTATAAATGAGAATGCTGACCCTAATGTCCCAAAAGATATTCTGATAAAACTTGAAAATCTTATCCCTCCTGATGACAGGTATCGCCATACAGAGGGCAACTCAGATGCCCATATAAAAACGAGTCTGGTGGGGTCTTCCGAAACTATCATTGTAGAGGACGGGAAATTGGTACTGGGAACCTGGCAGTCGGTATTCTTTTGCGAGTTTGATGGTCCAAGAAACAGAAAGTTTTTAGTGAAGATTATATAACAGTAACCCTGGGAAGAGGGGTATGAGATTCATAGCAGATTTCCATGTCCATTCCAGATATAGCAGAGCAACAAGCAAGGATATGGAAGTTGAAACCCTTGGCAAGTGGGCAGAGATAAAGGGAATCACCGTGTTGGGGACTGGAGACTTCACTCATCCCTTATACTTTGCTGAACTTAAAACGAAACTTGAACCTTCTGATGGTAATCTTCTAACCTTAAAGAACGGAAGCAAAAACGTTAGCTTTGTCTTGACTGCCGAGGTAAGCAATATTTTCTCTCAGGCGGGGAAGCTCCGCAAGATTCATACGCTCATCTTTGCCCCTACTTTAGAGGTAGTGGAGAATATAAACGCAAAATTGGAAAGAAGGGGCAAGCTCAGTTCCGACGGCAGACCCACCTTTGGATTCCATGTCAAAGACCTGGTCAAGCTGGTATTGGATACATCAGAAGAGTGCTTTCTTGTACCTGCCCATGCATGGACTCCCTGGTTCTCTCTTTTCGGGGCTAACTCAGGTTTTGATTCTATGGAGGAGTGCTTCGGGGAACAATCCAAGTACATACATGCTATCGAAACCGGTTTGTCTTCTGACCCGGAGATGAACTGGAGACTTTCCGCCTTGGACAGAATCGCCCTGATTTCCAACTCCGATGCCCATTCACCCGCCAAAATAGGCAGGGAGGCAAATGTTTTTAATTGTGATTTAAACTATAATCAAATCATAAAGTGCATGAGAGAAAAGGATCGCAGTAAGCTGCTCTTTACCGTAGAATTCTTTCCTGAGGAGGGGAAATATCACTATGATGGACACAGAAACTGCGGTATTCTTTTTTCTCCAGGGGAGAGTAAAAATAACGGCAATATATGTCCGGTGTGCAAAAAAGGGCTTACTATCGGGGTAATGCACCGTGTAGAGGCCCTCTCGGATCGCCCTAAGGGTTTTCTGCCGGAGGGGGCAATCCCTGCCAGGCATCTGGTCCCACTGGAGGAAATTATCGCCGAAGTGCTGGGATGCGGTGTAAATACAGTCAAAGTAAGAAGAGAGTATGGAAAAATGATCGCAAAGGGGGGGAATGAGTTCAACATCCTTTTATATCTATCCAGGGATGAATTGACCGGGCTTACCCAACCAAATATCTTAGAAGGAATCATGAAGGCAAGAGAAGGAAAGCTGAAGGTTATACCAGGGTATGATGGTGTTTATGGAAAGATCAGTATACAGTAGAAAGAAGGAGATAGGGAGGATTTATGAAGCTGTTTAATAAAAAAGGCGATGAAGGATACACCAGTATGCTGTATGGTCAGAGAATACGCAAATCCGATCCGAGACCTGAAACCTACGGCACCCTGGACGAGGCCAATTCTACACTGGGTTTTGCCAGAGCCCTTTCCAAGAATGAGAGAGTTAAGGAGATTATCTATAAGGTTCAGGAAATGCTCTTTGTGATAGGGGGAGAACTGGCCACCGATCCGAAGGATTATGGAAAGTTGAAGAAGAAGATTGAAGAAGAGGACATACAGGAATTACAAAACCTTATTGAAGAGATGGAGGATAAGATAAAGTTGCCTAAAAGCTTTATCATTCCAGGAGCATCCCTGGCCTCTGCATCTCTGGACATGGCCCGTACCATAATAAGAAGGGGAGAAAGGAGGGCTGTAGGGTTAAAGGAAGATAATATTTTGCTCAACGATAAGATACTGGCATACCTTAATAGATCGGCAGATTTGATATTCACTTTGGCCCGCTATGAAGAATCACCGGATGGAGGGGGTATATGATAATAGACTTCCATACCCATATATTCTCCAAAGAGGTGAGGAACAATCTGGATAAGTATCGGAAAAAGGACCCTCTTTTCCGCTTATTATTTGGCGGACAGCGGTCCAATATGCTGGGAGAATCAAAGAAGGCCGGCATGATAGGCGCTGAAGAATTAGTAGCCTCTATGGATCAGTCAGGGGTGGACAAAAGTGTAGTGTGTGGGTTTACATGGTCAGATGAAGGACTCTGTAAGGATGGGAATGACTACCTCCTGGAATCTGTTAAAAGATACCCTGACAGGCTTATAGGTTTCGCTTCTATTCAGTTAAAGGATAGAGGCAAGACCGTTAAAGAGATTGAGCGATGTGTTGGATTGGGCTTGAAAGGTGTTGGTGAGATAGTTACAGAGGCTCATAGGGTGGCGATAGATGACGAAAAGGTTATGCGTCCGATCGTAGAAGCGGCAAAGGGTCTCAATATCCCGATTATGGTCCATGCCAATGAGACTGTAGGTCATTACTACGTGGGAAAAGCGAAAACAGAGATCAGGCAGTATTATGATTTTATCCTTTCATGTCCTGATATAGATATTATTATGGCTCATTGGGGAGGGGGATTCCTCTTTTATGAATTGATGCCAGAGGTAGCAAAGGCTGCGGAAAGGGTGTATTACGATACTGCAGCATCTATATTTTTATACACTCACAAAATATATCCTGTTGCGGTAAAGATAATCGGCCCCGATAAAATTCTATTTGGCACCGACCATCCTCTGATAGACCAGAGGAGATATAGGAAACAGATAGAGAACTGCGGTCTTTCCCAGGAGGAGATTAACAAGATATATGGTGAGAATGCCAAAAGATTGTTGAGGTTATAGAACTTGAAAGATTATCAAAAATCCAAATTGAAAAACGGTATGACGGTTATCTTCAAAGAAAACCGTTCTGCCCCTGTAGTTGCCCTCCAGGTCTGGATAAAGGTTGGCAGTAGTGATGAGACAGATGAGAAAGCCGGTATCTGCCATGTAATAGAGCACATGCTCTTTAAGGGCACAGAGAAGAGGGGAGTGGGAGAGATTGCCTATGAGATAGAGGCATCGGGTGGAGAGATCAATGCCTACACATCATTTGATGAAACGGTCTATCATATAGTAATAGCCAGCAGATTCTTCGACATGGGGCTTGACGTACTCTCCGATGCTGTAAGGCATCCTTCTTTTGACGCGATAGAGCTGGAAAAAGAGAAGGAAGTGATCATGGAAGAGATCAAGCGGTGCGAGGACCAGCCTATGGTAAAGTTGACGCAAGCCCTCTTCTCCACCAGTTACGAATCGCATACATACCGTCGCCCGATAATCGGTTTCGAAGATACGGTAAAGAGTTTCACCAGAGACAATCTTATGGATTTTTATAAGAAATGGTATACCCCAAGTAATATTACCCTTATAGTAGTTGGAGATATTGACAGCAATACTATATCTCCTAAGATAGAAATGGCATTTAAAGATTTTACTTCAAATCGAGGAGCCGGCCGGAGCAGAGTTCAGGAATTGCCTCAGAAAATTATAAGAAGCAGCGTTATGATTGATAACGTAATGGAAGGTTACATGAGCGCGGCATTCCATATCCCAGGCATCAACCACAGAGATACGCCAGCCCTCGATGTCCTCTCCTTTATACTGGGCAACGGTGACTCTTCAAGGTTATTCAGGGAGGTAAAAGACCAGAAGGAACTTGTATATAACATATATTCCTATAGTTTTATACCTAAGGAACCGGGGCTTTTAGCTATAACCGGCATACTGGAAAGGGAGAAATCCAGGGATGCCCTGGCAGCTATATTAGAGGAGACATATAGATTAAAGTCCGAAAAGATAAGCGAGGATGAATTAGAAAAGGCCAAATTGAATATCGAAAGTGAATTTCTGTATGGCAAGGAAACAGTCCAGGGACAGGCCAGACAATTAGGACATTTTCACGTAGTGGCAGAGAACATAGATTTTGAAAAGGAATATATCAACCTGATATCTAAGGTTAAAAGCCCGGACATTATGAGAGTGGCCAAAAGGTATCTAAACAATAAAAACCTAACGGCCGTGTTTCTACTGCCTGATGGCGATGGAGACAACATAAACGAAGACGCAATCAAGGATATCGCTTCAAAGGAAGAGAGTAGATTAAGGCATCACTATTCAAAACCCTGTACAAAAGGGGTAGAACAGATAGAAAAAATAACTATGGAAAACGGTATGACCCTTTTGATTAAGGAAGATCATTCTACCCCCATTGTTGCAATGAGAGCAGTTTTTTTAGGAGGGCTGCGATTTGAAAAGAAGAAATTGAACGGGGTAAATAACTTCATGGCAGGGATGATTACCAAGGGAACCAAGGGTCATAATGCCCTTGAGATCGCCCAAAGGATTGAATCCATGGCAGGGAGTATCCATGGCTTTTCAGGCAGGAACAGTTTTGGTTTAACCTCTGAAATTTTGAGCAGATTCTTTGACAGGGGGTTAAAACTCTTTGCTGACATCATAATCAATCCCACCTTTGATAAGGCTGAATTAGAGAAGGAGAGGACGGATATACTCGCAGCCCTGAAGCAGCAAGAAGACAATCTTGCCTCTTATACCTTTAACATCTTTGCCAAAACTATATACAATTATCACCCTTATGGGATGAATATACTGGGCACCAGGAAATCCATAATCAATATGACCCGGGATGATTTGACAGATTATTATAGAACTTATGCCAGTCCAAAAAACCTGGTTTTAAGTATAGTAGGCGATGTCAGGGCAGAAGACACAATTAAAAAGGTGAAACAATCCTTTAAGGATTTTGCAGCCACTAACTTTAAAATCCCAAAAATCTTGAAGGAGGTTCCCTCAGAATCCATTAAAAATGTGGAGGTGTACAAGGATAAAAAACAGGCCCATCTTGTCCTGGGATTTTTGGGAACAACAATATACAGCCCTGACAGATACGCTCTGGAAATTCTGAACACAGTCTTGTCAGGACAGGGGGGAAGGCTCTTTATGGAACTACGGGATAAACTGAGTCTGGCATATGCTGTCGCCTCTTTCTTCCAGGATGGTATAGATCCTGGTTTTATGGGGGTTTATATCGGTACCAGCCCTGAAAAACTGGATATGGCCATCGATGGCATAAAGAAGGAGCTTAAAAAGGTTAGAGAGAAGAAAATAGACTCTGCGGAGTTAGAACGGGCAAGGAGATATATTCTGGGCAGTTTCGAGATCGGGTTACAGACAAATTCTGCCAAGGCAGCTACTATGGCATTTGGTGAAAGATATGGTCTGGGATTCTCTAATTTTATGGAGTATCCAGGAAAGATATCCGAGGTAACGGCTGATGATGTTCTAAAGGTAGCGAGGAAATACATTGATCTGGATCGGTATTCCCTTGCTGTGGTTAGACCACGCAAGGGGAGAGAGTGTGTACACATGAACGAGGTACATGGATAAGCTATTTATCGGAGCGTCCTCTCCCTTTTTTGTAATTGAATCTCCAAATTTTTCAAAAGCTGGATATCTTTCTTTAACTGCTCATTTTCCTGAAGAAGCCTGGTAATTTCAGTCTGCTGTTTATCATTCAACAACCGAATCTCTTTTTTCAACTGCTCACTTTCCTGAAGAAGCCTTCCCTTATCTGCCTGGGCTTTATCAAGCAGCAATTGATCAGATATGCTCTTTGCCTGGTATGCCTTTATGTCATCAATGATCCTGATAAATGTTTCAGAAAGGTTGCGCCATTTGCTCTTAGGATAGGTTTTTACTAACAGTTCAAATTCTGATCTCGCTCTCAAATAGTCAGCCGTCACCTCAATGTTGCCCAAATATGAAACAGCATCATGAAAAAGATCCGTGTCGGACATAGATATATCAACTATGTCCTTCTCTTTAATCACCGGAACTGTCTTCGGAGGGTAAACGGTTTTGTCAGGAGAGATTGGCACAGCAGAAGCGCAGGACATTAAAAACATAATCATTAGGGAAAGGACAAACCATCTTTTTTTATACATATCGCCATTCCTTGTGTCAGGCATGTTCCGGGAACTTCACATAGTTGCTGCCAGGTAATGTTTTTGCATACTCCTTTAACTCTGCAGCCATCTTCGCCATGTCAAGGGGGTTTTTAAAACGAGTCCCGTCATCGGTCACAATAGCAATCGTCACGGTAAGGAGAGGAAATTTTTGCTGAACACCTTTTCTGTCCTTCCCGATGATGAACCCTTTCTCTCTGTCTTTATCGCTGTAAAATCTCGAGATATGCCGATCAAACTCTGAAACAACCTGTTTACATATCTGTTCTGACCTCTTAGGTTCGGAAATAAAAACAAAATCATCACCCCCGATATGCCCGATGAAGTCCTCTTCCTGAACTGAGGTCTTTGTCTGATTCGTCAGGATATCGGCGACTTCTTTGATAACCTCACTGGCCCAGGCATAACCGTATTTATCCGCAAAGGGCTTAAAGTTATCAAGATCCACATGGCATAGGGAGAAGCTTTTTTTCTCTGACAGACGCTTTTCAATCTCTTTCTCTATTGCAATATTACCGGGAAGACGGGTCAGAGGAGACGCATCGAGATTAAGCGCCTCGAGTACCTTGAGACGTCCGGCCATGAAAGTAAAGGCGCTGGCTAAGCTGCCTATTTCGTCATGGCGGTTAATGGTAAGGTCATAATCGAACCGTCCTTCGGCAATCATTCCTGTCCCTTTTTCAAGCTTCTTGAGGGGTATGGAAATATTATGGGTAATCATAAAGGCAAGAGACAATCCTGCAATAAGACTTATACCGCTGAGAATGGCTGTCATCCTGGATGCCTCGATGCCCCGTGACTTAATAAGGTTCATTCGCGTATCAATGTCCTTTTCAGCCTTATTCTGGATGCCACGGAGATACGATGCAATATCATCTATGATTTTTTTGCCATCCCTTTCAGAGACATTTAACGCATCCTCAACACGATTTTCTTGGACCAGCGCTATTTCCTGATGGAATATCTCATCATATTGAGTATGGAGCGATGCCAGTTTTGAAAGCATAATAGTCATACCGGAAAGACGATTTTTTTTGAGATTCTTCATTCTGTTACTGAATTCCTGGCTTCGTGTCCAGAATATCTCTGCAAGGGATGGGTCTTTAAGGATCAGATATTTTTTTTCGGCGCTCTCCTGGGCAAGCAGGGCATCCATCATCGTCTTGCTGGTTTCAAGTGCCATAAAATCCTGACTGATTATGGTGTATGCCAGCTTATTCAGGTTCTGCAAACTGATTACAGCATAAGTGCTGGCCAGAACAGTCAATAGAACCATAGCCATATAACTAAAGAGCAACTTTCGCTTTATGGTCAGTTTCATCCCATAGACCTTAATAAACCTATTGAAAAAACTCGGAATAATTATTTAATGAAACCTTTATATTGTTTTATCTTATAGATTGCATTTTTGTCAAGGAAGTTTTGGCAGCGGAAATTTTTTGACAGAAACAGGTGAAATTCCTTGATATGTTTGTATGTTTAGTTATATATTAGTAACTATTCAGGAGACAGAATCCAGAATGGAAAAAGATACATAGATAAAACGTGACCGCTCAGGTATTCAGGCTGAAGACCGAAGTGTCCTAACAGTCTTCCGCCTTCAGTCTATCTACCTGACATAAAAAAGAGAGGAGGACTGTCATGGCTATAAGCTATAAAGAACTAGGCTTTGTCAACACACGTGAAATGTTTAAAAAAGCCATGGATGGCGGATATGCCGTCCCTGCTTATAACTTTAACAATATGGAGCAGATTCAGGCTATTATCAACGGGTGCGGTCAATCAGGGTCTCCGGTAATCCTCCAGGTCTCTAAGGGCGCCCGTAACTACGCTGACGCCACCCTTCTCCGCAACATGGGAAAAGGTGCTGTGGAAATGGCACGGGAGCTTGGCTACAGTATTCCCATAGCTCTTCACCTTGACCACGGTGACAGTTACGAGCTCTGTGTTTCCTGTATTGAAAGCGGATTCTCTTCGGTAATGATCGACGGCTCCCACCTTTCTTATAATGAAAATGTTGAACTAACCAGGAAGGTCGTCGAATATGCCCACAGGTTCGATGTTACTGTTGAGGGTGAGCTCGGCATACTGGCCGGAATCGAAGACGACGTAGTTGGAGACAGGTCTACTTATACTCAGCCCGAAGAGGTTGAAGATTTTGTAAAGAAGACCGGCGTTGACTCTCTTGCAATTTCAATAGGGACCTCTCATGGCGCTTATAAATTCAAGCCGGAGCAGTGCACCCTCAGCAAAGAAGGAGTTTTGACCCCGCCGCCTCTGCGCTTTGACATCCTTGAGGAAATCGAAAAACGAATTCCTGGTTTCGCCATTGTTTTACATGGAGCCAGTTCCGTCCTATCCAAATACGTTGACCTTATTAATAGTAATGGTGGAGCACTGGCAGATACTGTTGGTATTTCCGAGGATCAGTTGAGAAAGGCGGCAAGATCTGCTGTCTGCAAGATCAACATAGATTCCGACGGGCGTTTGGTTGTTACAGCCATGATCCGTAAAATATTCAATGAAAAACCGGCTGAATTCGACCCGCGCAAATACTTAGGGCCTGCCCGCGATGAGCTCATGAAGATGATCATTGAAAAGAACAAGAATGTGCTGGGCAGCGCAGAGCGGTACTAATTCGCTCCTCCTGAAAAATGAAAAATTTCCTTTGGAGCGATCATGAGCAGGATTTTTGGGGTACCCGTCTTGACGAAGCGGAAGATAAGCATTTTCAGCTGTTTGAGCCCGAAGGGTGAGTTCCTGAAAATGCCTGGAGCGAGTCATAGATGGGTCAAAAAACCTGCACCAGAGAGCGGAAAAGGGAATTTTTCAGTGTGAACTAATTCGCTCCTCCTGAAAAATTTCATGCTAAAGCGAAAAGGGGTGCTTTTTTCAATAAAGCTCTCCTCCTATTAATTACTTACACAGTCTTACAAAGCGTCCAGGGGACTCCTTACCTCAGATGGTTTCTTCCGTATAACATGTGTGTAAATCATGGTTGTATTTACATGCTTGTGCCCTAAAAGCTCCTGAATCGTCCTGATATTTTGTCCAGCTTCAAGGAGATGGGTAGCAAAGCTGTGACGCAATGTGTGGCAGCTTGCCTTTTTCGGTAGCCCCGCTTTCACAACAGCTCCTTTTAGTGCACGCTGAATGGCAGCAGGATGGATATGCCACCGTCTTACATTTCCGGTTCGTGGGTCAACGGACAATTTCTGGGCAGGAAACATCCACTGCCATGCCCATTCCCGTGCAGCACCAGGGTATTTCTTTTCCAAAGCACCGGGGAGAGATACCTCGCCGTATCCAATCTTCACATCCTGTTCATATATCTCCTTGACAGATGCCACATATTTAGCTAGTTCTTCTTTTATCTTTTCCGGTATTGTCAATGCCCTGTCTTTTTCCCCCTTGCCGGAACGAACCACGAGGAGATCGTTTTCAAAATCAACATCTTTTATTCTTAAGCGGAGACACTCCATAAGGCGAAGCCCGCATCCATACATGAGTTGTGCCATAAGGAGATACTGCCCGTTGAGGAAAGACAGAAGCCTTTTCACTTCGTCTCTACTCAAAACAGCAGGCAGGGTTACCTTACGTTTTGCCCTTGCCACAGATGTAAGATCATTCATATCTTTGTGTAAAATATGGCGGTACAGGAACAAAAGGGCATTGAATGCCTGATTTTGGGTTGATGCGGAAACACGTCCATGAAGAGCAAGATGGGTGAGATAGTTTTTCACATCATTTGCTTCAAGTAGATGTGGCTCACAATCCTTCATGTATGTTTTAAAACGTACTATCCACCCAAGATATGTCTTTTCTGTGCTTATTGAGTAGTGTCGGAGACGGATAAGGTTTTTTGCCTCCTCCAGTATGTGTTCCCATGAAAGGGTTACCTTTTGAGCTGTAGAATTTGACCTGGAATTTTCCGCTAAAGAGGTGATCTGTTGTAGCGGCTTCTTAAGGTATTGTTCAACATAGAGGATGACTGCATCGGCAGCCTGTTTCACCTGCCAGTCCGCAATCTTTTCATCAGCATCCAGTGAATCCAGATATTGGGACACGCGTTCCGTGTTGATATTGTCAAGTTCATAATTGCAGAATTTCAAAAACCTTTGTACCCAGTGAATATAGAATTTGGTCTTATTTTCGGGAACAGTCCCCGATTCCGAAAGAAACGTTTGAAAATCCCTAAAGACATCCATCTCCTTGTTCATATTGTCCCCCTAATAATGATTCTAATGATTTAGTTATATACAATATAACATTAATTTTGCAACAAATTATTCGAGGCCCAATGAATGTTTATGACACTATTAAGATTGCAACTAATCGAAAATACAAGTAAATATAATTTGTTGAAATTGTAAGATTCCGCCAGATTCTGATTGACAATAAATATTTATAGGTTTAGAATTTTTACAAAATATAACTTGCAGTTCAATAATTGTTATGCCTCAAGATGAACTGACGAGGAACTGGTAAATGTAGACAGAATAACGATGTTGGGGATGGAGTCCCCCCCTTGAAACCGCCCAGACCAGGCTG